>WRMB01000065.1 GCA_009777345.1 Micrococcales bacterium | reverse complement strand
GGCGGCAGGTCGCCCTCGGTGACCGCGAACGTCGGCAGCGGGTAGCCGGTGGCCTCCACCGTGAAGGCGTACGCCACCTCGACCGTGCCCGCCGGTGCGGCACCGAAGGTGATGACCGGCGCCACCGGGTCGGGCTCGGACACCTGGATGGTCAGCTCGACAGAGTCCGACCCGACCACGTTCGACGCCGTCACCGTGAAGACGTACTCACCGACCGCCGTCGGGGTACCGGTGACAGCCCCGGTGGCCAGGTCCAGCTCCAGACCCGGCGGCAGGTCACCCTCGGTGACCGCGAACACCGGAGCCGGGAAACCCTCAGCCTCGACGGTGAAGGCGTACGCCTCGCCCACCTTGCCCGCAGGCGCAGCACCCGAGACGATGACCGACGGTTCGGGGTCCGGGGCAGCCAGCTCGACGTGGAACGTGTACACCGCCAGACTGGTCTGGACCTGCCGACCGACGACGTTGGACGCGACGATGGTCACCGTGTAGTCACCGGGCAGCGCGGGGGTACCCGAGATGGTCCCGGTGGCTGGGTAGATGCGCAGCCCTGGCGGCAGGTCACCGGTCACGGCGAACGTCGGGGCGGGGCTGCCCGTGGCCTCGACCACGAAGGTGTACGGGCTGCCGACCGTGGCCGTCGGCGGCGTCGAAGCCTTGAGCACCACCGAGACGTCCGGAGCACGCTCGTCGATATGGAGGGTGTACGTGGCTTCGTCACGCCGCACCAACGAGCCGATCTGGTTCTCAGCCCTGATGGTGAACGTGTAGTCACCGGCCCGGGACGGGGTGCCTGACAAGGCCCCGGACGAGTGCAGGCGCAGCCCGCTCGGAAGCTGGTTCGGGGTAGTGACACTGAACCTGGGGGCGATGCCCCCCTCAGCCTGGAAGGCGATGCCGTACGCCTCGCCCACCCTACCCGCAGGCAGGGCACCCGCCGGGATGGTGAGCCTCGGAATATAGTTGTCGGCACGCGCATCTACATTGGATGTGCCCAGGATGGACTGCCGGATCGGCATCGTCGACTTGATCAGAGATTGGAACAGCAGTTCCCCCTCCTGGGCGCGCAGCCTCGCAGTCGGGTGGATGAACTGATACTTGTCGAGGCTGAACGTCCTCGCGTCACCCGCCTCGAACCCTTTGGTGATACCCCGGCTCGGGTTGCCGCCCCCGTTGGCCAGGTACGGCGCCTGACCGTCCGTGGGCGAGGCGTACGGCACGAACTGGAGCTCGACCCCGTACGCCTTGGCCAGCGCGCTGACCTTGCTGTTGTTGACCATACCCCTGAGACGGTCCTCAGCCCGGTTCTGGTAGCGCCGGATATCGTCAGCGGGCTGGTACTCGGTCTTCGTGCCCTGGTTGCCCATCGCGCCATCACCCGAGCAGTACAGCGCCGCGTCGACGAACTTTCCGTCCAGCTTGCACCCGTAGATCGTCGGGGATCCTTCCCCGTTCGCCAGGTACGGGTAGCCCTGCACCATGATGACGCTGTTCGGCGAGGCGTTCTCGATCAACCGGATAAGCTGTTCCTCGGCGCGGACCATCGCTGGCTCCATCAGGCCTTCGGCAGCCGCGAGCGCCTCCCTGACGTCTGGCTCCGAGAAGGGGAACACCAGCGCGACCTCCGCGATCCTGGCGAAGGCGATATCGTTGCCGCCGATACCGAAGACAAATATCCCTTGGGGGTACATCGCATCCTCGCCGCCCTCGGCGGGGGGAAGGACCTTGTAGATCATCTCGGCCTCGTTGATCTGATCTTCCAGGGTCATGATGCCCGACACGTTCTTCCGGGCCCAGGCGTCAGCACCGCCGCAGCCCCAGTCCGGATCCTTCGTCTCGTCCTCCTTCTTGCATTTCTCGTATCCGCTCGGATCGTCCAGGAGCCTCTTGAGGTCATCGTAGAACACCGCATTGTTGTTTAGTAGTGTCCTCATCCGCGCCTCGGGGAACGCGCTCGCTTCGAAGACCCACGGCTTGGAGTCCTTCGACGCGGTGACCGAACCAGTGTGGGAGTAGTCGTCCACGATCACGCAGTTGAGGTCTTTCGCACCGTCATCGCACAACGGCCGACCAGTCCAGTTGGCTACCAGGCCAGCCAGTACCCGTCCCTGGCTCTTGCTGCTCTGGTACGACCTGGTCGTCTTCTTGCCCGTCGTCGTGGCCGAGTTCCAGGGGTTCATCCCCCGCCAGTTCATCTTGTTGTCACCGCCACCGACACCGTTGCCTGCGGTGTACGAGTCACCGAAGATCATCACCGGCAGCTGACCGACAGGCTGGCCCTCGCCGTCGACCAGGGCCGGGTTGGAGAAGATCGCCTCGCACAGCCACTCACCCGATTTCGTGTTCTTGTTGCTGCAAGCGACACCGACGTGGGTGAAAGCGCCCAGCGGCCTGGAGCTATGGGCTGCCTTCCAGCCGGCGACGATGGCCTGGCCCGAGGCGCCCGCGGGCCCTGTGGCCCCCGTACTGTCGCTGTGGAGGGCGCAGGCATCCTGCGCCTCCTTCAAGTCCCGGTCCGGGAGGCCAATCTGGCCAGTATTCCTGTTGTCCACCCGCTGAGCAGCCTGCTGGGTGGTGCAGTCCAGCACTTTCAGCGGCTTCATCGGCGCCGGTATGTCTATCGCGTTACCGTCCTCGTCTCTTCCCCGGATCGTCGCCTTGGCGCGTTCTTCGTTGATCGCCTTGACGACCTCGGCCGCGATATCGTCGGCCGGTGCCGCAGCCACCAGGGGGGCCTGGGCCACACCAGTAGCAGAGACACCAGTGGCACCAGAGGTGCCAGCGACGGCCGGGACGGCGCTGAGCGCCAGGCTGGTCGCCGCGACGACGGCAGTGGCGACACGCCGGGCTCGACTGTGGCCGGGTAGAGGGCGGGCAGATGTGGACATAACTCTCATGCTGCCACCGTACGGCCTGCTGGCGTGCCGGTAAATGCTTGTATCTGGATCAGTACACATGTCTTGGTCCGACGCGTCTGTTTCCGTCTGAAACATGCGTGTCAACCTGAGGCTTGCCCTATCCGCCAACGCATTCTGACGCATTGTCGGGATCGACCAAACCGCAAGACCGTCGGCTGGCAGCCCGGCGATCTGGAGCGGACACGGGACCCACGCACCAGTTCTGGGACAGCAGGACAGTGGGGACGGTTTCTACTGTCCTGTACACCCACTGTCCTGTGCAGCGACGCTGTGGAGCCGGGCTGAGGGGCGATCCGTCGTCCCTGCATGCCTGAACGGCGTGAGGTGTGGGGTTCCGTGCGAAGTGGGGGGCCTGGCCGGGGTGCCCGTCGTTGCGGTCGAGGTGGGCACCCCGGTCAGGGGTCTCTAGCTGCTGGTACGTCGACGGACGACGACCGCGACCGCACCGAGCAGCAGGGCCAGGCCGGCGAAGAGCCCGATCACCCCGACGGCTCCCGCCCCGGTGAGGGGCAGGCGACCAGGACCACCCGGGACGGTACCGGGAGTACCGCTGGGGGTGGGGTCGGGGGTGATGACCGGGTGGTCGCCCGCCCGGTCGACACGGACGGTGAACCGGGCCGAGTCGGACCGGGTCTGCCCGGCGACCGTGTTCGACGCGGTGATCGTCACCTCGAACTCACCAGCCACGCTCGGCACACCGGTGATCGTCCCGGCGACCGGGTCCAGGACCAGCCCAGCCGGGAGACTGCCACTGGTGACCGCGAACCTCGGAGCCGGGTTACCGGTGGCCTGGACCGTGAAGGCGTACGCCGCACCGACCGTCCCCGCGGGCACCGTGCCCACGGTGATGACCGGCGGCACCTCCGCCCCGGCCTGGTAGACCACGACCGTCAGCTCGGCCGAGTCGGTCCGGGCCTGCCCGGCGACCGTGTTCGACGCGGTGACGGTCACCGTGAACTCACCAGCCACGCTCGGCACACCTGTGATGGTCCCGGTGACCGGGTCCAGGACCAGCCCGGCAGGCAGGGCACCGGCGGTGACCGCGAAGGTCGGGGCCGGGCTGCCCGTGGCCTGGACCGTGAAGGCGTAGGCCGTACCGACCGTCCCCGGGGGCACGGTACCCACGGTGATGACCGGCGGGACCTCGGGCGGGCTGCCCAGCCCGACATGGATGGTGATCTGGACCGAGTCGGACCGGGTCTCCCCCTCGACCGTGTTCGACGCCGTCACCGTCACCGTGTACTGACCCGGCAGAGCCGGAGTACCCGCGATCGTCCCGCTGACCGGGTCCAGGACCAGCCCAGGCGGCAGAGCACCGTCGGTGACCGTGAACGTCGGCACCGGGCTGCCCGTGGCCTGGACCGTGAAGGCGTACGCCGCACCCACGGTACCGTCGGGTACCGGACCCACCGTGATGACCGGCGGTTCTTCCGCCGCACCGGCCTCGCCGACCACGAACGTCAGCTCGACCGAGTCCGAACGGGTCTGCCCGGCCACCGTGTTCGACGCGGTGATCGTCACCGTGAACTCACCAGCCACACTCGGCACACCGGTGATGGTCCCGCTGACCGGGTCCAGAGCCAGCCCATCTGGGAGGCTGCCGCTGGTGACCGCGAACGTCGGGGCAGGGCTACCGGTGGCCTGGACCGTGAAGGTGTACGCCGCACCGACAGTACCGTCAGGCACCACACCCACGGTGATGACCGGCGGCACCTCCTGGGCCCCGGCCTCACCGACCACGAACGTCAGCTCGACCGAGTCGGACCGGGTCTGCCCGGCCACCGTGTTCGACGCGGTGATCGTCACCGTGAACTCACCCACCGCGGTCGGGGTACCAGTGATCGACCCGCTGACCGGGTCCAGGACCAGCCCTGGCGGTAGGGCACCCGCAGTGACCGCGAACGTCGGGGCCGGGCTACCGGTGGCCTGGACCGTGAAGGAGTACGCCGCACCGACAGTACCGTCAGGCACCACACCCACGGTGATAACCGGCGGCACCTCCTGGGCCCCAGCCTCACCGACCACGAACGTCAGCTCGACCGAGTCGGACCGGGTCTCCCCCGCGACCATGTTCGACGCGGTGATGGTCACCACGTACTCACCGGCCGTGGTCGGGGTGCCCGCGATGGTCCCGGTGATCACGTCCAGGGTCAGCCCGGTCGGCAGGTCGCCGTCCGTGACCGCGAACGTCGGAGCCGGGTTCCCGGTGGCCTGGACCGTGAAGGAGTACTCCACGTCGACCGTGCCCGCAGGTGCGGCACCCGAGGTGATGACCGGCCCGGCCTCGGGCAGACCGACATAGAGCGTGAACTGGACCGAATCGGACCGGGCCTCACCGTCGATCACGTTCGACGCGGTGACGGTCACCGTGTACTGACCCGGCAGGGCCGGAGTACCCGCGATGGTCCCGCTGGCCGGGTCCAGGGCCAGCCCGGGCGGCAGGTCGCCCTCGGAGACCTCGAACGTCGGAGCCGGGTTACCGATGGCCTCGACCGTGAAACCGTACGGAGCACCGACCGTACCCACCGGCACCGCACCCAGGGTGATGACCGGCACCACCGGACCCGGATCAGGCTCAGACACCTCGATAACGAGCTCGACCGAGTCGGACTGGGTCTCCCCGTCGACCACGTTCGACGCCGTCACCGTCACGGTGTACTCACCGACCACGGTCGGAACACCGGTGATGGTCCCGGTGACCGGGTCCAGCTCCAGCCCCGGCGGCAGGTCACCCTCGGTGACCGCGAACGTCGGCAGCGGGTAGCCGGTGGCCTCCACCGTGAAGGCGTACACCACGTCGACCGTGCCCGCCGGCGCGGCACCGGAGACGATGACCGGCGCCACCGGGTCCGGCTCGGACACCTCGATGGTCAGCTCGACCGAGTCCGACCCGACCACGTTCGACGCCGTCACCGTGAAAACGTACTCGCCGACCGCCGTCGGGGTACCGGTGATCGCTCCGGTGGACGGGTCCAACTCCAGCCCCGGCGGCAGGTCGCCCTCGGTGATCTCGAACGTCGGAGCCGGGAAACCTTCAGCCTCGACGGTGAAGACGTATACCTCGCCCACCTTGCCCGCAGGCGCAGCACCCGAGGTGATGACCGACGGGACCGGCTCCGGCTCAGGCAGGACGACAGACAGCTCGAACGGGGCCGTGACCATCTGGAGCTGCCCAGCGACGGTGCTGTACGCGGTCACGGTGAAGGAGTAGTCACCCGGCAGCGCCGGAGCCCCACCGATCGTTCCCGCATCCGGGTGCAGGTACATCCCCGGCGGCAGATCACCCTCGGAGACGACGAACGTCGGACGGGGGTTACCGGTGGCCTCGATCGTGTAGGAGTAGTCCTGGCCGACCGTAGGCGACGCCAGCGGGGCGAGCAGCGGCACCAGCACCGGCAGGGCCTCCGGAGCACGCTCGTCGATATGGAGGGTATACGTGGCTTCGTCACGCCGATCCACCGAGTTGATCGTGTTCGTAGCCCTGATGGTGAACGTGTAGTCACCCGCCCGGGACGGGGTGCCCGACAAGGCCCCGGACGAGAGCAGGTACAGCCCGCTCGGAAGCTGGCCCGAGACACTGAACCTAGGAGCGGTGCCACCCTCGGCCTGGAAGACGACGCCGTACGCCTCGCCCACCCTACCCGCAGGCAGGGCACCCGCCGGGATGGTAAGCCTCGGAATATAGTTGTCGGCGTTTATATTAGATGTGCCCAAGATGGCCCTGCGCTGGGTCGACAGCGGCGACGTGATCAGAGACTGGAACAGCAGTCCCCCCTCCTGGGCACGCAGCCTGCCACCCGGGTGGATCCACTGCATGTGGGGGCAGCGGCCAGGAATACCAGAGCACCATTCATATCCGTCATGCTCGTTGCCCACCTCGAACGCTGTGGTGATTCCTCGGTTCGGGTTGCTGAATCCGTACATGTTACCAGGCAGGACGGCATTCGACACTGACAGGTAGGGCGCCTGGCCGTCCGTGGCCGCCGCGTACGGCACGAACCGGACCTCAACCCCGTACTTAGTGGCCATGGGCTCGAGGTCGCGGACCATCCTCTGGTAGCGGTTCTCGGCATTGGTCTGGAAGCGTCGCAGTTCGCTGGCCGGCTGGTACGAGGTCCACCTACCCTTCCCGACGAACGGGGCGCAGTTGACCAGGTTGACGTGCTCGCCGTCCATCAAGCACTCTTTGATCGGCGGAGAGCCATCTGAATTGGCCAGGTACGGGTAGCCCTGCACCAGGATGACGCTGTTCGGTGAGGCGTTCTTGATCAGCCGCTCAATCTGCCGCTGGGCGCGGACCATCGCCGGCTCCAGCAGATCGTTGGCGTTATCGAGCGCCGTTCTGGCGCTCACTGCCGACCAGGCGGTCTGGGGTATCAGCACCTTTTCTGCGATCGTGGGGAAGGCAACATCGTTACCGCCGATACCGACGATGATCACCCCTTGCGGGTACATCGCGTCCTCGCCACCCTGGCCGTCTTCGCCAGCGGGAAGGATCTTGTAGTCTATCTCGGCCTGGTCGATCTGCTGCTTCAGCGTCTTGGTCTCGTGCAGACTGTCCCGTGCGGTTTCCGCGTCAGCCTCCACCAGGTCTGCGAAATTCGGCGGTTCCACGGGGTAGACCAGCGCCCCGCCCTCGTCGGTCGGGGCCAGGGTGACCGACCCGGAGTGCGAGTAGTCGTCGACTCTCACGTAGTTGTCGGCTTCCTTGCACTGAGGGTCGCCCTTGTCAAGAAGAAGGGAGCAGTACGGGCGCCCGGTCAGGTCCGCCAGCATCCGAGCCATCACCTGGCCCTGGTTGCGCGGGCTCTGGAGCGACTCGGTGTTCGGGTCCCCGCCAGGAAGACCGACGCGCCAGTTTTTGGCACCGTCACCGACACCGTTGCCCGCCGTGTACGAGTCACCGAAGATCAGCACCGGCAGCTGGCCGACAGGCTGGTCTGGTCCCAGGCCGCCGACCTGGGCCGGGTTGGAGAAGATCGCCTCGCACGCCCAGCCGCCCTTCGCTGCCCCTATGTCGCGGCAGGCGACGCCGACGTGGGTGTAGGCACCCAGCACATTCGCTCTGGTGGACTTCATCCAGCCGTCGACGATGTCCCTGCTCGTGGCCCCGGTCGGACCCATGCTCCCCCGGCTCTGTGCGTGGAGGTTGCAGGCTTCCTGCACCTGGCCTATCGATGGGCTGTCACGGTTGGCGTTGCGATCCCAGTTGAAAGGGGGGTCGAACCGCTTGGCTGCCTGCTGGGTGGTGCAGTCCAGCACCTTCAGCGGCTTCATCGGCGTCGGTATGTCTATCGTGTTACCGTCCTTGTCTCTTCCCAGGATCGTCGCCTTGGTGCGTTCTTCGTTGATCATTTTGACGACCTCGGCCGTGAAATCGTCGGCCGGTGCCGCAGCCACCAGGGGGGCCTGGGCCACACCAGCGACAGAGACACCAGTGGCAGCGGAGGCACCAGTGGCAGCGGAGGTGCCAGCGACGGCCGGGACGGCGCTGAGCGCCAGGCTGGTCGCCGCGACGACGGCGGTGGTGACACGCCGGGCTCGACCGTGACCGGGCAGAGGACGGGCAGATCTGGACATAACTCTCATGCCGCCACCGTACGGCCCGCCGCCGCGCCGGTAAATGCTTGTACCTGGATTGATACACATGTCTCGGACCGTCGTATATGTTTCCGTCTGAAACATGTGTGCCCACCTGAGACACGCCTTTCGTCGGCATATTCTGACACATTGTCGGAATCGGCTCGGACCACCGGCTGTCAACCCGGCCCGGAGCGGACGCGGGGCCACGACCGGCCCGCCGGACCCGCGCACCGGTTCTGGACGCCGTCGGGCACACCAGCCGGACGCAGGCGCCGGTTCTGCCGTCGTCTGGGATGATGGTCCCGTGACAACACGACGGGTCGTCATCATCGGCGGCGGACCAGGTGGGTACGAGGCGGCACTGGTCGGACGGCGGCTGGGGGCGCAGGTCGTCCTGGTGGACAAGGCGGGGCTGGGCGGGGCGGCGGTGCTCACCGACGTCGTGCCGAGCAAGTCGCTGATCGCCACGGCCGAGTGGATGACGATCGTGGCCCGAGCCCCTGACCTGGGCATCCGCCTGCCGGACGAGATGCGTGAGACGCACCGCCTGGTCGATATGAGCGCGGTTAACGCCCGGCTGCAGGGGCTGGCCACCGCCCAGTCTCACGATATCGAGCGCCGGGTGCTCAAGGAGGGCGTGGAGATCGTGGCGGGCAGCGGGCGGCTCGTCGCGTCGGCTGCCGGGTCCGCCGGGCACCCGGTCGCCGGACCGCACCAGGTCGCGGTGCAGCCCAACGACGGCGGCGACGAACAGCTGATCGACGCCGACGTGGTGCTGATCGCCACCGGCGCTACCCCCCGGGTGCTGCCCACCGCCGTGCCGGACGGCGAACGGATCCTCAGCTGGACCCAGCTGTACGGTCTGACCGAGATGCCCGGACGGCTGGTCGTCGTCGGGTCCGGGGTGACCGGGGCGGAGTTCGCCGGGGCCTACTCGGCGCTGGGTGTGGACGTCGTGCTGGTGTCCAGCCGCGACCAGGTGCTGCCCAACCAGGACCCCGACGCGGCCGCGCTCATCGAACGGGTCTTCACCGAGCGCGGTATGACGGTGCTGGGCAACTCCCGGGCGGAGGCCGCCCGCCGCACCGCCGACGGGGTGGTCGTCGAGCTGGACGGCGGCCGGACCGTCGAGGGCACGCACGCCCTGATCGCGGTCGGCTCGGTCCCCACCACGCAGGGTATGGGCCTGGCCGAGGCCGGTGTGACGCTGACCGCGTCGGGGCATATCGAGGTGGACCGGGTCTCGCGCACCTCGGTGGCCGGGGTGTACGCGGCCGGGGACTGCACCGGGGTGCTGCCGCTGGCCTCGGTATCGGCGCAGCAGGGCCGGATCGCGATGTCCCACGCGCTGGGTGACGCGGTGCGCCCGCTGTCGCTCGCGGCGGTGGCGACCAACGTGTTCACCGCGCCGGAGATCGCCGCCGTCGGGCAGTCCGAGGCCGAGCTGTACGCCCGTGGCCGGTCGTACTCGGTGTCCAGGCTGTCCCTGGCCCGCAACCCACGGGCCAAGATGCTCGGCATCCACGAGGGGTTCGTGAAGATCTTCACCCACACCACGTCCGGCACGGTCCTGGGCGCCGTCATCGTCGCCCCCCGGGCCGGCGAGTACATCTACCCGCTGTCCCTGGCGGTGGCGCACGGCCTGACCGTCGACCACCTGGCCGAGGCGTCCACCGTCTACCCGTCCCTGTCGGGCACCGTCGCCGAGGTCGCCCGGATGCTGCACCACGCCGAGACCGACGACTGAGCCCGCGGGCTAGTTTGGTGCGGTGACACCCGATCTCGCCGCGCAGGTGACCGCCTGGATCGCCGACGACCCGGACCCGACCACCGCCCGGGAGCTGTCCGGGCTGCTGGCCGCCTGGCGCAGCGGGGACGACGACGCCCGCGCCGACCTGGCCGACCGGTTCGCCGGACCGCTGGGGTTCGGCACCGCGGGGCTGCGCGGACCGCTGGGCGGTGGACCAGCCCGGATGAACCGGGCCGTGGTCGTCCGTACCACCGCCGGACTGGCCGCCTACCTGACCGCATCTGTCGACAGCAGCGGGCAGGAGCAGGCCCCTCGGGTCGTCGTCGGCTACGACGCCCGGCACGGCTCGCACACGTTCGCCCTGGACACCGCCGCCGTGCTGACCGCCGCCGGACTGCGGACCTTCGTGCTGCCCGGCCCGCTGCCCACCCCGGTGCTGGCCTTCGCGGTGCGCCACCTGGACGCCGACGCGGGCGTCCAGGTCACCGCGTCGCACAACCCGGCGTCCGACAACGGCTACAAGGTGTACCTGGGCGGACGGACGACCACCGACGACGACCGCGGCGTCCAGATCGCCCCACCAGCCGACCAGGCCGTCGCCCACCAGATCGCCCAGGTCCGGTCCGTGTCGTCGGTCCCCCGGGCCGACGCGGGCTGGACCGTCCTCGGCCCCGAGATCGTCCGCGCCTACGAGGCAGCGGCCCTGCGCACTGCGCATCTGGTGAGGGACGAAGTTCCGGACGACCACAGCAGGACAGCGGGGGCGGTTCCTCTGCGCATCGCGCTCACCGCGATGCACGGGGTGGGGGCCGGTATCGCCACCCGGGTGCTGCGGGCCGCGGGGTTCACCGATCTGCACCTGGTCGCCGAGCAGGCCCGGCCCGACCCGGACTTCCCCACCGTCGCCTTCCCCAACCCCGAGGAGCCCGGGGCGCTGGACCTGGCGTTCGCGCTGGCCAGACAGGTTGACGCGGACCTGGTGCTGGCCCTGGACCCCGACGCCGACCGGTGCGCGGTCGCCGTACCCGACCCAAGGGCCGGGGGCTGGCGGCCTCTGCACGGCGACGAGACCGGTGTCCTGCTCGGCGCCGACGCCGCCACCCGGGCCCACGCGGGCGCCGACACCCTGGCCTGCTCGATCGTCTCGTCACGGCTGCTGGCCCGGATCGCGACGACGAGGCACCTGGGTTTCGCCCAGACCCTGACCGGGTTCAAGTGGATCGCCCGCACCCCGGGGCTGGTGTTCGGCTACGAAGAGGCGCTGGGCTACTGCGTCGCCCCGGACATGGTGCGCGACAAGGACGGGATCACCGCGGCGCTGCGTGTCGCGACCCTGGCCGCCGGTCTCAAGGCGACCGGGCGCACCCTGCTCGACGCCCTGGACGACCTGGCCCGCACCCACGGCCTGTACCTGACCGACCAGGTCACCGTGAGACTGACCGACCCGGCAGCCGCCGCCGGGCTGCTGGACCGGCTGCGCACTGCACCTCCGACGATGCTGGCCGGCTCACCGGTGATCGCCCGCACCGACCTGGCCCACGGCTCGCCAACCCTGCCGCCGACCGACGGCGTCGTGCTGGACTGCGCCGACGCCACCCGCGTCGTCGTGCGCCCCTCCGGCACCGAACCCAAGCTCAAGTGCTACCTGGAGGTCGTCCACCCCGTCCCCCCCGACGCGACCTACGACACCCTGACCACCATCCGCACCGCCGCCCGCACCCACCTCGACGCCGTGGCGGCCGACCTGCGCACCGTCCTCGACCTGGAGGTGACGCCGATTCGAGAGTTTGGTCGCCGATTCGAGAGTTAAACTCTCGAATCGGCGACAGAAGTATCGAATCGGGATGACGAGGACATGCAGATCACTGCCGAGCGAGGCGACCTGACGAGCGTCGCGGTCGACGCGATCGTCAACGCCGCGAACCCCACCCTGCTCGGCGGCGGTGGGGTGGACGGGGCGATCCACGCCGCGGCCGGTCCGAAGCTGCTGGAAGCCTGCCGTCGACTGCGCCGCACCGACCTGCCCGACGGCCTGCCGCCCGGCCAGGCCGTCGCCACTGCGGGCTTCGACCTGCCCGCCCGCTGGGTGATCCACACCGTCGGCCCCAGCTGGAACCGCGGTCAGCGCGACCCGGCCGTCCTGGCGTCGTGCTTCACCACCAGCCTGGACGTCGCCGCCGACCTGGGTGCGACATCGGTGGCCTTCCCCGCGATCAGCGCCGGGGCCTACGGCTGGGACGTGGACGTCGTCGCCCGTACCGCCGTCGCCGCCGTGCGCGACTGGCAGGGCAGAGGCGTCACCGAGGTCCGCTTCGTCCTGTTCACCGCCTCAGCCCTCGCCGCCTTCACCACGGCCCTGGCGTCCTGACACCAGGGTGACGCCGTACCTGGCCGATCCCTGATCGCACCCACAGGTTCGGGAAGACGCCCTGCTCTCTTCACCTCGGTGCCCCACCCACACGAGGACACCGCTGTCGGTGCCAGGCCCCGCTACGCTGAGCGCTATCAGCGTTACTGGTGTGGGAGGCATGGTGTGACCGACCCCGCGACCGTCGAGGCACCCGAACCAGAGGAGCCCGACGCCCCGGCCCGAGCCGACCAGGTCCTGGCCGACCTTGGTTCCGCCGATGCCGCTCGCTCTGCCGTCGTCGCCACGAACGCACTGAAGGTCGCCGCGACGAGCGCGCCCTCGCACAGCACCTCGGCGTCGTACGCGCCGCTGGAGTCGGACCACCCAACACTGGAGGACGCTTTCGACCGTGGGGCGCTGGTCGACCGGATCTACCAGATCGTCACCCAGGAGAAACCGTTGGGGACGATCGGGATCTACGGCAGCTGGGGGTCAGGCAAGTCGTCGATCATGCGCCAGGTCCACGAACGTCTGGAAACTGGCTGGCACGACCGGGACGGTCAGCGACACCCGGGGTACTTCGAGGCTCCCACCCGCGCCTGGACCGTCCGTCGCCGCAAGCAGCGCGACCGGGGCACGGTGTGGTTCAGCGCCTGGGAGCACCAGCAGGACGTCGACCCGGCCATCGCCATGCTCCAGGACGCCCGACGGTTGCTGCGTCCGTCCTGGCTCAACCGGTGGCGGATGAAACGCTGGTTCAACATCCTGCGCGACGCCATCGGCACAGGAGGCGACACCCTGGAACAGATGGGACGCCCCGGACGGGCCCTGGCCGCTGTCGGAGCGCCGCTGGCCGTCTGGCGCCAGTCGGCAGAGCGGGTCAACCGGGACTTGTTCGCCGTCCAAGAAGACCAAGTGCGCAAGAAAGAGGCTTTCACCGAGATCGTCCGCTTGCTGGCCCGGCGCAACACCCAGCACCGCGTCGTGTTCTTCGTCGACGACCTGGACCGCTGCGACGACGCCGTGGCCCAACGCCTGCTGGACGATATCAAGACCTACCTGGACCAGGAACAGTGCGTCTTCGTCATCGGCGTCAACTCGGCCCGGCTGCGGGCCGGACACGACCAGGCGATACCAGGTGAAGACCGCCTGGCCAAGATCATCCAGTACCCGTTCTATGTCCCCATGCTGGAGAAAGACCAGTACCGCCGCTACCTGGAACAGTCCCTGCGCGACAAGTTCTTGGCCCCGACGGCCACAGGTAGGGCGACCCTGGAGGAAGTCCAGATCCGGGCCGTCGCCGAGCTCCTGACCGACGCCCTGGCCGCCCGATCCACGTCCCTGCGCGAGGTCAAGCGCCTGCTGAACGTCTTCACGGTCAACCACCAGCTGGCCAGCCGCGCCTTCGGCGAGACCGGCCTGTGGGGCGTGTACCAGCCGCTGGTGGTCGCTGTCCTGTCCGCCGTCCAAGCCTTCTGTCCGGCCACCTTTGAATGGTTGAGCGGCCGATCAGACGCTCCAGCACGGATGGCGCACCTGTTCGCCGCTGCGCCCGTACCCGACCCACCACCGTCCGAAGCACTGGACGAGCTGGACGGCACGTCCATCCTGGCCGCAGCCCGTCGGGTCGGCAGCAACCTAGCCGACGAGACCCGCCTGACCCTCTACCTCACCATGTGGGGCCAGACCCACCAGTCCACCGTGCGCCACGACAGCCGCTGGACCCGCGAGTGGCGGGCCCGGTCCGACCTCACCCTCCCAGAGGTCCAACGCTGGATCCAGGGCATCGGCGCCGACGGCCAGATCGAGCACGAGTGGACCGACGACGACCTGCGGGTCGTCAAGCTGGGCGACTGGTGGTGGTGGGTGCTCGACATCCGACCTGCCAGTACGCAGCCGCCGCTACCGCACCGCACGCTGTTGCTGAGCGAAGGAATCGTCACCATCCGACCCTACACCGGGCACGTCGACGACAACGGCTACAGCGATTTCCCCGACTATTCACGGTGGTTGGCGGCTGAGCCCGACGAACTACCCGGCGTGCTGTGGAGCCAGTCGAGCCTGCGGCAGTGGCTGAGAGAAGATTTCCGCGAACGGATTCCCGGGGAGGTGAGGGAACGGATCGTCATGGTGTCAGCCCAGACAGAGACCGCGTGGGCCGGGAGCCGAGGGATCTTGGGCAACATAGCAACCGAGGACAGCAGGAGAGATGCCGCCAAGGATGACCCGACTGACGAGACTGTCCACCTCCTGGCGCGGGACCAGATATTTGGCGGCAAGGCCGAGTACCCGCTGGGGAGGGTTGATGTTGATGCACGCAGCGACGGCGGAGTCGTGGGCTTCTGGTGGTTGCGCTCGCCTGGCTACCGTCCACACTACGCCTGGGCTGTGCTCCCGTCGTCGCTCGCGGGCCCTGACCACCACAACAACAACCTGTGGGCTGGGTCCCGGGCTGGAGTCCGCCCCGTTTTTTGGCTCGATCTGGAATATTGAGTCTCTTAATCTTGTGACGCCGCAGGCGTCACTTCTGCCGCCGTCAGGCGGTCGAACTTTTCTGCGTGCACCCAGAGCCTGCTGCGCTTCTCGTCCTACGGATTCCACAGCTGGTCGATGGGCAGGGTGAAGAGACGGTCTTCTGGGTGAGCGGCTCGAGGGCCGGTGTGGAGGACCACCCCGGCGCGGAAGTCGGGGCCGGTCCGGTCGCGCAGGGTGCGCAGTCCGCTCAGGTCGCCGTCTTTCAGGCGCTGGGCGCCCTTGATCTCGAAGGCGACCACGGCGCCGTCGAGGCGTTCGACGGCGATGTCGACCTCGGCACCGTCGTGGGTGCGCCAGGTTGAGCATCCACACAGGTAGAGTACCCCTAACGCATGTTTTTCGGCGGTCCTAGCGCACTTTTTTCGGCGGTCCTAGCGCAGTTTTCGTCAGACCCACGGGCTGACCTACCGGTCGGCCGGGGCTGGTCGGGAACGCGCATCCAGCCGGGCGGCGGCCTGGCCGACCTTGGACCGGAAGCGTTCGCGGCGTTCGGGGGTGTCGCGGGAGGTGGTCATCCAGCCGTGGGTGAGGACCTGGGTGGTCTTGATCCCGCAGAAGCCCATGACCTTGCGGCGGACCAGGCGGACGGTGGAACCGGCGATGGACGCCGGGGCCTGGGCGGTGACGACCAGGGTGGCGGTGCGACCGCGGAGCAGCCTGACCGTGCGCAGGCCGTTCATCGAGTAGGCGAAACCGGCGACGAGCACCCGGTCGACCCAGCCCTTGAGCAGGCCGGGCATCTGTGACCACCAGACCGGGAAGACCAGCACGACGTGGTCGGCCCACAGCAGCAGCTCCTGGGAGCGGTCGACCACCGGGTCGGCGGGCATCCGCTCCCGGTAGCCGAACCGCAGCACCGGGTCGAAGTCGAGCTGGCCCAGGCGCAGCACCTCCACGTCGTACCGGTCGGTGTCCAGCCCGGCGACGTAGGCGTCGGCCAGGGCGGCGCAGTAGCTCAGGCGGTCCGGGTGACCGAGGACGACGAGCACGTGCTGACGGGACATCACAGGTCCTTTCGTCGAGGCGGCACACACCGCCCCGGATCATCGCTCACATTTCAGAGCACTGCTCACACTATACCGCTCTGCCACCCCAGAGCGCCCGTTACAGCACGAAGTACGAGGTGGCGCACGAAAAACAAAGGCCGAAACCCCCCCCTTTTTTGCCCCCCCCCCCTCCCCCCGCGGGCGAACACGCGCCCAGCACCACCCTCGT
>WRMB01000064.1 GCA_009777345.1 Micrococcales bacterium | reverse complement strand
TTCTGTCGCGGATTCGAGAGTTTAACTCTCGAATCCGCGACAGAAGTCTCGAATCGACGCAACGTGCCGGTCGGCATCCCCGGCGAGAACTCCCGCAGGCACCACGATCCGGTCGCGTAACTCCCGAACCAGCCGCGGCGCCGGTGCGACACTTCAAAATCGCCTGATCGGATGGAACCCTCGAACTGGGGCACCCTTATCGGCTCACAGGTGGGAGGCATCCGTCCGTGCGACACTTCGACGCCAGAGCGACTCTTCAAAGTGTCGCTCTGGCGTCGAAGTGTCGCACGGACGGACCGGAGGCCGAAGACTGGGATCAAAGCCAGCGCTCCCTATTAAGGAGGTGAAGACGTACGGCGCCACCTGGGTGTCGCCGACGTCCGGTGGGGCTCGATCACCGCCCGCGACGGGCTGCAGGGTGCGTGCCACGAACTCGCGAGGGCGCAGGACCGGGGTGCGACCGCGCCAGGGCGACAGCGCGGTGAGGTCGGTGTCGTCGCCGACCAGGATCGCGGCGGTGGCGACAGCGAGGCCCATGACGAGGTTGTCTTCGTGGTCGGCGATGTCGAACACCTGGCGCGGGGGATCGACGACAGCGCCGCCGGTCATCTCCACCCACCGTGCTCTGCTGCAGGGTGCAGGGTTCGTCAACCGAGTCGCCTTCAGCCTGGATTCTGCCAAGACCTTCGCAGGATCTCCCCGTCGACCCAACCTTCCGTGAGCAGTCGTCCCGGCAGACTGGTGTGCCATGTCGAGACGGTGGCGGATCGCCGTGGGGGCGCTGGTGCTCGCCGTCCTGGTCGGGGGTGCCACGCTCGGGGGTCTGTACTACCACGGTGTTCTGACGTGGAACGAGCCGTCGCGGGATGCCTACCCGGTGCGGGGAGTCGACGTCTCGTCGTACCAGGGGCAGATCGACTGGCCGGTGCTGGCCGACCAGGGCATCGACTTCGCGTTCATCAAGGCCACCGAGGGTTCGAGCTTCGTCGATCCGCGCTTCGCCGACAACTGGACGGCGGCGAACCAGACGGATCTGGCTGTCGGGGCGTACCACTTCTTCAGCGCCGAGAGCCCTGGCGCCACCCAGGCGGCCAACTTCGTGGCCACCGTCCCTGTGGAGCCTGGAATGCTCCCTCCCGTGGTCGACGTCGAGCGGTACGGCGATGTCGACGCGGCACGCACCGAGCTGCAGGCGCTGCTCGACGCCCTGGAGGCGCACTACGGCCAGCGCCCGATCATCTACACCACCGACGGGCTCTACGATGCCTTCGTCCATGACTTCGTCGGGCACTACCCCCTGTGGATCCGCAGCATCTGGCGTCCCCCGGCCTTGGGTGGTCAGTGGACGTTCTGGCAGTACTCCAACCGTGGCCGTCTCGACGGTTACGACGGTCCTGAACGTTTCATCGACCTCAACGTGTTCTCCGGTACTCACATCCAGCTCGACGCGCTGCGTTCTCCCCGTCGTCCACACTGAGCACCGGTAGGGTGCGGGGCCGACTGACGTGTCTGGGGTTTGTGCCGCTGGTCTGGGGTTTCAAAACGGTGGAACGACGTCGAACCCACGACCCAGCACACCCTTATCGGGCCTACAGCGGGGCCCTGTAGTGGGCAGCAGTCGTGTGTCACCTGTGGCTGGTACTGAACCGGCGGTGCCAGGCCGACAGCGTCAGACCAGCCGTGACCAGCACGCCGACCAGCCAGAGACCCGCGGCGGCGAAACCGGTCGCCGCCAGCGGCGGCGGGCCGTCCCCGTCGCTGGCAGGCGGGGGGTCGGCCGGGTTGGGCGGGTCGGCCGGGTCGACCGGGTCGGCCGGGTTGGGCGGGTTGCGCGGGGTGGGACCGGGCAGGACGGTCTGCGTGTTGGTGAAGGTGCACTCGGCCCGGGTACCGGGTGCCAGCGTCAGGGTCATCGTGTCGAGCACCGACTGGTCGGTGCGGGTGACGGTACCGAGACCGTCGGGGGCGGGTTCTTCCCAGGTGCAGGTGGCCGCGCTCAGCCGGTAGCCGGCCGGGCCGGCCGACTCCTCGATCCGGTACGGCTGGCCGGGGCGCACCAGGTAGGGCCTGCCCCAGGCGCCGTCGGTGACGCTGGCGCCGCCCGCCGCCGGATCGGCCGGGACCAACGAGTACGACCACTGCTCCGGCGTGGCGGTACCGCCCTCGACCGTCTTGCGGGCCGTTATCTCGGCCGTCTGGTTGACGGCGGCGCAGTGGACCTGGGTCACGTCGTAGGGGATCGTCAGCTGACCGGTCTGGACGGCCTGGAGGTAGAGCCCACCCAGCTCGTCCTCGGTCGAGACGACCGGGGCGCACCACCACGACCCGGTGGCACCGGCCGCCAGCTCCCCGGTGGCGGACCCCGTCTGGGCGTAGGCCCCGGTGCTGGCGCTGCCCGTCTCCGCCAAGGTGTACGTGCGGCCGGGTGCGACGGCGACGGGCTCGGTCGCGACGTAGCCGGGTTCCAGGGTGGTCAGGTCCCAGCCGGGGCTGTGGTCCTGGCCGGTCTGCACGTCGTGCGCCGTCAAGGTCCACTCCCGCGGGTCGGCGGGCGCGACACCGGAACCAGCCGGCAGGGTCACCGCCTTGGCCAGGACCAGCTGTGGTCGGCAGGTGACGTGGTTGACGATGCGCCAGGTGTTGTCCCCGGGCTCCAGGACGTCCTGGTAGGACTGGGGGCTCCTGTACTGCCAGAAACCGTCCATCCCGGCGCGTATCTGCAACGGCCGCTCCAGGTTGTAGGGTCCGTCGACGGCGGTCGCGTCCCCGCTGGTCTCGTCGAACGTCGCCTGGTCGATCCGGCCCATCTGGATACCCGTCAGCGACCGCTGCGTCGTGCTGGTGGGAGAGGCGTCGGTCCGGTCGGCCGGGTCGGTGACCCAGGTGCACCCCAACGGCAGGGAGACGCGCTCGGCGAACCTGACCCCGGTACCGGCGACGAAACCAGGGTAGGTGACACCCAGACCCAAGGGCTGGAACGTCCCCCCTCCGGTCACGACCGCCTGATAGCTGGCCGAGAACCCGGTCGGCTGGTGCCCGTCGGCGTACCGGTCGCCGTTGACGACCCACTGCTTCTCCAGGCGCAGCGCCGCCGGCTGGACCGACGCGGGCACCTGGTTGTAGACGACGCACGAGACGATATCGCCCGGCGCCAGGTCCACCGTGAAGACCTCGCCCGTACCGCCGACCGTCAGGTCGGTGCTGGACCCGTCGGCAGCCGTCCGCCTGCACCAGGCCGGCTGACCGTCGGGCGCGGCGACGTGCGAGTAGCCGTCCAGCGGCGGCGGCTGGCCGGCCACGTCTTCGTCGACCGTCACCGTGGCCGAGGTCACCTGGCCGAGATCGACGGTGAAGCTGGCCGCGCCGGTACCGATCGCGGTCGGTTCGCTGCCGGTGCCGCTGGTGACGCCCGCCACCGTGACGCTCGACGCAGCCGACATGGTCCACCCGCCCAGCGGCACGGCCTGGCTGTGGTCGACCGGCATCCCCGCCGGTACGACCTGCTTGACGACGGTCAGCGCGGCCGTGGCCGCGGCCGGGGTGGCGCAGCCGGCCAGCGCCAGCTGTTCCAGCGTGTGGGCGGCCTCCTCCCAGCCGACGGTGTAGTAGTCGCTGCCCGCGTCCACCCCCGAGATGGCCCGCAGGTTCGGGGCGGCCCCGGCGACCTCCGGCCCGACGCCGAGCGCGACCACCCGGGTGCCCTGCAGCTTGACGGCGTTGGCGGAGAAGACGGCCTGCTCGACCTCGGCGTACCGGGTGGTCTGGCCGTCGCCCAGGGCTGCGCTGCCGTACCGCGTCGGGTTGCCGTCGGTGATGACGACGGCGACGTCGTAGAGCTTGCGGCCCGCCGCGGCCTGGTTCTGCTGCTCGGCCACCTGGTAGAGACCACGGTCCCAGTTGGTGGACTGGGCCGGGGCGCCGTTCGACGCCGGGGTCCCGGGGATCTGCAGCGCGTCGATCCAGCCGCTGACCAGGTCGGCCCCGGCCCGGGTCGAGACCGGGGTGAGCGGACGGTTGACGTTCATGGTGCCCGGCGCCGGGGCCCGGGCGCCGAAGGTGAAGAGCGCCACCTGGGACGAGGTGCCCACCAGGGCCTCGGTCATCCCGCGGGCGGCGTTCTTCAGCGCCGGCAGCGCCGCCGATTCCTGCACCGAATAGGACAGGTCCATCACCAGGGCCACGTCGAGCCCGCAAGCCGCGGGCAGAGACGGGTTGTCCAACGACTGGGGCCACAGACCGGCCGACGCCCGACCGCCCAGACCGTTCACCATGAAGTCTCTGCTGGAGGTGTAGGTCTGCCCGGAACGCAGCTGGGCCGGGGTCTGGACGGCGTACGGCACGCTGCCCAGCCCGGTGACGGTCATCGTCGGGTTGTGGTACCAGCCGGCCGGCGAACCGGTCTGCCTGATGTCGAAGCGCCGGTCCCGGTTCACGCCGTCGGTACCGGGAATCACGAACGAGCAGTCCCCGTCCACGTCGGAGGTGCAGGTCGCCCAGGCGTCCGGCAGTGCAGCCGAACTCGCGGCGCTGTCGTAGAGGCTCAGCGTCACCCCGGCCAGCGGGGCGACGGCGGAATCGCCGGTGCGGTTGGCGCCGACCTTCACGGTGACGACCGAAGAACCAGCCGGAACCGACGGGACGGCCGCCGTCGCCGCTGGTAGGAGACTCAGCCCCAGTGCCCCGAGCACGAAGACCGTAGCGGTCGCGATATTGCGCCGCGGAATACCAGCCCGAACCATCGCAGACTTCCCCAGAGTTGTCGTGCGCCCGGTGCCGACGGGCAACAGGCTCCCCAGTCGTTCGTTTCACCATACGACGCGCCGATTCATGTGCAACCGGAAACACGACCCGACTATTTGGACGAGATCGTCGGTTCCCGGCATCAGGTGAGCGGTCTCTGGTCGGGCCAGGGATGCGCGATGATGGGGGCATGCCACGCACCACGCTCGCCGATATCGTCCCGCCCGTTCCGCTCGGTCCCCTGGACGGGCGGTACCGCCCGGCTGTGGTGGCACTGGTGGACCACCTCAGCGAGGCGGCGCTGAACCGGGAGCGGCTGCATGTGGAGGCGGAGTGGCTGATCCACCTGACCAGCACCGGGGTGGTGCCCGGCGCGCCGCGGCTCAGCGAGGCCGAGCAGGCGTACCTGCGCGGTGTGGTCACGACGTTCGGCGCCGACCAGATCGCCGAGCTGGGCCAGATCGAGCGGACCACCGTCCACGACGTCAAAGCAGTGGAGTACTTCCTCAAGCGCCGCCTGGCCGACGCCCCCGCCACCCTGGACCGCACCGTCCTGCCTGAGGTCGGCGAACTGGTCCACTTCGCCCTGACCAGCGAGGACGTCAACAACCTCAGCTATGCGCTGATGGTGCGCGGCGCCGTGCGCGATATCTGGGCCCCCGCCGCCGCCGCCCTGGTGGACCAGGTGGCCGCCCTGGCCCGCGAGCAGCGCGCGACCCCGATGCTGGCACTCACCCACGGCCAGAGCGCCACGCCGACCACACTGGGCAAGGAGCTGGCCGTGACGGCCCACCGTCTGCGCCGCCAGCTGGTGCGCATCGGCCACGACGAGTACCTGGGCAAGCTCAACGGCGCGACGGGCACCTACGGGGCCATGGTCGCCGCCGTGCCGGGCGCCGACTGGCCGCGGGTGTCCCGGACGTTCGTGGAGCACCTGGGCCTGGTGTGGAACCCGCTGACCACCCAGATCGAGTCCCACGACTGGCAGGCCGAGCTGTACGCCGACATGGCCCGCTTCAACCGGGTGCTGCACAATCTGGCCACCGATATGTGGGCCTATATCTCCCGCGGGGTGTTCACCCAGATACCGGTACCCGGCGCCACCGGCAGCTCGACCATGCCGCACAAGGTCAACCCGATCCGCTTCGAGAACGCCGAGGCCAACCTGGAGATCGCCTGCGCCCTGCTCGACACCCTGGCCGCCACCCTGGTGACCTCCCGCCTGCAACGCGACCTGACCGACTCGACCACCCAGCGCAATATCGGTCCCGCCTTCGGCCATTCCCTGCTGGCTATCGACAACGTCCGACGCGGCCTGGCTGGCCTAGCGGTGAACCAGGACAGGCTGGCCGCCGAGCTCGACACTAGCTGGGAGGTCCTGGCCGAACCCGTCCAGTCGGCCATGCGCGCCGCCGCCGTCGCGGGCGTCCCCGGCATGGCCAACCCCTACGAACGCCTCAAAGAGCTGACCCGGGGCCAGCGCATCACCGGCCCCCAGCTGCGCCAGCTCGTCGCCGATCTGGGCCTGCCCGACCAGGCGGCTGCCCGCCTGGCCGCCCTCACCCCCGCCACCTACACCGGCCTGGCCGCCCACCTGGTCGACTACCTCGACTAGCCTGCACGAAGTCGTTCATAGATCACAAATTCGTTCAGAGTTCTGAACGAATTTGTGATCTATGAACGACCGCGCGGAGGGTTCAGCCACAGGGCGGGGCGCACGCCGCCGGACGCCCAGGCATAGCGACCGTGGGTGTCGATATTGCCTTTGGCGCCGACGTTGGCCACGACGTCAGCAGCGCCACCAGGGGAACGCAACCACCACCATCCCGGCACGCCACGGTACCGCGCAATTCTGCTGCTGTCGCTGGCAAACCATTCCTTGGCTCCCTCCAGGCTCAGCAGGAAGACCCGAGAGTCGACCGCAGCCGCCGGGAGCCGCACCGGATGAATCCTGCGCACCTCCTCCTTGGTAAAACCCTCCAGGAAGCACCGCGGCGGCGGCTCCTGCGCCCACCAAGTCTCGCCGTCCAGCACCGAGGAGGACGGTGGCGACACCATCGCCTCCCACTCTGCCCAGCCGCTCTCACCGCGACCGATCGTCGAAGGCCGACCGTTCAGCCACGCGCACAGGTCGAACTGGCCCCACGTGGTGGTCGTGGCCTCGTCCCGCCCGCGGAACGGCGCCCGCCCGACGATGTCCTCGCTGAGCAACAGCTGCCGCCCAGCAGCGTCGGTGCACAGCACCCGCCACTGGTACGGCCCGAACCGGACCACCGAACCCGTCGCGTCAGGGAAGTGGGCCGAAGCCAGCAGCAGGTAGGCGGTGAACCGGTGCTCGCGGCCCGAAGGCAGCTCGGACACGACGATACTTCTGCCGTCCTGCATGATCTGGTAGCCAGGCCACGACAGTCTCGACTCGCACCCGTCCGGTCCACCCGCCGACTCACCCGTCCGCACGCTGATGGTCCTGGCCCATTCGGTCGCGATCTCTATCAGGCGGTCCATCACCTCCTGCTCAGTGCCGCTGACCACACAGAGGTCCCGGCTGCGCCCACCCGTGACCAGGCGCAGGTGCCAGGTCTGCGCATCGACGACCGCGGGCTCGACCGGCTCTTCCGGCTCCGGTGATCCCCATGGCACCTCCCCAGCCATCCGACTCATTCCTCTCGACGTCACAGCACTGATCACGATATCCGTGTCTCGCCCAGCAGCAGGCGGAAGTCGTCAGTCAGGATCGGCGGTGATGACAGCTGAGGGCCGCTCGGCCGCCACCACGAGCGCGTCGAGCGTCATGTCATGCTTGCGCGCGGCCTCGGCTCCCTCACGCGCCCGCCCCACCCCGCGCCGACGACCGGCTCGTCCGATGGCATCTTGTCGTTCAGGATTCTGAACGACCATGGACGACCGCGCGCGGAGGGTTCAGCCACAGAGCCGGGCGGACGCCGCCCGACGCACAGGCATAGCGGCCGACCCTGTCGACGTTACCTGCGGAACCGATACTGGCGGCGAGGCCGAGCTGGTTGCTCGAAGAACGCAACCACCACCACCACGGAACGTCACGATAGAATGCGATCCTGTCGAGATCGCCGGTGAACCATTCCTCAGCCTCGTCCAGGCTCAGCAGGAAGACCCGACAGTCGACCGGCAGCTCGTCCTGCACCACCGTCCCGGCATAGCCGCCGGTCAAGACCTGCACTGGATGAATCCGACGCACCTCGTCCTCGGTGAAGTCCTCCAGGAAGCACTGCGGCCACTCGCCGTCCGGCGCCGGCTCCCACTCGGCCCAACCGCTGGTACCGATACCGAACGCCGAAAACCGGCCGTCCAGCCAGGTGGGCCGACCGTTCAGCCACGCATACAGGTCGCACTGTCCCCACCGGACCTGCTCTG
This sequence comes from Micrococcales bacterium, assembly GCA_009777345.1. Taxonomy (GTDB): domain Bacteria; phylum Actinomycetota; class Actinomycetes; order Actinomycetales; family Cellulomonadaceae; genus Cellulomonas. The sequence goes on along the minus strand of WRMB01000064.1, from coordinate 8,377 downwards.
CCCCCTCGCTCCCGTGGTACGGCGTCTTCCTGAAGATGTCGTCGCAGAGCAACAGCTGCCGCCCGTCACCGTCGGTGCGCAGCACCCGCCACCGGTACGGCCCGAGCCAGACCGAACCCTCCCCCCGGTCGGCACCGGCCGGGCCGGGGGTGTCGAGAAGGCGCACCGAAGACAGCAGCAGGTAGGCGGTGAACCGGTACTCGCGGCGCGCGTCCTTATGGGTACCGGGGGGCCCCAGCTCGGACACGACGATGGTCCTGCCGTCCTGCATGATCTGGTAGCCGGACACCAACCGCGACCAGGCCCCGGCCCGGCGCGCCGTCTGCAGACTGATGGTCTGGGCTCTCGCGGTCGCGACCTCCATCAGCCGACCCATCGCGTCCTGCTCCGGACCGGTCACCGCACCGAGGTCCAGGCTGCTCAGGCACCCGTCGGTGACCAGCTCTTCGCGCAGCTGCCAGGTCTGGGTGTCGGTGACCGGCTCTTCCGGTTCCGGCGACCCCCAGGCGGGCTCCTTCCCAGCCATCTGACCTCACTCTCTCGACAGCACAGCGCTGATCACGACATCCGCCTCGCCCAGCAGCAGGCGGAAGTCGTCCAGATCGGCGGTGATGACGACCGAGGGCTGCAGGTGCTCGGCCACGGCCGCCACGAGCGCGTCGAGCGTCATGTCGCGTTTCTTCCTGCGCACGGCCTCGGCCCGCTCACGCAGCCGCCCCGCCTGCGCCGACGACCGGGCATCGAGATCGACGACCGGGAACCGTCGCACGACGTTCCACACTGCCGCGTCCGTCGCCCCGCCGGTCATGACCTCGGCCAGGACGACCGACGGGATCACGACCCGCGCGTCCAGGCGCCGAGCCGCCTCCAAGCGTTCGGCCATTCCCGGTCTGCCGCGAGCCAGCGCGGACACGGCCTGCGAGTCCAGGACGACCGTGCGGGTCGTGCCGTGGACGACCGAGTGCCCTTGACGGCGGCGCGGGCGACGGTCCGCATTCACCGCCACTCGTCCACAGAAGCCTGCACCGCATCCTCGTCGAGGGGCCCGGTGATCGCGACCAGCTCGCCGATCATCTCCTCGAGGTTGTCGCGTTCGAGCTGACGACGCAGTGCCCGGTTCGCATACGCGGACTGCTGTCCCCGGGGCACCCGCCGACGAACCTGAGCCAGCACGTCAGCCTCGATGGTCCAGCTGACCTTCTCGTACCGGGCTGCTGCCTCATTCATGAGGACAATCGTACCAGCGATCGGATCGTATGTGCCGCCGCTCTCCGTCCGCACGAAGTCAGACAGCGAGGACCCGGACACCGGCCCGGCCTGGTGCTGGCCGACCCGCTGGAGTGGAGTCGACCTCGGCTGCCAGCAGGGTCATATCGGCGGGGTCACCGGTGGCGATGACGGCAGGAGCGAACTCCTGGGCGGTCGCCGCGACGATGGCATCTACGGTCAGGTCGCGCTTCTTCTTCCGGGCCGCGACGGCCCGTTCCCGCAGGGCGCCTGCCCGTGCGGCGATGCGAGGTGTGGTGTCGGCCAGGACGAGGCGACCGACGACGTGCCAGTAGGCGGCGTCGTCCGACCCCCCGGTCATCACCTCGGCGAGCACGACCGCCGGGACGACCGGCCGGCGGTCGTTGTGCCGCGCCGCCGCCAGGACGACCTGGATTCGACGGTCCTGCCGCACGACAGCACTGAGCGCCTCCGAGTCGAGAACGAGCGTCTCGCCAGTCACGCGATCTCCCGCTCGACCGCGTCGATCTCCTCGGCGGTGACCGGCCCGTTGGCGGCTTCCAGATCGGCGAGCAACAGGTCCAGCCTGTCGCGCTCGACCTGCCGTTGCAGAGCACGAGCGATGTACGCGGACTGGTTGCCGCCACCGACGAGCTCCTCGACCTCGCCCCACAAGCCTGCCTGGATCGTGAAGGACTTCCGGACGTACTCAGCGTTGGTCGTCATGCTCCAGATCATACTGTAGGTATTACTCGACTCGCTACCGGCCCGCCCAACCCAGGGACGGTGCCGCCGTGACCGTCGACGCGAGTCCGCCGACAGGGCCGGGCGCCCACGACCGGGCGAGGACCGGCCGGTGCTGGTCCGGCCGGTGCTGGGCCGCCTGGGCGACAAGCTCCCGTCCGACCGAGTGACTCGACTGGACCGCGGGGCACATAAGGGACGACAGTCGTACTGGGCGAATCGCCCGAAATCGGTTGAAGAAGGACCGGAATGACGCTCCTGCAGAAGACGGTGTCACCGCGGCTGTCACGCGCCTACCTCGACGAGGGCTACGACCGGGTCGGCGGGTACGTCGTGCGGGTCGCCGACGTGCGGTTCGCCACGTCGCTGACCGACCTGGCGGCGGTGCACGGGCTGACCGCGCCCGGGTCGGGCTGGACGCCGCAGTCGGAGTGGGTCGACGTGCTCCGGTTCGAGGCCGACTGGTACCTGCGCTACTTCGGCGAGCCCGGGTACGCGGTGCCGCTGTGGTGGCTGATGCACACCCGGGTGCCGCCGGGCGCCCAGCTGGTGCGCCGGTACGCCGCGGGCGGCTCCGAGCTGCTGGCCCGGTACGGGCACCTGGGCACCGGCTGGCGGCGCGCCGACCCGACGGCCGCCGCCCCCACGATGACCCGGCTCTCGCAGTGCGTCGGGGCGGTCGCGTCGTGGAACGGCGCGCACTACGACGCGGACGTCGTGGACAACCGGGTGGTCATCGCCACGTCCACGCCGCAGCCGCCCCAGATGGGCTTCTGGCCGGGGGCGACCGGCCGGTGGTACCGCCAGCTGCACCCCGCCGAGGCGGCCGACGTGTTCGGGGTGGAGGTCCGCGCGACGTGGCGCGGTATGGCGGTGCACGTCGCGGACCAGGTGCTGGCCGGGAACCGGCAGGTGGCCCGGATCGTGCCCGCCGGGGACGATGTCGAAGAGGCCCGGGCCCGCGGTATGACCATGCTGGACGTGGACGTGGCCGAGGCGTGGGTGCTGCTCGACGAGCTCGACGACCTGTGCTCCGAACGCCTGGACGCGCAGCCGCCCGGCGCCGTCGGCCCGCCCGATACGGCCGATGCCCTGCCCGTGCCCGGGCTCGACGCGAGCGCGCCGCCCAATAATTCTGCGCGCCAGCCAGGCCGGTCAGGTGCGTGCAGCCGCCAGGCGGAAGCGGCGAGCGGCCCTGGAGGTGCTGCCGACGCCGCCGCGGACGTGAGTGCCTGGCCTGCCGCAGCGCGCCGGGAACCGGGCGACCCGCCCCGGACCGAGACGTCCGACACCGACGCCGAAGCACCGGGCGAGCAGCCCGCCTGACCCGGCCCGACCACCACCGCGCCGCCGGGGCAGGCAGGCTGACGGACGCGGCGATCACCTGACCGCGGGACTATACTGGGGCAAAGCGGAGGTTTCGCACCCTGGAACGATCCCCCTGACCGGACCCGAGGCTCACCAGTGGACGTCACGACCCACCCCCGCGGCACCCCGGCCGTGGTGCCGACCGACCCCAGCGCCCAGGACTCCAGCACCGAGAACCCCAGCGCCGAGAACCCCAGCGCGCCGAAGAGCCTGTCCGGCCGCACCGTCCTGCTGCCCGACTCGGCCCTCACCACCAACGGAGCCCTCGCCGCGCTCCTCGAGGTGGGCGCGCGTCCGCTGGTCGTGCCGCTGGCCGAGGCCCGGCCGGTCGGCAGCACCACGCAGCTGGACCAGGCGCTGACCGCGCTGACGGAGGGCCGCTACGGCTGGCTGGCGCTGACGTCGGCCGCATCGGTGCGGATGCTCGACGCCCGCGCCCGGGCGCTGTTCGCCGGCGACCGCCAGCTGTCGGGGCTGCGCAGCCTGACCAAGGCGGGTCGGCTGCGGGTGGCGTCGGTCGGTCAGGCCACCGGGGCCGCCCTGACCGCCCTGGGCGTCAGCCCCCTGGTGCCCGAGCGCGGGTCCGGACCGGCCGCGCTGATCGGACCGTTGCTGCGCGCCGTGACCGACGACACCCCGGTGCTGTTCGCCCGCGGGAACCTGGTCGGCCCGGCGCTGGCAGGGGCGCTGCGTGGCGGCGGTATCACGGTGGACGAGGTGGTCACCCACATCACCGTCCGCGAGGAGGACCCCCCGGCGACCGCCACGGCCGCCTGGGCCTGCGGCCTGGTGGACGCGGTGCTGCTGACCTCGCCCAAGGCGGTGCGGGGCATGATCGACCGGCTCGGCCCGCCCCGGGCCGGGACGGTCGTGGGCTGCGTGGACGGGGTGACCGTCGAGGTGGCCCGGGCGTCAGGCGTGCCGGTCGACGTGGTCGGCACGTCCCCGACGGTGACCTCCCTGGTCGACGCCCTGGAGAACCGCTTCAGCACCTGACCGGACGACCCGCTGCCTGCCGGTGGTCGGTCGGCCTACGGCCCGACGCCGACGGTGTCCCGTCCCAGGCCGACGACGGTACCGGCCTGCGTCTCGGCCTCCGCGGCCAGCGCCTCCAGCTCGGCCAGGGCGACGCCGTAGGTCTCCCGGTCGTCGTCGGCGGCGGCCCACTTGGCCCGTACGGTCGGGGCGTGCATCTGACGGTGCGCGGCCCGCCGGGCCAGCCTGGTGTCGGCGGCACCGACGACGCAGGCCTGCAGCACCCGGGCGCGCGCGGCGACCAGCGGCGGCGACCAGTCGCGCGCCCGCCGTTCGCGCACGAAGCGGTCGGCGGCGGTCTCGACCAGCGACCGGGCGGCGGCGATATCGGGGTCTGACGCAGCGACGCCGATATCGGCCAGGGCCACGACACGCACCCCGGGGAGCCGGGCGACCGCCAGGTCGACGTCGCGGCGCAGCGCCAGGTCGACCAGCACCAGCGGCCGTCCCCGGCGGGCGGCGGCCACCTGCTGGGCACCGAGCACCGGGCCGGTGCCGGAGCACGCGACCACGATATCGGCAGCGCGCAGCTCGTCGTCCAGGTCGGTCGCGGCCACGACCTGGTGCCGGTCGGCGAAGCCCTGGGCCCGGCCGCTGCTGGAGAACACCCGGACGTCCCGTACGCCGCGGGCCCGCAGCGCGGCCAGGCTGGCCCCGGCGTAGCTGCCGGTGCCGACCAGCAGCGCCCGGGTGCCGACCCGGGCGACCTGGGCCAGGTCGAGCGCCTCGGAGACCACCGAGCGTCCCAGCACGTCCAGCGGTATCGCCCCGACGATGGTGCGCGACACCCGCAGCGCGGTCTGGAACGCCGCCTCCAGCAGCGGTGTGGTGGTGCCCTGGGCGCGGGCGGTGGCCAGGGCGTCACGCACCTGGCCGACGATCTCGCGCTCCCCCACGACCATCGACTCCAGCCCGGCGGCCACGGCGAACAGGTGGACGGCGGCGGCGCGCCCGGTGTGCACGTCGACCTGGTGGGGGCACCCGGCCGGGGCGAACGACGAGCCCGCCGGACCGTCCGGACGGGGGAGCTGGTCCGGTCGGGCTACCCGCGGATGGGCGAAACGCTCGCCGCTGAGCGCCGCCCGGGCGGCCAGGGTGCTGGTCGCCTGGAGGCTGGTGTCGACCATGGCGTCGGCGGGGATGTCCAGGTACAGCTCGACGCGGTTGCAGGTGGCCAGCGCGACGACCCCGTCGACGGCACCCGAGGCGACCAGCTCGGGCCCGACGCCGGGGATGCCGACGGACAGCGTGGCCAGCACGTCGAGCCCGGACCCGACGTGGTCGGCGACCACGACACACAGCGCCATGGTCGAATAGTGAATCATGTCCGAACCCTTCGGGCACAATAGTCGGGTGGAAAGTTCCCCCGTCCGCTCCGGAGATGACGCGACGTCCGGAAAACCGTCCCGAGACGACACCCCGTCCAGGAAACCGCTCCTCACGGCATTCGCCGGACACCGTCCGGAGACGCTGCCCGTCTGGTTCATGCGGCAGGCCGGACGGTCGCTGCCCGAGTACCGCGCCGCCCGCGGCGGGACCACGATGCTCGAAGCCTGCCTCGACCCCGACCTGGCCGCCGAGATCACCTGCCAGCCGGTGCGCCGCCACGGCGTCGACGCGGCGATCTTCTTCTCCGATATCGTCGTGCCGCTGGCCCTGGCCGGGGTGGACGTGAGCATCGAACCAGGTGTCGGGCCGGTCTTCGGCCGCCCGGTGCGCACCGTCGCCGACGTCGCCGCGCTGACTGCGGGCCCGCCGCTCGACCAGGCCGCGCTGGCCCCGGTCGCCGCCGGGGTGCGCGCCACGGTGGACCGGCTCGACGGCACGCCGCTCATCGGTTTCGCCGGGGCGCCGTTCACCCTGGCCGCGTACCTGGCCCAGGGCCGGGCCTCGCGCGACCACCTGGCGGCCCGGCGGCTGATGCACACCGACCCGGAGGCCTGGGCGGCGCTGATGGACTTCGCCGCGCAGGTGTCGGCGGCCTTCCTGGTGGCGCAGATCCGGGCCGGAGCGGTCGCGGTCCAGCTGTTCGACTCGTGGGTGGGCTCGCTGCGCGAGGCCGACTACCGGGCGCACGTCCTGCCCGCCTCCGCCCGGGTGCTGGCCGCGGCCCGGGCCGAGGGGGTGCCCACGGTGCACTTCGGCACCGGGACGAGCCAGCTGCTGCCCGCGCTGCGCGACGCCGGGGCGGACGTCGTCGGGGTCGACTACCGGGTGCCGCTGGACGACGCGGTCCGGCGGCTGGGCGGCACGACACCCGTCCAGGGCAATATCGACCCGGCGCTGCTCGCCGCGCCGTGGCCGGTACTGGAGGCTCACGTGCGCGACGTCGTCGACCGCGGCCGGGCGGCTCCCGGCCATGTCGTCAACCTCGGGCACGGTGTCCCGCCGGACACCGACCCCGACGTCCTGACCCGAATCGTGAGGCTGGTGCACTCGCTGTGAAGCTCGGTAAGCGCAACAAGAAGTCCGCTGAGAAGCGACGGGCCGTGGTGGTTGGCGCGGGTATCGCCGGACTGACCGTGGCCCGGGCGCTGGCCCGGGGCGGGTACAGCACGCTGGTCCTGGAAGGACGGGACGCCCCCGGCGGGGCGGTGCGCTCGCACCGGGTGGCCGGACTGCTGCTCGACGCCGGGGCGGAGTCGTTCGCCACCCGCGGCGGGTACGTCGCCGACCTGCTCGCCGACCTGGGCCTGGCCGACCAGATCACCGGACCCGACCCGGCCGGGGCCTGGGTCCAGCTGCCCGACGTGGCCCGGCCCATGCCCAAGGGCGGGGTGCTCGGCATCCCCGCCCGCCCCTGGTCGGCCGATATCCGCCGGACGCTGGGCATCCTCGGCGCCGCCCGGGCCTGCCTGGACCTGGTGCTGCCGCCCGTCGTCGGATCAGGTGGCTCGCTGCGCGACCAGGTGGGCCGTCGCATGGGCTACCGGGTGGTCGACCGCCTGGTGCACCCAGTGGTCGGCGGGGTGTACGGGGCCGACCCGGCCGATGTCACCCTGGCCGCCCTGGCCCCGCACCTGGCCACCGAGGTGACGAAATCGCGCGGGTCGCTGGCCCGGGCGGTCCGCACCGTCGTGGCGTCGATGCCGGCCGGGGCCTCCACCCAGGGGCTGACCGGCGGCCTGTACCGCATGACCAACGCCCTGGCCGACGACGTCGAGGCGCACGGCGGCCAGGTAAAGGTCTTCACCAAGGTCACCGGGGTGTCCCGCGGGGACGACGACGTCTGGACGGTCGCCACCAAGGACGACAGCTACCCCGCCGACCTGCTGGTGCTGGCCTCGCCCATGCTCACCGGCCTGGACGGGCTGGAGGGCCTGGCGCTGGACGAGGGCCGCCCCTCCACCCTGGTCACGCTGGTGCTGGACGACGCTCGGCTCGACGCCGCGCCGCGCGGCACCGGGATGCTCGTCGCCCCTGGCAGCCCGGTGGACGCCAAGGCCCTGACGCACTCGACGGTGAAGTGGTCGTGGCTGGCCGAGCAGGCCGGGGCGGGACGTCACGTGCTGCGGGTCTCCTACGAGGGCGACCGGATGGGCCAGTGGAACGAGGAGAACCGCCAGCGTCTGCGCGACACCGCCCTGGTCGACGCTGGGCTGATGCTCGGCCTGGCCCTGACCAGCGCCCGGCTGGTCGGCTACGACGTAGTGGTGTGGACCCAGGCCATGCCCCGCCCGTCGGCGGCCCACCGCGAGGCCGTCGCCAAGGTCAAGGCCCTGGCCGACGCCACCGAGGGCCTGGTGGTCACCGGCTCCTGGGTGGCAGGCACCGGTCTGGCCGCAGTCGTCGACGACGCCATGACCACCGCCCGGTCCTTGGTACCCGACGCGGCCGACTGACGCCGGAAAAAACCGGGGGCGACTGAGCCCTGATCCACCGATTTCCACCTACTACGCGCCACCAGCCGGGCGCGCTGGCTGCGTTGTCGCTGCTCAACGGGCCTCCAGCCCGCCTTCGCTGCTCCGCCTTGCCAGCACACCCGTCTGATGACGCTCGTGAC
>WRMB01000063.1 GCA_009777345.1 Micrococcales bacterium | reverse complement strand
CGTGCCGTACAGGTCGGCCTCGACCTGGACGTAACGGTCGTACAGGGCGTCGTCGTCCAGCGCCAGCAGCTCGGCCAGGGTCTGGTCGTCCACGGGGACGTACTGCGCGGTCAGGCCCAGGGGATCGTCCCGGCGGTACGGGCGGTGCGCGAACGGTTCCCGGACGTGTTCTTGGAGGTGCGACACGCTGGAGCAGGTCCACCAGGCCGTCGCGGTGTGCCACGCCGCCGGGGTGCGCACCGAGGCCAGCGGCGGACTGCGCCTGCCCGACGCCGCCGCGGTCGCCGCCACGGGTGTGGACTACATCTCCGTCGGCGCCCTCACCCACTCCGCCCCCCAGCTGGACATCGCCCTGGACCTGTGAGTTCGACGCGCGCTGCACGACGACTTCGTCATGGTCCGGCCTCTGAGCAGGCTCTGACATCCGCAGGACAACAGGAACTGTCCCCACTGTCTTGTTACCCCCTGTCTTGCCCGATCGCTGGCGTGCACGGTGCCCCCTCACCAGCGCTTTCGGCGCGGTCGGCGGGAGCCGACTCGGATTCTGCGGCCGACCGATGCACAATGGCGGCGTGGGCACAGACACAGACACCACCGCTGACGTCCTGGGGGACACCTGGACGACCCGGACGCTCCGCCTGAGAGACGATCCGCTGACCCGCCGGACGGGGGTCAGGCCCGTCGCTACGCTGGTCTCCCAGCGCGTCGTCGACCCGGCCCGGGTCGCCGTGCTGCACGTGCACGGGTTCGTGGACTACTTCTTCCACGACCACCTGGCGGCGCCGCTGGCCGGCGCCGGGTACCAGCTGTACGGGCTGGACCTGCGCGACTGCGGCCGGTCGTCCCAGCCGGGGCGGCCGATCAACGACACCGACTCCCTGGCCCGGTACACCGAGGAGATCGACCGGTCGGTGCGCGAGCTGGCGCTGACGCACGGGAAGGTCGTCGTCGTGGCGCACTCCACCGGCGGGCTGACCGCGGCGCTGTGGGCCGACGCCCGGCCCTACCTGGTCGAGCGGGGCACGCTGGCGGCGCTGGTGCTGAGCTCGCCCTGGCTGGACCTGCCGGGCGCGCGCTGGGCCAAGACCGTCCGCGGCCTGGGCGCCGACCTGCTCGGCCGGGTCGCGCCGCGCAAGGTCGTCACCCACCTCCCCGAGCACTACGGCAAGGCGCTGCACCGCAGCAGCGGCGGCGAGTGGGACTACGACCTGGCCTGGAAGTCCCACGAGTCGCCCCCGGTCACCGCGGGGTTCGTCCGCTCGGTGCGCCAGGCGCAGACCCGGGTGGCGCACGGCCTGGACATCGGCTGCCCGGTGCTGGTGCTGGCCTCGACCGCGAGCAGCCCGGGCGACCACGCCCACGACCGCCTGATCACCACCGACTGCGTGCTGGACGTGGCCGATATGGAACGCCTGGTGCCGCGGCTGGGCGCCGACGTGACCTTCCGCCAGATCGACGGCGGTGCGCACGACCTGTCGCTGTCCCCCTCCCCGGCGCGCGAGGCCTTCGTCGAGGCGATGGTGACCTTCCTGGACGCCCGGGTCCCGGCCTGACGCCGAGGCGGGTGGGTCGCCGCTCACCCGAGAGGACCAGTCCAGACAAACCGGACACGATCAGGGGCTGTGCCAGGGGCCTGGTCTGCGAGACGATCGTGCCGTGCTCCTCGCTACGCTCGTCAACACCTTCAGTCGGCTCGGACAGACGAGCGAGCTTGCTTCCCCCTCGCCTCAGTCGGGTGTGGATCTGTGGCCCTGGATCGTGGCGGCCTGCGCCGTCGGCGTCGTCCTGTTCGGGATGCGCCGCCGTCCCGCCGCCGACGAGCCCGACGAGCCCGCTGACGTCCCCGCCGTCCCCCCGACGCGCTGGACTCCGTACGACCACCCGATGGGCCCGGTCAGCGGCTGGCCGCACCTGGTGGACCGCCCCGAAGAGGTACCCAGCCGGTCGCCCACCGACCGGGCGTTCGTCGTCGACTGACGGCCGATAGGCTGGGCAGGTGGGCCTGACCGCGCAGTACGTCCCCGTGGACGACCAGACCCTGGCCGAGCTGCTGGCGCTGGACGACGACGCCCTGTACGACCGTTACGTCCAGGTCGAGGCCGACCTGTACGGCACGCCGGGCCACTTCGACCTGGGCACCGGGTGGGACGGCCTGCACTTCCTGCTGACCGGCAGCACGTCCTGGTCCAGATCGGCTGACCGTCTCGCTTTCCTTCCGCGACCTTCACCGAACCAGCGCACGGGGCTCCGCATATCTCCCGCCGCCCGGTCTAGGCTCTTTTGTGCGCCTACGACCGGATGCTCCCGGTCTGCACCGGAGCTGCCGGACGTCTCAGCACAGATGTCTCGATCACGAAAGGCGATCCATTGCATACCACAACGCGAGTCTCTCACATCAGATATGCCTCTACCGCGGCGCTGGCCGCGCTGGCTGTCGTCGCGTCAGCCGGAGCGGCAGCGGCGTGGCCCGACGAGGAGGGCCGCTGGACGGAAGCGGACGGGCAGCTCACCGTAATAAGCGAGGTCATCCCGGCCGAGGGCGGTCCGGCGGCCCCGGCCGACGGGTTCGTCTACGACCTGACGAGCCCGCTCGGCGACGAAGAGAATGGCCTCTGGAACGACGTCGCCCTGTTGAGGTCAGAAGGGTCTGGCATCGTCCAGGTCGGCACACTGTCCGGCACGACGAACGACCTTGGTGCGGTGTCCTTCTGGTTTGGCTACACCAACGACGGCTTCGGCCAGGTCACGGTCGTCCAACGCCAGAGGGACGGCTACACGCTGACGTCGCAGAATGGTGCGAACGCTGTCTGTAGCGCAGAGAACGTGTACGACGGACTCGTGGAGTTGGACGTCGCCAGCACCGACCAGGGTTTCACCGTCACCATCGGCTACTGGGACAGAAACGTCACCTGCACGGTGACCAGCACCGCCTCGCCCACCAGCCAGACGGTCGCGCCTAGTGCGACGGCCACGGCCAGCACTCCCACCCTGCCCAACACCGGGGCCAAGACGGGGACGATCCTGGCTCTCGTCGGCGCCCTCGTCGCGCTCGGCGGTGTGGCACTGGTGGTCGCTCGTCGCCGGTCTCACGCGGGCTGACCAGGCAGACCAAAAGTTCGTGGGTGAGGGCGCGGCCCTCACCCACGAGCGTTTCGATTCTGGCATCGGAAGAGGTCGTGACCGTCCACGTGGATGGAGTGGAGTGAGCATCAAGCAGCACCCGATCAGTTACGAGCAGGCGAGTTCGATCGTGGACGGGGTGTGGAGCCATGTGCTGTACGCCCTGGGGGATGCCCTGGGCCGCGACCCGAAGGGTCTCGACGGGTGGCGCCGTGCCGGAGGCCCGGACAGGCTCCTGGAGGAACTGCTGGCCGAGGTTCGAGAACTGCGGCGGTGAGCGACGGCTTGGCGCGGCCTCAGCGGAGCGTGACCTGGACCGGTTCACCGGAGGCGACCACTACAGGTCCAGGGCGCTGTCGATGGGGTGGAGCGGGTGAGGGGCGCCGGTATGTCGACACCATGTGGTGTATCATTGGTGTATGACACGCACCAACATCGACATCGACGATGACCTCATTGCCGAGGTGATCCGGCAGAACGGCCTGAAGAGCAAGCGTGAAGCCGTCGACTTCGCGTTGCGCCGGGTGGTCCGCCGTCGGCTCAGCACCGACGAGCTGCTGGCGCTGGAAGGAACCGTGCACTGGGACGGCGACCTGGACGCGATGCGTGACGACGCGGGCCTGGTGCTGTGATCTACCTGGTCGACACGTCCGCATGGATCGAGTTCCTGCGCGGGACGGGTTCGCCCGTCGCAGTGCGAGTGCGTGAGCTGGTCGCCACCCAGCGCGACGCAGTACGGCTGTGCGGTCCCGTCGCGATGGAGCTACGAGCCGGTGTCACCCAGCCCGCCGACGTCGCCCGCACCGACGCACTGATCGACAGCATCGAGGCGTTGGACTTCGACCCGCTGGTCGACTTTGTCGAAGCAGCCTCGATCCAACGGTCCGCCCGGCGCGGCGGATGGTGCGTCCGCAGTCTGGTCGACTGCCAGATCGCCGCCGTCGCGCTGCGCCACCAGGCCACCGTCGTGCACAAAGACGCCGATTTCGAGCTGGTCGCCAGCCTCACCGGGATGCACCACGAGTCGTGGCGGTGACCTCACAGGTCCAGGGCGATGTCCAGCTGGGGGGCGGAGTGGGTGAGGGCGCCGACGGAGATGTAGTCCACACCCGTGGCGGCGACCGCGGCGGCGTCGGGCAGGCGTAGCCCGCCGCTGGCCTCGGTGCGCACCCCGGCGGCGTGGCACACCGCGACGGCCTGGCGCATCTGGTCGGGGGTCATGTTGTCCAGCAGCACCAGGGCCACCTGCTGGCCGACGGCCTGGTGGACCTGCTCCAGCGTGTCGCACTCGACCTCCAAGAACACGTCCGGGAACCGTTCGCGCACTGTCCGTACCGCCGGGACGATCCCCCCGGCCGCGGCCACGTGGTTGTCCTTGACCAGCGCCTGGTCGCCCAGGCCCATCCGGTGGTTGACGCCGCCGCCGCAGCGTACGGCGTACTTCTCCGCCAGGCGCAGACCGGGGGTGGTCTTGCGGGTGTCGCGGACGGCAGCGCCCGTGCCCGCCACAGCGTCCACCCAGCGAGCCGTCACCGTGGCGATCCCCGACAGGTGCGTCAGCAGGTTCAGGGCGCTGCGCTCGGCGGTGAGCAGCTCCACCACCGGGCCGGTGACCTCCGCCAGCACGTCCCCGGCCCGGACCCGGTCACCGTCGGACACCCGCGCGGTGAACTCCGCGACACCACGGCGGGCGAACACCGCCGCCGCCAGGTCCAGCCCGGCGACGACGCCGTCCGCGCGGGCCACCAGCCGGGCGGTGGCGCGGGCGTCGGGCGGGACGGTGGCCGTCGTCGTGACGTCCGGCCCCAGCGCCAGGTCCTCGTCCAGGGTCAGCGCCGCCAGCCGCGCGGCCTCCACGGCTGGCAGCGGTTCCGTCGTTGCCATCATCGGCTCCTTCCCTCCCGAGGACACGAGGACAACGGGGACGGTTCCTGCTGTCTCGTGCTCGTGCTCGTGCAGCACAAGACAGTAGGAACCGTCCCCCATTGTCCTGTCCTGTCCCCATTGTCCTCGTCATGTCCAGCGACGGCGTGCTGCCGCACAGGGACGGCTCCGTTGTCTCACCCGGTTTCTCCCTCGGTGCGTGCGGTGGAGGTCGCGAGGAGGGAACCACCGTCGGGGGCGGCCGTGGTGTCCAGGTGCACCGCCCAGGCGTCGGACGGCTCGGTCGCATCCGTACGCCGGTGGCAGCCGCGGGACTCGACCCGGGCCGACGCCGCGGCCACCAGCACGGTGGACAGGGCGTGCAGGTTGGTCGCCTCCCAGGCGGCCAGGTCGCCAGCGGCCTCCCGGGCCGTCGGCGCGGTCAGGTCCAGCAGCGAGGCCAGCCCGGCCAGGCCCCGCGGCGAGCGCAGCACCCCCGCGTCGGACTGCATCGCCGACGCCACCGCGACCCGCGCCGCCGGATCGGTGCCTGCGGCGACGCCCGGTACCGCGCCGGACCGTCGTCGTGGCAGGTCCTCCCGCAGCACCAGGGCGGCGTCGGACCCGGCGACCAGGCCCTCCAGCAGGGAGTTCGAGGCCAGCCGGTTGGCCCCGTGGACCCCGGTGCAGGCCACCTCGCCGACCGCGAACAGACCCGGCAGGCTGGTGCGTCCGTCCAGGTCGGCCGCCACCCCGCCGCAGGAGTAGTGCTGCGCGGGACGTACCGGCACCGGTGCCGTCACCGGGTCGACGCCTGCCGCGCGGCACCCGGCCAGCACCGTCGGGAACCGCCGCTCCAGCCGGGCCGCGCCGATCCCTCGGGCGTCCAGGTACAGGTGGTCGACGCCCTGGGCGGCCATCACCTGCGCCATCCGGGCGGCGACGACGTCACGGGGCGCCAGGTCGGCCAGCGGGTGCACCCCGGCCATCACCGGGCTCCCGTGGGCGTCGCGCAGCACCGCGCCCTCGCCGCGCACCGCCTCGGAGACCAGCAGCGCCTGGCCCGTGCCGTCGTCGTCCCCGGCGAACACCGTGGGGTGGAACTGCACGAACTCCACGTCGCGCAGCACCGCCCCGGCCCGCAGCGCCGCGGCCATCCCGTCGCCGGTCACCGCGGCCGGGTTCGTCGTCGCCCGGAACACCCGGCCCAGGCCGCCGGTGGCCAGCACCGTCGCCCGGGCCAGGATCCGGCCGGTGGACGTCGTCCGGCCGCGCGCCCCGGTCCGGGCGACCAGCGCGCCGGTGACCTGACCGTCGTCGGTCCGTTCCAGGTCGAGCAGGTAGGTGTGCTCGGTGACGGCGAGCCGGGAGCCGGCCAGGCCGGTCGCCACCGCGGTCAGGGCGCGCTGCACCTCGGCCCCGGTGGCGTCGCCTCCGGCGTGCACGATCCGGGCCCGGCTGTGCCCGCCCTCCCGGGTCTGGGCCAGCCGCCCGTCAGCCGCGGTGTCGAACACCGCGCCCCGGGCGACCAGCGCTGCCACCGCGGCCGGGCCCTCGGCGGCCAGCCGTCGCACCGCCGCCGGATCGCACAGTCCCGCCCCGGCGACCAGCGTGTCCCGGGCGTGCGCCGCGATATCACCGGGAACGGCTGCGGCCCGGGCGATACCGCCCTGGGCCCAGGCGGTCGACCCGGCGTCCAGTCCGCCCTTGGTGACCAGGACGACGTCCAGCCCTGCCCCGGTGAGCCCGGCCACCACCGACAGCCCGGCTACCCCGGAGCCGACGACGAGCACGTCGCAGGTGACGGTCCAGGTCGGCCGGGGTGCCGCCAGGCGCGCGGCGACCGCTGCGGTCCTGGTCGGGGCGGGGGCGAGGGCCGTGACGGTCATCGCGCACCTCCTGTCGTGGCGGTCTTCGGTCCGGTCGGGCTGCCCAGCGCGATCATGCGTTCCACGGCGCCGCGGGCCCGGGCGGCGACCGCGGGGTCTACCTGCACCTCGTCGCGGCCCTCGCGCAGCGCGGTCAGCACCCGGGACGGGGTGATCATCTTCATGTACGGGCACACCGCCCAGGGGTCGACCGGGTCGAACCGCACCCCGGCGTTGGCCCGGCGCAGCTGGTGCAGCATGCCGACCTCGGTGGCGACCAGCACCCGGTCCACGGTGGCACGACGCGCCTCGTCGAGCATCCCCCCGGTGGACACGATGCGGACGCGGTCGGCCCCGATCGTCCCGGAGGCGGCCAGGGCCAGGGCGGACGTGGCGCAGGCACACTCGGGGTGCACCAGCACATCGGCCTCTGGGTGGTCGGCGACGGCCTGCTCCAGCACCTCCCCGCCGATGTCCTCGTGCACGTGGCACTGGCCGTCCCAGAGGTGGATGTCCCGCCCGACGACCCGGCCGGTGAGCCGGGCGACATGGGCTCCCAGGTGCCGGTCCGGCAGGAACAGCACCGCGGTGCCGTCCGGGACCGACGCGACGACGTCCACCGCGTTCGACGACGTGCAGCACAGGTCCGATTCGGCCTTCACCTCGGCGGTCGTGTTGACGTACGCCACCACGACCGCACCGGGGTGCTCGGCCTTCCAGGCCCGCAGCTGGTCGGCGCTGATGGTGGCGGCCAGGGAGCAGCCCGCCGCCGCGTCGGGGATGAGCACCCGCTTGTCGGGGCTGAGGATCTTCGCGGTCTCGGCCATGAAGTGCACCCCGCAGAAGACGATCTCGGCGTTCGGCACCTGCGCGGCGATCCGGGCCAGGGCCAGGGAGTCGCCGACGTGGTCGGCGACGTCCTGGACGACCGGCAGCTGGTAGTTGTGGGCCAGGATCACCGCGTCGCGCTGGCGGGCCAGGGCCCGGACCTCGTCGGCCCACTCCGGGGCTGGGTCGTCCTCGTGGATCCACACCGGGAACGAGGTGGGTCTGGTCGTGGCCATCTGGTCCTCCTAGCCTGCGGTCGACCGGCGGTGCCGACCGTCCGCGGTGTCACTACGTCCGCAGGTCCCCGACGGTCCTGGTGCTGGCCCCGCCCTGGCGGCTCAGCGTGCCGCGGCCGGGTGGGCCGCGGTAGTCACGTTTTCGACTGATGGTCGAAAACATTGGACGACAAGCGTAACCCCGGGAGCGGTAACGGTGTCCACCCCCGTCCCATGGAGCGGACAGCCCTTCCCTGCCCGGCCCGCCGACGACGATAGACCGGGCAGGTAGGAAGCACGAACCAGACGAGGCTGTTCTCGGTGGTCGATGTGGTGGCCGTCCGGACACTAGAGCTCGGGGCTGTCGAGGAAGCGCTGGCACAGTCGGGCGACGGGGTCCAGCAACCGCGCACTCAGGTGCGCGGCCCCGGGCGTGGCCACTTCAGCGGTGCAGACCGTGACGAGCGCATCGGGAAGGCGCCTGGCCAGGTCTGTGACGCGCTCGACGACCTCGTCCCCCGGAAGACCCGCACGATCGGCGAGGCGACGCCAGTGGCCACGCGTGACGCGGTCGAAGTGACGCTGCCCGGCGACGGCCATGGCACCGGTCTTCATCCCAGAGTCGGTCTCTGTCTGGTACGGCAGACCCGAGGCCACGTCGTAGAGCGGCGCAAGGCGCACACGGTCGGCTGCGAGCAGGACGGAGTAGTTCTTGGCATGTGCATCGGGAGCACCGATGAGGTAGTTGAACGCCAGGGCCTCGACGAACCGGGTCACGTTGTGTGCCTGGTCGGCATCGCTGCCGTGCCGTCGGAGCAGAGCGACGATGTCGACGGCGCCCGGACCGCCGTCAGTCTCGTACTTTCGACTGGGGTACACGCCGAGTGCCTGGCAGAGATCCTCTTGGTGGACACGGGTCACCAGGCTGTCGGCCCTGCCACGGTCGTAGCGTTCGACGACGATGACAGGTTCCCCGGCCAGCTCGACGTAGCTGCTGGTGGCGGCGGCCAGACCCAGCTCGGCTGCGGCGCGCAGGCACAGGTGCTCGTTGAGAGCCTGCGACTGAAAGCCCGGAGCGCCCGGCTTGAGGATGTGGGTGGTCGGCTCAGCCCCGTGCGCCTCGTGCCAGGTGCTGTTCTCCCACCGCAGGGCAACCTTGGCCTGGGCTCCCCCCAGCGACCACCGTTCTTCCGGGGCCAGCCAGTCGGACGGGCGGGCGGTGCGCAGATCGGCCAGACGGTGGCCGACCTCGTCGTCTGTCAGAGCGACCAACGCCCCTTCGCGCGCCAGCACCGAGTCGACCGTGTCCGGCGGGCTGAGCTGGACGGCCCCGGCGCAGTCGAGCCCGATGTGCGCCAGCAGCGCGAACGGGTTGCGGGCCGAGACGCCGAACCTCGCCGCGACAGCCTGACGAACCATGACGTTGTCGGGCAGCAGCCCTTCGAGGACCGGATCGATGTGACGGTGGCCATAGGCGGTCGCGGCGACTGGCAGCGACAGCGACAGCGGAGTCGTCGTCCCCACCAGACCGTCGGCATAGCGGAACACCCGCTGGCCGGCCGGAAGCTGGTCGAGAGTCCCGAGGACCTCGCCGTAGAGCAGCACGACCAGCCGATCGTTCACAGCGACTCCAGATAGGCCAGGGCCGCCCGGGTCTCGGGGTTGGTGATCGGCGGGGGCTCTTCGATGGTGAGGCTCAGACCGAGCGCACGCAGGGTGGCCAGAAGCAGACCCAGCTCGCTGCGCTGAGAACGTCCGGCTTCCAGGTCGATCAACCAGCGCCGCGAGACACCCGCACGCGTCGCCAGCTCACGTTGCGTCATCCCCGAGGCGCTGCGGGCAGCCCGGACGGCCTGCCCGACCCGGTCGGTGGTCGTCAACCCAGCAGCACGCATGAAGTAACGGTACCTGCACATCGCGGCCGAGTGCAAGATCGGTAACATCGCAACGATGTGAACGAACGGTGACACACTTCGCCTGACGATGCTCGGACTGAGCGAGATGGGCGTGAGGTACGGCTCCTACCCCGCGCTGGTCGAGGTGCTGGCACGACTGGGCGACGACCCGGGCATCGGAAAAAGATGTTCCGGCGGGCGGCCTTCAACATCGCCGTCTCCAACGGTGACCACCTGCGGAACCACGCGGCCTTCTGGGACGGCCAGAACCTGAGGCTCACACCCGCCTACGACATCGCGCCCGGCCCGCGCCTGGGAGAGACGTACTCCCAGTCCATCGCCTACGGCACCACCGACGACCCGCTGGGCGAGCGCTCCTCCAACTTCGCACGGCTCGTGAAGCACGCAGCGGAGTACCGCATCTCGTCCCGCGAGGCCAGGGACGTCGTCGACCGCATCACCGACGGGATCACGACGCACTGAGACGATGCGACCGACTTCGCACAGCTGTCGCAGCAGAACACCAGCACCATGCTCGGCAGGCAGTTCCTCAACCCCGAGACGGCCTACGGCTACTCGCCGGGTTGATCACTTACCTTCCGCTGGTGGCGTGGTTATGTGATGGAAACATCAGCGGCACAAGCCGCTGTCGGCGTCGAGACAAGACTGGACCGCGGACAAGACGGTAGGAATCGTCCCCACCGTCCTTCCTGCGCCCACGGTGACGTTGCCGATTGTCACCCTCCGCCATTATTCAGTCGCAGCTAGTCAGGATTCAAGATTCAGCCAGAAAGCTGGACGCACGCCGCACGGCATATAGACGACGACGCCGCTGCTGAGGATGAGGCCGCCGACGCCGACATGAGCAGCGCAGTCGGTACGATTGCCAGGAGAACGCAACCACCACGAGGCGCCGCTGGAACCCTCAGTCTTTGCTTTCAAATTGTCCGATTGGAAATCTCCCGACCGATACTCCTCCCAGTTAGGTTCCCGCCCCGAAAGGTAGGACGCTGCTTCTTGCATGCTAATCAGGAAGACCTGGTCCTCCGTGTCCCTACCGCCGTCCATGCCCCAGGTCGGGTTGGGCCCGTTCCGCACGGTAGCCGACAGTACCCGGGCGGAGAGTGCCCCACCCAAGGACCCGAGGAACGCCCCGTTCAGCCAGCGCCGCAGGTCGCACTGCTCCCAGGTCGTCTCGACCAGGGTTTCGTTGTACGGGCCGGTGCCGATCACCCGGTCGGCCAGCAGCAGCGCCCGGTTGTCGGACGTCACTTCCAGCACCCGCCAGTCGATACCGCTCAACCGGACCAGGTCGGCCGACCCGTCCGCGACCTGGCGGGCCACGGCATCGACCTCTTCAGCGGTCGAGGCCGGACGGGTCCAGTAGTCCACCAGCCCGTCCAGCCGACTGAGAAGTTCCAGGGGTTGACCAGGCTGCGGCACAGCCGGCTCAGTGCGCTGCGGGGACACCCCCGATCCGGTGGGTTTCGCCGACGGCCCGGAGGACCCGGGAGGGTCTCTGGACAGGGTGGCCCAACCGACCCCGGTCGCGGTACCAGCCAGCGCCACACCCAGCGCGACCAGGACCGTGCGCCGACCGGGCTTCCCGGACCCGTCTCGACCTGCTGGCTCCGCGGGTACAGGATGGATCAAGAAGGTCCCCGAGGCAACGGCCAAACGGATGATCTCCGAGGCTGCGCCGGTTGAAGTTGCCTCGACCGATTGCGCCAACTCACCGGTAGCCGCCGCCACATCCGAGTTCACGCCCTCTTGCGCTCCACCAGCCTCGGTGCCTCTAGCTGTTGCGGGGCGTGACGTTGGTGACACCCCAACGACAGAACCTGGGGTCCGCTCCGCCCACGCTCCGAGCACAGCCAGGACGACAGCGAAAGGTATCGCCGCGAGGCCGATCTGCGACTCAGCGTCCAACACCCTGCTGTAGGCCAGTCCAGCCCAACTGGCGCCGAACACCACGAGGCTGACGACGATAACGACCGCCCACCGAGCACCTCGAGCCATGTCCCTCCCTCCTGGACATCGATCAGGGCCACCTGTCATCCTGCCGCAACAGGACCGCCCCACTGCCCGACGGTGCGGGTGAACGACCGGCCCGGTGTCGGTGCCGACCAAGGACGATCAGGTCATCCGGCCCGGTGGGTGGCGAAGTACTCGTCCAGCGCTTCGCGGATGACAGCGCTGGGTGTCGTGCCGTGCTGGGCCGCGTAGGTGTCCAACGCGGCATTCATGCCCTCGGGAAGGCGGACCTGACGGCGAGCCGAAGGGCCACGACCGGTAGCGTGCGTGTGGCCGAGGGAAGGCCGACCGGCGAAGACGGCCCGCAGCTCGTCCTCGTCCTTCAGCGTCCCGCCTCCGTCAGGCTCTCCGACCGGACGCAGCGCCCCGTCGGTGGCCAGGACGTCGAGCTCGTCGTCGGTCGTCGCGTCGGTGACAGCAGGTCGACGATCGTGAGTCGTCATTGTTCCTCCCACTCGGTGTGTCCGCTGCTTGTTGATCGGGTGGTACAGGACGTACTCGGCATCCGCGTGCGGGATGCCGTGCTTGTCGGCACTGTCGGTGAAGTCGATGGCCACAGAGATATCGTACGACAATACAAATCGGGGTTCCACTGGTCACGAGGAGATCCATGCCTGGACGGACCGGCGCCCGCAGATCACGACCGAACTCGGCGAAGACGCGATCGTTGAGGCTCACGAACGCAACCAGGCGTACATCGACGCCTACCAGCTCGCCGAGAGACGAGCCGACCGTGGGGCGCGGCTGAGTCTGAGGTCACGGTGTGGGGCAGTACGGGTCGATACCATGGCACCCGTGTCCCCCGTCCCACAGTCCGGGCACGAGGTGCTGGCCGCGGTGCTCCAGGTGCGGGCCGCCGCTGTGCACGTCCTGCTCTGGCAGCGGGCGATCGCGCCTGATGCTGGGTCGTGGGCCCTGCCGGGCGGCGAGCTGGGTCCCGACGAGCACCTCAACGCCTCGATCCGTCGGCAGCTGGCCGAGAAGGTCGACGTGCGCGAGCTGTCCCACCTCGAACAGCTGGAGTCGCGCGGCCGTCCGGAACGGGTGCCTGGCCGTCGGGTCGTCGCGACCTGCTACCTGGGTCTGGTGCCGGCCGATGCCGACCCGCGCCTGCCCGACGACACCACCTGGCACCCCGTCGCCGACCTGCCCCCCATGGCGTTCGACCACGGCAGCGTCGTGCCCGCCGCCGTCGGACGGCTGTCGCGCAAGCTCTCCTACACCAACCTGGGGTTCGCCCTGGCCCCGCCCCAGTTCACCCTGTCCGAGCTGGCCCGTGTCTACCGGGCGGCCCTGGGCCACGACGTCGACGTCACCAACCTGCACCGCGTCCTCGGGCGCCGCGGGCAGATCGAACCCACCGGCGAGACCGCCCGCCCCGGGCCCGGCGGCGGACGCCCGGCGGCGATCTACCGGTTCACCGCCCACCAGCTCCAGGTCACCGACCCGTTCGCGGTCCTCTCCCCGCCCCGGGGGTGAACGTCAGGTGCTTGTCAGTAGACGGACATCTGGTCGAGGACGCGTTCCTGCGTGGTGGTGACCGGTAGCTCGACCAGGGGTCGAGAGCGGACTGTCGTGACGAACGGGTCGGTGCTGCGCTGCCAGGTGTGCGGCCTCACCTGGCGGATGCTGATCTCGCGGTGCAGCCTCTGACGGGCCTGGGCGGCGACGTCGTCGAGTACGTCAGGGTCGACGGTGCCGACCACGAGCACGTCTACGTCGCCAGGGGGTGGACCGGGCTGACCGCTGTAGCGGGCTGCCCACGAACCGTAGACGAACGCCTGCTCGATGCCGACGACCTGCCCCAGCGCGGCGGTGAGCACCGGCAGCGGGCCGTAGGTGACGGCTAGCAGATCGGTCAGCGGGCCGGAGAGGGCAGAGTCGGTGACGGCGCGCACCAGACGCATCTGCCCGCGACGCCGGTCCCGCAGCAGCCCACCAGCCACGAGGCGGTCGGCTTCCTGGTGGACGGCCTTCACCGATGCGCCGACGGCCCGGGCCGCCTCGGTGAGCGAGTACTCCGCCTCCGGGTTCAGGTACGTCAGGGCCAGCAGGTCACCCTGGACCCGCGAGCGCAGGATCGGCAGCAGAGCCGGAGGAGATGTTCTCATGACAGGTCTATTATTCTTCACCTCTTAGGTGAAAGCAATGCCTAGAGTGCCCCCCACGACGTAGATCGACACGAACATGAGCGTCAGGGGTTCGCAGACCGGTCTTCAGCCGGGTGTGCGGGCGGTGACGGACAGGCCGTCGGTGGTGCGGTCCACGACGACGGTATCGCCGTCGCGGATGTCGCCGGCCAGGATCCCGCGGGCCAGACGGTCGCCGATCTGCTTGGCGACCAGGCGGCGCAGCGGCCGGGCGCCGTAGACCGGGTCGTAGCCCTCGATGGCCAGCCACTCCAGCGCGGCCGGGGTGACGTCCAGGGTGAGGCGACGGTCGGCCAGGCGGTGGGACAGCGCCGCGACCTGGAGGTCCACGATGCGGCCGATCTCCTCCAGGGACAGGGAGTCGAACAGCACGACGTCGTCCAGCCGGTTGAGGAACTCCGGCTTGAACGCGGTGCGGACCGCGGCCATCACGGCGTCGCGCTTGGCCTCGTCGCTGGTCTGCGGGTCGACCAGGAACTGGCTGCCCAGGTTCGAGGTCAGCACCAGGATGGCGTTGCGGAAGTCCACGGTGCGGCCCTGGCCGTCGGTCAGGCGACCGTCGTCGAGCACCTGCAGCAGCACGTCGAAGACCTCCGGGTGGGCCTTCTCCACCTCGTCCAGCAGCACCACCGAATACGGTCTGCGCCGCACCGCCTCGGTCAGCTGCCCGCCGGACTCGTAGCCGACGTATCCGGGGGGTGCGCCGACCAGCCGGGCCACGGAGTGCTTCTCGCCGTACTCCGACATGTCGATGCGGACCATGGCCCGCTCGTCGTCGAACAGGAAGCCCGCCAGGGCCTTGGCCAGCTCGGTCTTGCCGACGCCGGTCGGGCCCAGGAACAGGAACGAACCCGTCGGCCGGTTCGGGTCGGCGATACCCGCCCGGGCGCGGCGTACCGCGTCGGATATCGTCGCGACCGCCGCGGTCTGCCCGATCAGGCGCCGGCCCAGCTCGGCCTCCATGCTCAGCAGCTTGGCGGTCTCCCCGGCCAGCAGCCGTCCCGCGGGGATACCGGTCCAGGCGGAGACCACCTCGGCGATCTCGTCGGGGCCGACCCGGTCCGCGATCATGGGGGCTTCGGGGGCGATCTCGTCGACGTGCGCGGCAGTCTCCGCCTCAGATTCCAGCACAGCGATCTCGGCCTCAATCTCGGGGATCTGGCCGTACATGATCTTGCCCGCCGTGGCGTAGTCGCCCTCGCGCTGGGCCCGCTCGGCGTCCGAACGCAGCTGGTCCAGGCGCACCCGCAGGTCGCCGACCCGGTTGTGCCCGGCCTTCTCCTTCTCCCAGCGGGCGTTGAGCGCGGCGAGCGCTTCACGACGGTCGGCCAGGTCACGGCGCAGCCGGTCCAGCCGCTCGACGGATGCCGGGTCGGTCGCCTCGGACAGCACCACCTCTTCCATCTCCAGCCGGGTGACCTGCCTGGTCAGCTCGTCGATCTCGACGGGGGAGGAGTCCAGCTCCATGCGCAGCCGCGACGCCGCCTCGTCCACCAGGTCGATCGCCTTGTCCGGCAGCTGACGGGCGGAGATGTACCGGTCGGACAGGGTCGCGGCGGCGACGAGGGCCGAGTCGGAGATGGTCACCTTGTGGTGCGCCTCGTAGCGCTCGGCCAGACCGCGCAGGATCGCGACGGTGTCCTCTACCGACGGTTCGCCGACGAACACCTGCTGGAACCGGCGCTCCAGGGCCGGGTCTTTCTCGATGCGTTCGCGGTACTCGTCCAGCGTCGTGGCGCCGATGAGCCGCAGCTCGCCCCGGGCCAGCATCGGCTTGAGCATGTTGCCGGCGTCCATCGAGCCTTCGGAGCCGGCGCCGGCCCCGACCACGGTGTGCAGCTCGTCGATGAAGGTGACGACCTCGCCGTCGGAGCCCTTGATCTCCGCCAGGACGGCCTTGAGCCGTTCCTCGAACTCCCCGCGGTACTTCGCCCCGGCCACCATGGCGGCCAGGTCCAGGGAGATCAGCCGCTTGCCACGCAGCGACTCTGGGACGTCGCCGGTGACCATCCGCTGCGCCAGGCCCTCCACGACGGCGGTCTTGCCGACGCCGGGCTCGCCGATGAGCACCGGGTTGTTCTTCGTCCGGCGGCTCAGCACCTGCACGACGCGCCGGATCTCCGCGTCCCGGCCGATCACCGGGTCCAGGGCGCCGTCGCTGGCCTGGGCGGTCAGGTCCACCCCGTACTGTTCCAGGGCTCTGAAGGTGCCATCCGGGTTGGGGCTGGTCACCTTCTGGCCGCCGCGGACCTCGGGCAGCGCCGCGACCAAGGCGTCCCGGCTGGCCCCCGCCGCCCGCAGCGCGTCGGCCACGTTCGACCGCCCCGCGGCCAGCCCGACGAGCAGGTGCTCGGTGGACACGTAGTCATCCCCCAGGCTGCGGGCCTCGGAGCTCGCGGCTTCCAGAGCGGCGGTCAGCGTCCGGGACGCGGTCGGCCGGGCCACGGTCGAGCCCGACGACGACGGTATCTGCACCAGCAGACCCCGCACCGACCGCCCCAGTGCCGCCCGGTCCGCCCCGACGGCGTCGAGCAGCGCATCGGCTACCCCACCGTCCTGGGCCAGCAGGGCGCCCAGCAGGTGCGCGGGCTCCACCTGGGGGTTGCCCGCCGCCGAGGCCTGCGCGATCGCGTCGCCCAGCGCCTCCTGCGACTTCGTCGTGTACTTGACGTCCACTGCGTCCTGCCTTCCATCCGTCCGGGTGTCTCACCCGCCCCAACCGCCGCAAACTTGAGTCTATTCCGCTCAACCTCCGCTGTCTCTCTGGGCGTCGTGGGTGCCCTACCGCAGGTCAGCGGCGGTCCCGTCGTTCGCAACGTACCCCGTCGATCAGTGGCGGTTCCCGTCCTCCTGGTACATCAGTGGTACATGGCCGACGTGGAGCCCTCTGGTTGTACGTCTGTTCGTCCCCCATCCTCTCGCCGGGGACCTCATAGCGGAGCGGAGGTCCGGGTCAAGCGCCCCTGCTCCCCTGGTCTTGGACCACAGGTGCGGAGCACCTTCCCGGACCATGTGCCAGGTCGGCGCTTGAGGCGGGCCCGAGTCCGAT
>WRMB01000062.1 GCA_009777345.1 Micrococcales bacterium | reverse complement strand
ACCGAGCCACCCAGGCCACCGCCTGACCAGACCCCACCCAGACAGGACCAGCACCACCGAACCGACCGCCCAGACCCCAGACCCGAACACCGCTCACACCCCCCAGACGATCCCGCAACAGGCTCTCGAAACGGTGGAACGGCGTGAAAACCACGAACCGAGTCATACTTATCGGCTGTTGCCGGAGGTGGTGGTATGTCTCGGGGTCCTGGGTCGCCCCCGCCGTCTTCCGTCCCATCCGGGGTGTGCGGAACATAACCAGCCCGGATGGACTCTGGCCTGGCGTCGACCGGTAAGTAGTCTTCACCGCCGCTGGTGAGTCGTGGTCAGCTACCGATGGCCTCGAGGAACATCGCGCTGTACCGGGCGTCCTCCTCGGGGGTGAGGGGACGGAAGACGACGGTATTTGTCATGGTCTCCTCGCTGGGGAAGATCAGCTCGTTGTCGACGAGCGTCGGGTCGATCTTCGCGATCTCTTCCCTGACTCCGTCGACGGGGGTGACGTACTGGACGTACGCGGCGACAGCCGCCGCGACGACCGGGTCGTAGTAGTAGTCGACGAGCTTCTGCGCCTCTTCCAGCCGGTCGGACGTCGTGGGTACCACCAGGCTGTCGATCCAGATGGTGCTGCCGTCCTCGGGGAAGGCCCAGTCGAAACGGTCCTCCGCGACGTTGAGCTGGGGGATGTCGCCGCCGTAGCCGATGACCACCGCGGCGTCGCCGCTGGCCAGGTCCTCGGTGTAGGAGCTGCCCCGGACGTCCCGGATCTGGCCGTCGGAGACGTGCTTGGCCAGCAGGTCGACCGCGTTGCCGAACTCGTCGTCGCCCCAGTCGCCCGCGGGGTTCGTCCCCAGCGACCACAGGATCGGGCCCATCGTCTCGCGCAGCTCGGCCAGGACCTCGACCTTGCCCTTGAACTCAGGCCGCCACAGGTCGCTCACGCTGCGGATCCCGTCGGGCACCTGCTCCTTGCTCCAGGCCAGGACGGGCATACCGCTCTGCCACGGCATCGAGTAGCGGTACCCGGGGTCGTAGGCCTCGAACGCTTCGGTGAAGTACACCGGCAGCAGGTTCTCGGTGTTCGGCATCGCCGCGTGGTCCAGCGGCTGCAGGTACTCCAGCTGGATGCACCGGGTGATCATCCAGTTGCTGAAGGTCACGATGTCGTAGCCGATGTCCTGGCCCTGGGCCCAGCGTCCCCTGACCTTGCCGTAGAAGGAGTTGTTGTCCTCCATGTCCTCGAAGTTCTCGGCCGCGATACCGGTCTCCGCGGTGAACTCCTTGAGGGTCGGGAAGGACTGCCCGTCCTCCGACAGGTCCAGGTAGTAAGGATAGTTGGCCCAGCGCAGGACGTCGTCGGAGCGGGCGCACCCGCCGAGGGCAGCGGCGCCTCCCGCCGCACCGAGCAGGCCGAGGAAGGCGCGACGAGACAGGCCGTAGTCGGAGGCACGTTCGGCCAGGGTGCGCAGCACAGGCGCCGGGACAGGTCGGTTTCGCGGGTTCACGGGATCCTCCGCTTCGTCGGTCGTGGGTCGGCCTCGGGGACGGCCACACCTGGCCGGAACGTTACCTGTACTACCCGTTTTGTCGGCCCCCTCGCCGCTGCCGCTGCCGCTGTTATTGGAGCGGAAGGCTGCCGAGCAGCCCGACGCGGGGGCGCGGCTGGGCCTAACGTCCTGACCTCTCGTCATGCCTGCTGCCAGATCTGGGCTGGGCCATCGTCGGATCGGGTGCGCTGGCGCTTACCTCGTCCGTCCAGCGGGCCGAGCGGGGTCGTGACCGCTGGACGGACGAAGACGTCAGAGGTTCTTGGTCACGTCCCTGAACCGCGTGTCGTACTGGGCAGCCTCCTCCACGCTGAGCTCGCGGAAGAGCGACAGCCGCGCGAGCATCTCGTCGGTGAGGAAGATCATGTCGTCGTCGACCAGATCAGGGTCGACGTCCTTCATCGCTTCCCGCGCTCCTGCGACGGGTGTCGCATAGTACGTGTAGGCGGAGACGGCTGCGGCCACCTCCGGGTCGTAGTAGAAGTCGATGAGCTGCTGGACGGAGTCCACCTGGTTCGTCGTCACGGGTGCGACAAGGTTGTCGACCCAGAACGTCGCGCCCTCCTCCGGGACCGCCCACCCGCAGGTGTCCGAGTAGAAGGCGACGTCTCCGCCGTAGCCGATGCCCACCGCGGCCCGCCCCTCGTGCAGGAGGTCGACCATGTCGCCACCCTTGATGCTCATGATCTGCCCGTCGGTGATCTGCTGGTCGAGCAGCTCCAGCGCGGCGTCGAACTCAGCGTCGCCCCAGTCTTCACCAGGATCGGTCCCGAGTGACCTCATGATCGGTCCGAGCGTCTCACGCAGCTCGGCGACGACCGCGACCTTGCCCTTGAACTCGGGTCGCCACAGGTCGTTCACACTGCGGATCCCGTCGGGAACGGCCTCCTTGTTCCAGGCGACGACCGTGATGCCCTGCTGCCACGGGACCGAACAGCGGTGGTCGGGATCGTAGTAGAGGTTGTCGAGGTCGGGCCTCAGGTTCTGGGTGTTGGGCATGGCTGCCAGGTCGAGCGGGGCGACATGGGCCCGGTCAGACCACCGCTTCACCAGCCAGTCCGAGAGGGTGACCAGGTCGTACCCGATGTCCTGGTAGCTGGCCAGCCGCCCGCTGACCTTGTTGTCGAACTTGGCGAGGTTGTCGATGGTCTCGTGGTACAGCACGTGGATGCCGGTCTTCGCCTCGAACTCCGTCAAGGTCGGGGACTCGACGTCGTCGTCATCCTTGTCGATGTACAGCGGGTAGCTGGCCCAGCGAAGGTAACCGGGCCTGCCGCCCTGCCCGCGGTACGAGACGGGCTCCTCGGCAATACCGCACCCAGCCAGGACCGACGCCCCTCCTGCTGCCCCGAGCAGGCCGAGGAAGGCCCGTCTGGACAAGCCGTAGTCGGTGGCCCGGTCGGCGAGACGACGCAGGACAGGCTCTGGGAGGGGTCGTCGGTGTCTCATCATGCCTCTGGGTGAGTCGTGGTCATCTGCCGGTGGCCTCGAGGAACATCGCGCTGTACTTCTCGTCCTCGTCAGGGGTGAGGGGACGGAAGACGACGGTCTTCGCCATGGTCTCCTCACTGGGGAAGATCAGCTGGTTGTCGACGAGCGTCGGGTCGATCTTCGCGATCTCTTCCCTGACTCCGTCGACGGGGCTGACGTACTGGACGTAGGCGGCGACGGCCGCCGCGACGACCGGGTCATAGTAGTAGTCAGTGAGCTTCTGCGCCTCCTCCAGCCGGTCGGACGTCGTGGGCACCACCAGGTTGTCGACCCAGATCGTCCCGCCGTCCTCGGGGAAGGCCCAGTCGAAACGGTCCTCCGCGACGTTGAGCTGGGGGATGTCGCCGCTGTAGCCGATGACGGCTATGGCGTCGCCGTTGGCCAGGTCCTCGGTGTAGGAGCTGCCCCGGACGTCCCGGATCTGACCGTCGGAGACCTGCTTGGCCAGCAGGTCGACCGCGTTGCCGAACTCGTCGTCGCCCCAGCTGCCGGAAGGGTCGGTCCCCAGCGACCACATGAGCGGGCCGAGCGTCTCGCGCAGCTCAGCGACGACCTCGACCTTGCCCTTGAGCTCGGGCGCCCACAGGTCGCTCACGCTGCGC
The DNA here is from genome assembly GCA_009777345.1 of Micrococcales bacterium. GTDB lineage: Bacteria > Actinomycetota > Actinomycetes > Actinomycetales > Cellulomonadaceae > Cellulomonas. The sequence continues at coordinate 13,622 of WRMB01000062.1, read as the reverse complement.
AGCCCCTGCGGCAGCTCCTTCCTGTTCCAGGCCAGGACGGGCATACCGCCCTGCCACGGCATCGAGTAGCGGTGCCCGGGGTCGAACGCCTGGAACGCATCGGTGCTGAACTGCGGCAGCAGGTTCTCGGTGTTCGGCATCGCCGCGTGGTCCAGCGGCTGCAGGTACTCCAGCCGGACGCACCGGGCGACGAGCCAGTCGCTGAAGACCACCATGTCGTAGCCGATGTCCTGGTTCTGGGCCCAGCGGCCCTTGACCTTGCCGTAGAAAGAGTTGAGGTCTTCGATATCTTCCAGGAGATCGGCCGCGATGCCGGTCTCCGCGGTGAACTCCTTGAGGGTCGGGTACGAGCGCCCGTCGTCCGACTGGTCGAGGTAGTACGGGTAGGTGCCCCAGCGCAGGGCTTCAGAGGTGGCACCGCACCCGCCGAGGGCCGCGGCACCTCCCGCGGCGCCGAGCAGGCCGAGGAAGGTGCGACGGGACAGGCCGTAGTCGGAGGCGCGGTCGGCCAGGGTGCGCAGCACGGGCGTAGGGACAGATGGGTGACGCGGGTTCACGGGATCCTCACTTCGTCAGTCGTGGGTCGGCCCCGGGGACGGGCAAACCCGGTGGGAACGCTACCGGTGCTGTCCGATTTGTCTCGGTCTCGCTCCCGTCGCAGCGGCTGTTGTTGGGGGGGAAGGCGTCGGCCACCACGATAAAAGGGGCGCATCTGGGCCTAACGTCCTGACTTTCGTCATGGGTATGCTGCCAAGTCCGGGCTGGACTGTCGTCGGATCGGGTGAGCTGGTCGCTCTGACGAGCGTCGGTCAGGGACGGGCGACGGGGGGGTCGGACCGGTCGACGTCAGCAGGTGAGCAGGACCTTGCCGAAGACCTCGCCGGAGGCCAGCAGCCGGTGCGCGGCGGCCGCTTCGGTCAGCGGCAGACGGGCGTGCACGACGGGTCGCACCCGGCCCGCGGCGACCAGCGGCCAGACCCGCTGCCGCACGGCGGCCACGATCGCCGTCCGTTCGGCCAGCGGCCGGGACCGCAGCGTCGTGCCCATGACGCTCGCCCGGCGTTCGAGCAGCCGCCCGAGGTCGAGCGTGCCCCGGCGGCCCTTCTGCAGCCCGATGACGACGAGACGCCCCCCGACGGCGAGCATCGCGAGGTTGTCGGCCAGGCCCGCGGCACCGAGCACGTCGAGCACGATATCGACGCCGCGACCGTCCGTGGCCGACAGGACCGCATCCACGAGACGGTCGTCGGTGTGGTCGAAAACACTATCGGCGCCAAATTCACCCACCCTTCTCACGCGCTCCGGTCCACCGGCAGTGGCGAGCACCTTCAGGCCCAGCCCGGCGGCGATCTGGACCGCTGCCGACCCGACACCACCGGATCCGCCGCGGACCAGCACCGTATGGCCAGGCTGGGCGTGCGCGGCGTCGAGGTTGCTGATCACCGTGGCGGCGGCCTCGGGCAGCGCCGCCGCGTCGACCAGGTCGATCCCGTCGGGCACCGGCAGCAGCAGACCGGTGTCCACGACGGCGCGCCGGGCGTACCCACCCCCTGTTAGCAGGGCACAGACCCGGTCTCCGACCTGCCACGACACCGTAGAACCGGGGTGCGGCGGCCCGATCTCGACGACCGTCCCGGACACCTCCAGCCCGGGCCACGGCGGCGCGTCGGGGGGCGGCGGGTAGTGACCGGCCCGCTGCAGGAGGTCGGCGCGGTTGACTCCAGCGGCGGCGACCTGCACGATCACAGTGCCGCAGGTGACGACCGGCTCCGCCACCTCGGTGGGCTGGAGCACGTCGGGTTCGCCCGGGGCTTCGTTCAGGATCGCAAGCATGCATCCGACTGTACGAGGGTACGAGGCGCGCGGCAGTCTCGTGTCGCGAGGAGGTCGAAGCCACCGGCCTGTTCGCGGCACAATAGGGCGATGCCTAATGCCGGTGCGGGCCTCGGCCGATGAGGACCGCACGGAAGTAGGACAGGGAGCCTGCACCGGGCCGGGTGCAGGTTCGTGACCGAAACCGGGCGGACGAGAGGAACGACATGCTGCGACGGTTCAACGTCAGCGCGAGGGTGAGGATGGTCCTCATCATCCCGATGGTCGTGCTGGTCGCCGCCGGTGTCTACATCGGGTACAGCGCCTTCCAGCAGCTGATGGTGGCCAGGGCCAACGCATCCGTGGTCGAGGCTCTCGCCGCGTACCAGCGCCTCGGGGTCGCGGTCCAGGAAGAGCAGGACGCTCCCGAGGGGGAGGCCCGCCGAGAGGCCCGCAAGAAGGCTGACGCCAGTCTGGCCGACTTCGGCCGCAAGGCCGACGCTGTCACGGACTCCTGGCTCCCGTCCCAGGCTGCCACCCAGTTCGACATGATGCGTACCGAAGCCGAGGCGGGGCTGGCCACGGCGCGCGAGTTCGTGGACGAGGGCGCGCGCGACAGCGTCCAGGCGCCGAGGGAGTACCAGAAGCTGTTGGCCAGCAACCAGAGCTTCGTGCGGGTCTGGGCCGACCTCCTGGAGGACCGGTCGTTGGCCCAGTGGGCCTATGCCCACGACGACGTGCTCACCTTGAGCATCGCGATCGGCGTCGAGATCCAGGCCGGCGAGGCCGTCCTGGGTTCCGTGAGCGCCGCAGACCCCGAGAGCACCAACTATGTCGCGGGCACCAACATCGAGGGGTTCACCCAGAACGCCCAGGCCACCGACACCGCCAAGGAGACAGCCGACATGTCGGTCGGCTACCTGGGCAAGTCGGACCTTGGCATGTCGGCCATCCCGTCCGACGTCCTGGCCCTGCGCTCCGACCTTCAGGGCGTGAACACTGCCGCGAGCGTGGACGCGGAAGCCTGGAAGACCCAGACCAGTGCCTGGCAGGCTGACGTCGCGGAGGTCGACGGGGTGCTCCTCAGCGGTGCGCAGGCCGCCGCCGACCAGCGTCAGCAGGCCGCCCTGCTCCAGCTGGGCATCACCGGGGCGGCGCTGCTCCTCGGGCTGCTCGTCGCGTGGATCGTCGCCCGTCAGGTCTCCCGGTCGATCACGACCCCGCTGAGCCACCTCACCGAGGCCACCGGTGCCGTGCGCGACCAGCTGCCGAAGATCGTCGAGCAGGTCTCCGTGCCTGGTGAGGGCCCGGACACCGAGCTGCCCCGGGTGCCGGTGGAGTCCGACGACGAGATCGGCCGCCTGGCGACCGCCTTCAACGACGTCAACGCCACGACGATCCAGGTCGCCCAGGAGCAGGCCGCGCTGCGCGGGTCCATCGCCGAGATGTTCGTCAACGTCGCCCGGCGCGACCAGGTGCTGCTGAACCGCCAGCTGGCGTTCGTGGACTCCCTGGAACGCTCCGAGGAGGACCCGACCGTCCTGGCCAACCTGTTCCACCTGGACCACCTGGCCACCCGGATGCGGCGCAACGCCGAGTCCCTGCTGGTGCTCGCCGGGATCGACTCGGGCCGCCGTCTGCGCGAGTCCATGCCGCTGTCCGACGTGATCCGGACCGCGTCCAGCGAGATCGAGCAGTACGACCGCGTCGAGCTCGACCTCAACGTCGACCCGCTGATGCTGGGCTTCAACGCCCTGCCGGCCGCGCACATGCTGGCCGAGCTGCTGGAGAACGCCTCGGTGTTCTCCGAGCCCGACACCCCGGTCGAGGTCTCGACCGGTATGGACGGCCAGTTCGTCACCGTCACCGTGCTCGACCACGGCATCGGGATGACCGATTCCGAGCTGGCCTCGGTCAACGAGAAGCTGCGCTCCACCTCGCCGACCGACGCGCTCGGCGCCCAGCGTCTGGGCCTGTTCGTCGTCTCCCGCCTGGCGCGGCGCCTCGGCGCGGACGTCCAGGTCCAGCGTTCGTCCCAGGGCTCGGGCACCGAGACGGTCGTCCGCTTCCCGGTCGCGCTGTTCGCCGGTCTGGAGACGTCGCAGGCCCCCGCCGGGGTCGAGTCCTTCGCCGACTTCGAGGCGCCAGCCTCGCCCGCCTACCAGGACTTCGCGCCCGAACCGCTGCCGGCCGCGGCCTACGCCTCGGAAGGGTTCTCCGCCTCGGTCCAGGACGCCTACGCCGAGCAGGAGGCTCCCCTGGCCCGCGAGGTCGACCTGGCCGCCCTCACCGACGGCCAGACCGATCACGGCCTGCCCCGGCGACGGTCGGTCGACGACGAGGCGTTCGTGCTGCCCCCGGCGGTCCAGGCCCACGACCTGCCGACGGATATCGCACCGGCGGTCACCGGGTTCACGCCGACCATGGCCTCGGGGACCGGCCTGCCCAGCCGTCGTCAGGCCGCCGAGCCGGTGCCGGTGGTCGAGCCGATGGACTTCAGCTCGCCCGCACCGGTCGACCCGGAGGCCCGGCAGAGCCTGTTCTCCGGCTTCCGCGGCTGGTCGCGGACCCAGAACGCGGTCCAGGAAGAACCGGAGCCGTCGTTCGCCGAGCCGCGTCCCTGGGAGGTCCCGGCCGAGGAGCCGGTCACCGTCTCCGCGACCGGTGGCTACGCCCAGTCGTTCGACGAGACCGTCGGGCAGACCCGTCGTGGTCGGCACAGCCACGACGGCGTGGACGCGCCCACCGAGGTGCCGTACGGGCATACCCAGAGCGAGGTCGCCGCCTGGCACACCGGGCCGATCCCGTCGGCCGAGCCTGCCGACGACTCCGACTGGCCGTCCGCGACGTGGGACACCGCGCCCTGGCAGACCGGTCTGTTCGCCGACAACCGGTCCGACGACGGTTCGATGGTCCCGACGTTCGACCCGCAGGCCCTGGAGGGTGAGCCCTACTACCCGACGTTCGACGCCGACCAGGCCCCCGCGGCCTTCGGCCAGCCCCCGGTACAGCCCGCGTTCGAGACCGCCGCCCCGGCCTGGGCGACGTCGGCCGACGAACCGGCCTGGCAGCCGGTGATGGACCTGTCGTCCGAACCGCTGGCCCCGGCCGACGCCGGGCAGGCCCCGCCGGAGCAGGGTCCGTGGTCGTGGCCCGCCGCCGTGGAACCGGACCCGTCCGGGCAGCCCGCCCAGTGGCCCGCCGAGCCGGCAGGCCAGTGGCCGCAGCCCGAACCTGCGGCCGACTGGTCCCAGCCCAGGTCCGCGGCCGAGTGGTCGCAGTGGTCGCCCGAACCGGCCCAGCCGCAGGCCGAGCCCGCGTCGTGGCAGTCCGAACCGGCGCAGTGGCAGTCCGAGCCGGCGCAGTGGCAGCCAGCCGCGCCCGCGCAGGACGCAGACTGGGCGCAGCCGGGTATCGCCGAACCGCCCGCGTCCTGGGAGGCCGAGCCGGAAGGCAGCAAGCGCAAGCGCGGTCTGTGGGGTCGCAAGAAGTCCGACGACGCTCCCGACGCGGTCGGCGCGGACGCCGCCGCCCCGCAGTCGACCTGGCAGCCCGGTCCCGAGAGTGCCGCACCAGCCGCGACGGGCTGGGCGCCGGACGGGGCGACCCCCGTCTACGTCCCGACCGAGCCGGTGCCCGCCCAGGGCGGCGCGCCGTCGGAGGGCTCCCGGATGAACCTCGACGACGACGTGGCCGCCATGCTGGCGCTGCGCTCCGATATCGAGGAGCAGGCTCTTGCCGAGCTGTCCCAGTTGTCCGCCTACCGTCCGAGCATGGGCGGCAGCGGCGAACGGTTGACCCGACGCGTGCCCACGGCCGTCCCAGACGCCGTGCCAGGTGCCGGGGCTACCCCGATCCGGCGTGACGCCGACGAGCTGCGTTCGCGGCTCGCCAGCTTCCAGTCCGGAACCAGCAGAGGCCGCCGCGCCTCGGTCGACACCAAGGAGCGCGACGCATGAACCGTCACGTGGCCGCCTGCCACTCACCCGAGGAGGAAGTGTGAGTTCGCTCAGCACCGATGCAGCCAACTTCGGCTGGCTGCTGGACAACTTTGTCAGGACCGTCCCTGGCACCCGCCACACCCTGGTGGTCTCCGCCGACGGTCTGCTCATGGCGATGTCGGAGCACATGGACCGCACCAGCGGTGACCAGATGGCCGCCATCGTCTCGGGGATGTCGAGCCTCACCCGTGGTGCGGCCCGCCAGCTGAGCGCTGGGGAGGTGCGCCAGGCCATCGTCGAGATGGACCAGCTCTTCCTGTTCCTCATGAGCGTCTCGAACGGGTCCGTCCTCGCGGTGATCGCCGAGTCGTCCTGCGACGTCGGTCTCATCGGGTACGAGATGGCCATGCTGGTCTCCCGCACCGAGGCGACCCTGACGCCGCAGCTCATCGCCGAGATGCGCAACATGCTTCCCGTCGACGGCGCCACGCGCTCGCCGGTGGGCTGAGAGAGGTCATCGTGAGCGAAGAAGGTTACGAGGCCAGGTCGGTGCGGCCCTATGCCGTCACCGGTGGCCGCGTCCGGGCGCGCTCTGACCTGCCTCTCGAAGCACTGATCGAAGCGCAGCCCGCGGCCAGGCCCACCGGTGGCCTGCCGCCGGAGAAGCGGTCGATCCTGCAGTACGCGAGCGAGGACTTCATCTCCGTCGCGGAGCTGTCGGCCCTGCTCCACCTGCCGATCGGTGTGACTCGGATCATCGTGTCCGACCTCGCCGACGGTGACTACATCCGCATCGTCGGCAGTGCCGACAGCAGCGACTCGTCGAACGGCGACGCGTCGCCCGCCCTGTCCCTCAGCGTCCTGGAGAGTGTTCTCAATGGCATTTCCGCCCTCTGACGCGACGGTCGCGAGCTCGTCCGGGAAAGCGGCGAGCGTCGCTCCGACCGTCGTCAAGATCATCGTGGCCGGTGGCTTCGCCGTCGGCAAGACGACCTTCATCGGGTCCATCTCGGACATCGAGCCTCTGAACACCGAGGCCGCCATGACCGAGCACTCCGTCGGCGTCGACGACGCCGGTGGTGTCACCAACCTGAAGACCACCACCACCGTGGCGATGGACTTCGGCCGGATCGCCCTGCCGGGCCAGCTGTGGCTGTACCTGTTCGGCACCCCCGGCCAGGACCGGTTCCTGTTCATGTGGGACGACCTGGTGCGCGGCGCCATCGGCGCCGTCGTGCTGGTGGACACCGAACGGCTCGACCAGTGCTTCCCGGCGGTGGACTACTTCGAGTCGCGCGGTATCCCGTTCGTCGTCGGCGTGAACTGCTTCGACGGCGTGGCCCGCCACACCCTGGACGACGTGCGCGAAGCTCTCGCCATCAGCGCCGACGTGCCGATCCTCTACACCGACGCCCGGTCTCGCGCCGCTACCAAGCAGGCCCTGATCTCCCTGGTCAAGCTCGCGATGGAACGTCTGCGCGCCCGGTCCTGAGGCCACCGGGCCGTCGACCGTGCCTCCCTGCGGGTCGGACCGCAGGGGAGCCAGGTGCTACGGTTCCACCTGCCTGGAGGGCTGGCCGAGCGGTCGAAGGCAGCAGTCTTGAAAACTGCCGAGGCGGGCAACCGTCTCCGCGGGTTCGAATCCCGCGCCCTCCGCGAGGTCGCAAGATCTTCGTGCTCGCCGACGGCGAGCCTCGGTGCCCACACCATGCTCGACGGGGCGCCTGCCCCGCACCCCGCCGCTCGCCCCTGGACGCCCAGGTTCTTGCGGGTTGGGTTTGGGGGCGGACCGCACGACCGGTAGGCTAGGCACCCGTCTGGGAGACGTCGCATAGTGGCCTAGTGCGCGGCCCTGCTAAGGCCGTGAAGGGGGTAACTCCTTCCGTGGGTTCAAATCCCACCGTCTCCGCTCGCTCCCTGGGGCACCTGTGCTCGGCCCGGCCGAGCCGGGGGTCGCTCACCACACCGTGCGGGGCCCAGCCCCGCACCCGCACGGGGGCAAGCCCCCGTGACCCCCTTGGTGCTTGCCTTGGGTGCATCGTCTTGCCTTGAGTGTCGTCTTGCCTTGAGTACCGTCTTGCCTTGAGTGCAGAGTCCAGGTTGAAGGTGGGACGGCGGGGAGGACGGTGGGTTCCTACAGTCCTGCCCCGGTCGCGCAGCGACCAGGGGCGTGAGGACGTAGGAACCCCACCGTCCTTGGTGACCCAGGAGCCGTCCCCACCGTCCTTGGTGACCCGGTGGGGCCGGGCATCACTCGAAGGTGCGTCGTCGCAGTTCGGTCTTCAACGTCTCTGGGTCACGCTGGGCGTGGAGCACCGCGAGGATGTCAGTGCTCCGCCCGTCGGTGACCATGTACTTGAACGGCACCAGGACGGCCCGGCGGTAGTCGTCGTACAGCACGGCGTGCGCCAGCGGATGCTTCAGCCAGGTCGTCCAGCGCACCTGTGTGGACGCGGTGCTTCGGTGCCACCATCGGGGTCAGGACGTCATCGAGTCGAGGTGCGCATCGAACTCGTCGTCGGAGAGCCAGTTGGTCGGGTCGGGGTCGTTGCGGCGCGACTCGAGCAGGCTCCGCTGCTCGTCGGTCACGACGATGGCACCGATGCGCTTGGTCGCGGCGTACTCGATGAGCTCGTCGAACTCGCCAGCGTCGAGCGAGTCGATGCTTGCCAGCAGCGCAGGATTGACCATGTCTCAAAGATACCTGAGGCCCTCGACAGGGGTTCACGAACCTGTGCCGCACGCTCGCCTGGGTGCCTGGGTGCCTGGGTGCCTGGTTGGCGGTGCCCACCCTCCACCCAAGGCGAGCAGGTTTCGGAAGGCCCCCGGGACGGACCGAGTGGCTCCAGTCCAATTGTTGTAACAGCCCCGACCCAGCAGTCCCTTCCCGTCCGGTGCCCAGGTGCCGCCGGTCGTCGTTTCGGCCAGCGCAGCGACCGTCATGTCTGCGCCCGGCCTGTACCAGCCTGCTCAGCCTGCGGTCCGTCCGATGTTGCCGCACACTACGCCTTCGCCCGGTCTGGTGGGAGATGCCCCGGCGGGGCCTGTCACGGGTGGGGCGTCGCCAGGTTCGCACCGCTGGCGCTTGCCGGGCCAGACCAGTCCCACCAGTCGGACCTACTCTATTGTTACATTGGGCCGTCGGCCGCGTGGAGAATGGTCACACCATCTGTCGCCTGAAACGACAACCACCCAGGTCAGCGACGCGCGACTCTCGGCAGTGAAGCTTACTGCCCAGAGGAGGGGTAAGTTATCGGCGTCACACTATCAGGTGATACTGAAGATGGGGCAGCAAGACTCAGGACGAAGCCTCCGTTGCACTGCTAGCCTGCGGGTTGTGGCCATGCGCCGCACCATTCAGTTTCCACCACCACAAGGAGGCCCTCATGAAGAAGACGCTGACTAGCGGAATCGCCACAATAGGTGTGGTAATCGCGCTCGCTATTGGCGGGACGGCGGCCCATGCCGCCAATGTCAAGACTGAACTCGCTGTAAATTCAACCCAAGCACTTTCCTCTGTGACCAACCCGCCGTCACAGTCCCACTCCTGGGGAGGGTACAACGACAGTTACAGCAACCGGACCTGCGACAGCAGATGGGTCAAAGGAAGCACGAAGTGCCAGATAAAGTCACGAGGATACGTCTGGAAGGGCTCCAATGCCGGATGGGAGTACAAGTGATTTCCCGCAAGGCGTTTTCTAGTATCGTGAGATCGATCACGACGCCCTGAGGCGCCAGAGCCGGTCACGGGAAATCTGTGTCCGACGTGGCCGTGCTGACGAGAGCAACAGGTGACTGCGCAGATGGCGCAGCCTTGCAGCGGGAGCGGGAGAATGGGGTGGCTCCAAGGAGGCCACCTCATTCTCCCGCGGCATATTCTCCGTCCAGTATCATTTCAATACGGAGGGTACTCCGACATGCCGCGGGTACCACCACACCATTGCCTGATCTCCCTGAATACTTCTGGCGAGATCGGCAGAACATCGAGCAAGAGGAGCAGGCGCGATGAGGCTAGGCACATCCATTCTGTTTGGTGGCGTCTGCTTTTCGGTTCTCTTTCTGTCTAGCGGGTGCTCGGCAGATAACGAAAAGGCGGAAGGCGCAAGGTACGCCTCGAGCATGTCTGAACTAATTCGCATGGATCTGGACGATCCTAGTCTCTCGAAGGAGAACCGCGCAATTCTAGAAAGTGCGGCAGAGGCTGGTGCGATTTCTCTAAGTGTCTATGAAGACGCTGCTCAGATATATCAACAGTGCCTAGCGGACCTCGGAAATGATGTCGAGTGGAGAAAACTGCCGGACGGGACCTACCTCGCGGCTCCTCAGAATATCGATACTATGGACAAGTATGGTGACGACTCCTGGACTTGCGCACAAGACGGGTTCAGCACCATTGAATCGCTGTACAGCATCCAGCAGAACAACCCCAACCTCTACACGGACCAGTACGAAGCGATCTATTCTTGTCTAGGCGCCAAGGGAAAGCGCCCCGGTGGAGTGACGTTGGATGAGTTTCGATCAGAGTTGGACGCTGTCTACCTGGAAGATCAAGGGTCGACGTGGCTAGACCTGTCTGACCCTGAGATTGCGATTTGCCTGCAAGGGAATGGCTTTGGAATTGCGGTGGAGTTGTAGATGGCAGCGACGACAGTGTTGCCGGAGAATGAGCACGATGTTCCTGGGGTCGGTCGTCGGCCGCGCCGAGTTGTCCCTGGGATGATTCTTCTGGCTGCCGGAGCGGTCTGTGGTGGAATCCTCGTTGGAATTCTCTTTGTAACTCAGACCGCTCTGGCTGTTCCGGACGAGGAGCAGCAGGTGTCGGTGCTCCCGGCTTCTGTCCAGGCGTTCGACGGACGTACCAACGTTCCTGCGGAGTTCGTGATCGACGATCCGATGGCGCTGCACACCAGACGGAGCGGACTGGTTACCACCTCGACTCTTGTCCCAGGCGCCTTGATCGAGTCTGGGGCGGTGGTGATGACCGTCGACGACGACCCAGTCGTCGCGCTCGCGACGTCCCAGCCCTTGCACCGCGACCTGGCTGTGGGAGACAAGGGTCCAGATGTCACCGCTCTCCAGGAGTCACTCGTCGCTCTCGGCTACTTCAAGGGCCAGCCCAGCGGTGTGTTCGGAACCAGCACGAGCGATGCGGTACGCGCGATGAAGAGGCAGTTGGGGCTGCCGAACCCGCGGGACGGCGGGTTCCGTGTCGATTCTTACATCTGGCTACCCGCTGCGCCTTTCCGGGTGGCCACGCTTGAAGTTCACGTCGGCCAGACCGTGGAAGCCGGTTCTGCGTTGGCAACTCAGGGCGGTGTTCTGTCGCGGATCGCTCTCGATATCCCTGCTGACTACCCCGCGGAGGGCCACGAGCTGAACGTCGAGATCTTCGGGGTGGCAGTCCCCATCGACGGTCCTGGCGCGGTTACCGCGGTCGATTCGCTGGAGGCGGTCTCGTCAAGCCTGGACTTCCAGCGTGCGGCGAGCGTGCCCAACGGTCTGGATGGGAGCATTGCGGTCGTCCGGTACCAGCAGCCGATCGAAGCACTTCGAGTCCCGGTGGCGGCGTTGTACTCGGTCTCTGGCACTCGGGCGTGCCTCTCGGCTGACGGACAGGCCCGCCAGGTCGAGATCGTCTCCTCCTCGCTCAGCGGCACTCTGGTGTTCACGGACGGCTGGAACCCGAAAGAGGTAGACGTGGCGCGCGCTGTCCCAGGACGAGCATGCACGGCGGGCTAGACGGGTCGTCGGACGGTCCGGCGATCGTCGGGTCCGGGCTCGGGCACAGCTTTGGTCAGCAGTGGCTGTTCCGGAACCTGAGCTTCCGGCTCGTCGCCGGGGAGGCGGTCGCGGTCTGCGGCCCCTCCGGGTGCGGAAAGACCACGCTGCTGTCAATCCTGGCGCGCTGGTTGGCACCGAGCGAAGGAGAGCTGGCCCGGTACGGCGTCGCACGTGTCAGCTGGGTGTTCCAGAACCCGCACGGGGTTGCGCGACGGTCAGCCGTCGACCATGTGGTCTACCCGCTGCTCGCGAGGGGACTGTCCGTCGAAGAAGCAGAGCGCGGCGCGTCCGATCTGATGGAGCAGTTCTCGATCGGCAAGGTCGCCGACCACCCCTTCAGCGCCCTGTCCGGGGGTGAAGCCCAACGCCTGATGCTGGCCAGAGCGGTGGCAGCCAGCCCGGACGTGCTCCTGGTGGACGAACCCACAGCCCAGCTGGACCGGTCTTCGGCCCGTACGGTCAACCAGACGATGGGGAAGATCGCCGGTTCGGGAAGCATCGTCGTGGTCGCGACGCACGACCAGGACACCATGACGGCGTGCGACCGTATCATCGACCTCCAGGCGGAACGATGAGAGCGAGGGCAATCTTCCGCGAGTCCTGGCGAAACTTCGCGTCCGGTGCCAGCGGTTCGGTCGGCGTCGTCCTGGTGCTGTCGGTAGTCGGCGGAGTTCTCGGGTGCCTCGACGCCTCGGCAGTCGGGACCGCGCACCAGGAGGTGCAGCAGTACCTGAGCTCTGCGGCTGATACCAGAGTCGTTATCAGCACCGGCCGGGTCAGCCCGTCGGCTTGCGACTCCCTGTCGGCCCGCGCTGACACGACGGGGTCGGGGGCGCTGCGCGACAGCGGCTCGACCAGGCTGCCTGCCGCTCCAGGGCTGTCGATATCGACGTACGAGGTCAGTGCCGGGTTTGTCTCGCTGGTGCTCACCAAGGGCGACCAGACGGGTATGGTCATGTCCGCGGAGCTCGCTGGAAGGCTGGGGTACCAGACCGGCGACCTTGTCGAGACCAGCAGCGGGCCGGTGCGGCTCTCCGGGGTGTTCGACTGGCCCGACGATGGCCGGGACGCACGGTTGCACTACGCTCTGCTGGTCTCTTCGGAGTCCGTCCCTGCGTTCGACGAGTGCTGGGCAAGAATAGAACCAGGCCACGGCCAGGCCTACTACGACGAGCTGTTGTCGGCGACGCTGCTCGCCACGCTCGACGCCGGGAGCAACGTGCAGCTCGGGCAGGTGAACAACACGCACGGAAAGGACCTGTCTCCGTCGGCGCTCGTCAACGACCGTGTGACGAAGCTCGCCTGGTTGGCCGCCCTGCTCGGCGGAGCCTGCATAGGAGTCTTCGCGGTCTGGCAGCGGCGGCTCTCCTTGTCGAGCAACCTCCACGCTGGTGCCCGGCGCGCGGACCTGCTGGCCACCGTCCTCGTCGAGGACCTCTTCTGCGTGGTGTCGTCTGGTATGGTCGCCACCGGCTCCGCCGCGGCCGTCCTGGCCTTCTCACCGTTCGCCGACGAGCTGGCAGAGCTCCTAGTACGATCGGTGCTCGTCACCGGGTGGTGCCTCCTCGGGTTCGTCATCGGCTCCTTGGCCTATGCGGCGACAACTCGCGAGTCACAGCTCTTCAGGCTCTTCAAGTCCCGCTGATTCAACTTCCTTCTCTCGTGGTTGCCTTATCCTGCCCGCAGTTCCCTGACGCGCCGCCTGGCCAGGGCCGCAGCCATCGGCCCACGTTGAGGTTCTGGTGGGCTTCGCATGGCCAGAGGCGCACCGCACTGCCAGGTTCCTGCGCAGCGCCGGGTCCGTGCCGGAGCCACCTTCGTCGATGGCAAGCTCGTCGAACGAGACGACGACTCAGGAGGTGAGGCCCTGGCCGCATGAGACACGCCGATCCACAGGTCTTGACAATTCCTCGGCAACACGCAGACGATCCCCTCTGCCGTCTTGTGGCTGCAAGGGTTCGCGGGCCGGTACAAGGTTCGTGGCTCATCGCAATCCAGGGTGTAGCAGCGGTCGGAAACCTCCGGCTTCCAGCAGCGAGCGGGCGATGTAGTTGGTGAGGTTGCGGAAGCCGAGGGCGGTGCCTCGTA
>WRMB01000061.1 GCA_009777345.1 Micrococcales bacterium | reverse complement strand
ACCTCGACCACGAACCACACCAGGTCGTCGTCCGGCAACCAGTCCCGCATGTCCAGCGGCAGCAGCCCCGGCTGGTCGCGCTGCACCGGCAGATAGTCCTTAGCCATACCCCATCATCCCACAAAAGCAGCCTTGACCAGGCAAGACACGCCGCACAGCGATTCTGCAACAGGCTCTTTAACTCTCGAATCCGCGACAGAAGTCTCGAACTGGTGCGATGCCGACCAGCAGCCCGCCGAGCGTCGGGCGGCTCACCGGCCAGGGTCTGCATCGGTGCGGGAAATGCGCCGTATCCTTGGTTCATGACGGGCATCGATGAGGCGGCGGCCCTCGTCGCGCTGCTCCGGGTCAGCCAGCGCAGCTGGGCGGAAGTCGCTGCTGACGTGGCGTTCGCGGGTAGCGCTGTCGAGATCTGGGAACGAGCAGACGACGGGACGCTGCTCCCGGACCCTGATCGGTCCAGCGCGCTCGCTCGCGCCCAGCGTGACGTCGAGACGTGGCGTGCTGCCGGGCTGCGCATGGTGACCGTGCTGGACGCGTGCTATCCCCAGAGGTTGCTGGACATCCACGAGGTCCCACCGTTCCTGTTCGTGGAAGGCACGCTGCTGCCCGACGACTCCGGGATGTCGGTCGTCGGGTCGCGGGCTGCCTCCGAACATGGGCTCAAGATCGCCCGCGCTGCTGCCGGGATCCTGGTCGAGCGTGGGCTGAGCGTCGTCTCCGGCCTCGCCACCGGGATCGACACTGCCGCTCATCAGGCCGCGCTGGCGATGTCAGGCCGCACGGTTGCCTTCATCGGTACGGGGATCACTGGCTTCTACCCGGCAGCGAACAAGGCCCTCCAGGCGCGCATCGCGGCAGAAGGTCTCGTAGCGTCGCAGTTCTGGCCGGCCGCACCACCGACCAAGCAGACGTTCCCCGTGCGCAACGCGACGATGTCCGGGTACGGGCTGGCTTCTATCGTCGTCGAGGCTGGAGAGAACAGCGGTGCCCGTATCCAGGCCAGGCTGGCGGTCGAGCACGGGCGTCCGGTCGTGCTGACCGACACGGTCGCCCAGAGCACGACATGGGGTGCCCGGTTGGCCACCCGTCCAGGTGTGCACGTGGTCGACAGCATCGACAGCCTGGAGCGGACCGTCGACACGATCGTCGCCGAGAGGGACTCCACTGCCCAGGCACTGCAAGGTCTGGCCGCTGCGATCAGCGCATGACGCGTCGCCTGCCGCCAGAGCTGCAGCCGGTCGCTGACAGTCTGGCCGCGAACCACTCTTACCTGTGGCGTACCTTCCGCGAGCCCGGTGTGACGTGCCGGGTGTGTGCCAGACCGACGGCACAGGGCATGTGCGAGGAGTGCGACAGCCACCACGAGGCCAGGCACCCGACGGCTGATCTGGTGGGCACGTACGTCTATGCGCCCTACAGGACCCAGGCGTACCACGTCGCCAAGAGCTACAAGGGGAGCCGTCCTGGTTCCTCCTGGGGCACGATGGCGTCCTTGTTGGCCGTCGGGCTCCGGAGCCACAGAGACTGCCTGATGACCCTGTCGGGGTCTCGGGACATGCGATGGGCTGTCGTGCCGTCGACCAGCGGGCGGGACGGGGAACACCCCCTGAAGAAGGCGGTCCGAGAGTTCGCGTTCCCCGACCGTGAGACGGTGCTCGACGTCGCCCGAGACAGCACTGACCATCGCAGGTTCGACCCTCATCACTTCCTGCCCCGGCTCACCGAGGTGCCGGACTCGCTCGTGGTGATCGACGACTCCTGGGTCGCCGGTGGGCACGCCCAGTCGGCTGCCGCAGCGCTCAAGCTGGCAGGGGTCCGGTACGTGGCGCTGTTCGTCGTCGCCCGGGCGCTCGACCCGCGCTACCCGTCGACGAAGACGTTCCTCGACCAGCACACCCAACAGCCGTTCGCCTGGGAACCGTGCCCATGGACCCAGGACGGTATCTGCCCGGCCTGAGTCGTCGGCCGTCGTTGCGGCGAGTTGACAGGCACCCACCGGCCGACCCCCGCACCGCCCATACCGGGCTTCGCCGAGTAGTTTTGAGACTCATCCGTCATCCGTCACCTGGTTCGAGATATGTCACAATCTGGCCTCCTTTAGCCGTCCGGTGCCCTCGCTCCCTGTCTTCATTTCATCAGCGTCAGCCCTTCCGTCGAGAATCGAGGCAAGCACCTCAGGATTGTCGTGCAGGTACAGGGCAAGATCGGAGAAGCCTGATCTGTGGACATAGGGATGCTGAAGCCTGCCAACGAACAGCTGTCGAGCACTTGCGAGTATCAACAGGTCTGTGAGGGTGGAGACGTTAGCCCGTCGCCTTACGTCCTGCTCGAGACGCTGGTAGTACAGCGGGCGAGCGACCTGGTTGGCTACAAAATCTGTAGGGACTAGCCTCGTACCCCAGATTTCTTTCCCATACTCACGGCAGCCTGGATCGTCCGTGCATATAACGATTCTGTTACCCAGCAGGTTTCCGATCGTGTCGAAGAACGACATATAGTCTGTCTTCCTGTCGGTATTTCTGATATGAATCGCGTCATACTCCCCGAGTTCATCTATGGTCACTTGAATCATGGCACGTAGACCCTCTTCAACACCCATCCAGTTCCACACTCTGTGGGACGCCATGCCAGATCCGCTGCTGTGATGGACGATGATGTCCTCCGAAGGCTGGGAGTTGAAGTCGAACGTGAGACTCACGTCGGTACCGACCACTCTCCTGTAAACCCGAGGCCCCTCCTTCGCCGTCTCCGATCGATAGTTCATCGGCACGCCGGACAGCACGTCTGGGTATATCGTCGCCCCAGTCCATAACTCGCTCGGCATGGAATGCATTACCACGCCGGAAACTCCAGTAAAATAGTGGTCCAATTCGTCAAAGAATCCCTCTCGAGTGCCGTCGATATACAGTATGCGGTCGTGTCTCATCGCATATTCTTTACACCGTTGGATCTGGCACAGCATATCGTTGAGGCCGCCGCAAGGACGGCAGAGCATGTACCGACGTCGGCTACGCGAACTACGATCCACCTGTCCAGACCGGCGCATTTTCGTCAACGACCCAGGGCGCAACTCTCCGCTGTCGTCCGTCCGTGCGACAGGTCTCGCGCGAAACTTCTTGTCGATCAGCACAACCGTGGCAACGACTCCCAAAGTCGCCGCAGCCATACCAGTCGCCATATCGACTAGATCTCTCGTCACCGAGAGAAACAGAGCGACCATCACCAACAACACTGCCGCGGACGCCACCATCCGGGAGCGAGGACCGAGACGCCGACAGCGCCTGATGAGGCCCCTCACTGGCGAACCCCCTGGCCCTGGCCTCGATCTGGTTCAGCATGTCGTTGAGGCCGCCTCGCGGACGGCACACGAGATATTTGACGTCTGAACATGTCCCTCCTACGGTCGCCTTCTGAGTTCTGAGGATCTCGTCACACTGTGGTCAGCTCTTTCCTGCGGTCGGCGCCTTCGGCCGCCGTGAGGAGCCGTGCACGTACCTCCGGAGCACCGTGCAGGTACTCCGCAAGCTGTGAGAACCCGCTGAGCCTCTTGATCCCGCTGGTCTCGGTGAAGAACAGACTCTCTGACGACGCCATGAGAAACAGGTCGGTCAGCATCATCACGTTCAGTCGACGCTGAGTCTCGGGGTCTGCCTCCACCCGGTGCAGAGGCTTTCCGTCATAGTCGGGAACTTCGACGGTCGGCAGAAGACGAGAACCGAAGAACGACCGCGCGAAACCTGCGCACCTGGCATCGTCGGTACAGAGCACGACCGCGTCGCCGACGGCCGGGGCGATCTCCTTAAAGAACGCCTCGTAGTCGGTCGCGAGATCGGTATTCCTCACATGGATCGCCGAGTACTCCGTCGGCAGCGAGCCGAGCACCGTCCGTATCTCGTCGGCCAACCAGTCGTTCAGCCGGAGCCAGCCCAGCGCCGTGTAGGACAGGTTGCCACCTCCGGACTGCTCGTGCACGAGGATTCTCTCCGCGTAGTCCTTCTTGAAGTCGAACGACGTCACTACGCGTGGGTACGGCGGACCCAGGACTCTCCTCTTCAGTGCGCGGTCCCATCGAAAAGGATAGTCCATGGGGATACGGTTCATCTCCGCGGGGAACTTGTCCAGCGCGTCCCAGAGATCTTCCGGCATCGAGTGCAGGACGACGTCATCATCGGTGCGAAAGTATGTGTCGAACTCGTCGCGCAAACCCGACCTGGTGCTGTCGACGTACATCTTCCTGTCATGCCTCAGGCAGTAGTCCCGGCATCGCTGGACCTGGCAGAGCACGTCGTTGAACCCGCTCAGCGGCCTGCTTAGGACGTACCTCCGAGAACTCTCTGCCTTTCGTGTCGGCTCAGCCATCTTCGTGACCCTTTCGTCGCTCTCGGGCGGCATCAGCCGACCTACCCTCCTTCGTCGCGCTCCCCAGCACGGCAGCCCTGACGTCCGGGTGGTCGTGCAGATACTGAGCCATGCTGGAGAAGCCTGAGACCTCGCCCTGCTTCTCTCCCCTGTCGATGGACTTGAAGAAGAGCCGCCGGGCACCTGCCAGCAGCATGAGGTCAGTAAGCGTGGCGATATTGACCTCCACTCTGTCCTGCTCGTCGAGAGCGGCATAGTGCAGAGGTGTTCCGTCGAGATCCGGCAGCTGCGTGGCCGGTAGCAGACGACTGCCCCAGAGACGCTCCGCGTAAGTCCTGCACCCATGGTCGTCGGTGGCGAGCACGATCCGTTCGCCCAGCATGCCGTCGAGCTCGTCGAACAACCGTTCGTAGTCCGTCTGAATATCCGTGTTGCGCACGTGCACAGCGTCGTAGTCCCCAGCCTGCTCCAACACCCCGACGACCCGGTCCCGCACCCGGGGAGCCAGCCTGAGCCGCTTCCACACCTCGTGCGACCGCATTTTTCCGTTGGAACCGCGCTTGTACCCGCCGATCTGATGGTGCACGAGGACCTCTTCGTCGTGGGGCCTGTCAAGATCGAAAGAGACGACGTCTCTGGTTCCGGCTACCACGACCCTCCTCAACTCTTTGTCGCGCGTCACCCGGTAGTCCATCGGCAACGCGTCCAGGAAATGAGGACGATGAGTCAGGTCGCCGTACAGGGCGCTCTCCATCGAATGGAGCACCACCCGTTCGTCGGCAAACTCGAAGTACCTGTCCAGCTCGTCGTGCAGTCCCGACTGGCGGCCGTCGACGTAGAGTGTGCGACCGTGAACGACGCTGTACTCATGGCACAGCGCCACCTGGTTCAGCACGTCCGCGAGACCGCCGATCCTGGGACGGCACAACACGTAGCGTCCACCGAGGCTCGGCGCCTCTCCGAGCACTTCAGCCCGGAACAGACGAAGCCGTCCATCACCCGTCAGCCGGACCCTCACGCCGTCGACCAGCTTCTCGTCGAACGGCACAACCAGGGGAAGCGACGCTGGCTCGGCACCGAACACGATCTCGCCGACATACTCCGTCCCGTAGGTCTTGGCTCCACCGTCCCGGCGCATCGACTCGATCCGCAGGTGCGGCCTGTCCATGGCAGCGGCACCGAGGGCGTTGTGCAGGATGACACAACCGACGCGGGTGTCCGCCGGGAGCTCAAGCTCCCAGTACTCCCCGGCCCCTTCACCGGTGCAGAACGCATAGTCCCCCACCTGGCGACCCGACAGCAGCGTGGTCCCAGGACGCACCGCGTGCTGGGCATCGCCGGGTTTCCACCCGTCGGTCGCCTCCGCCCTCGAGCTGACGCGCGCCCGACCACGAGGCCCGACGTCGGTCCAGCCCCACCGCTCGGCAAGGAGCTGAGCGACGCCAACAGGTTCTGCCACCACCGTGCTCACGTGACGGCTCCGATCTGGTCGAGAACTCTGCCGTCTCGTCCGTCCAGCGTGTCCGTCGCGGTCGCCTGCACCGGCCCGGTCCACGGGGCGTCGGACAGGACGGCATCGTCGACTGCGCCTACGAGCTGTTCGTAGACCGAACGGCTCTCCCAGGTCCAGCGTGGCAGAGGGCCGAAGACCCTCTTGAGGTTGAGCGCCACAGAGGTCGGGTCGTACTCTTTTGAGCCGTCGTCCCACGAGAACGGCTCCTGGTCGGCGATGATGACTACCTCGTCGGCCTTCACCTTCGACTGGTGGAACTGGTCGACGTGCAGGGCTCTTGGCCCTCTGACGAGCACGCGTCCCACCGTGACCGGGTCGGACATCGCGATGCGCCTCGTCCACCCTTCGTTGACGAGCTCGTCGACCACCGTGTACGACAGCTGCTCCCCGGAGACCAGGTCGACCGCCGGAACGACCGCAGTCCGCAGACCCACCAACGCGCACGACCTCAGCTCGGCAGCGACCACCGCCGCACGCACTGGGTCCGAGAAGTCGGCGACATACAGGACGTCGACCTTCCCGACCTCGCTGCCTTCGGGAAGGAAGTCGCAGGGCGCGGCGAAGGGACGAGGATCCTGCTCCAGAGGCAGGTAGTACGAAGCGTCTTTCGACAACGATCCGTGCCAGCCCCGGTACGACTGCCTGTACATGGAACGCGATGCACTCTCATAGCCCATACCGATATCGAGCGACGTCAGGTTCCCTTCTCCAAGGTAGGAGAACGCCAACGGTATCGGAAGCACTGGCTCGAGAGAAATATCGAAGGCGCTCTCCAGGCGGTTCATGAACTCTCCGTCGGCACCTTTACGGACGACATCCCAGTACCCTAGCCTTGGCTGGACCTCGGCGCGCCTGAACATCAGTGAGGCAAAACTCGTGTGAGCGACCCGGTCTGGTCCCCACCGCAGGAGGAAACGCAGTCGCTCGTCGACGCGCGCCCAGTTCGTCAGGCACGCCACCGGCGCACCCTCTGCGAGGAGGCGCCGCGCCTGGACCTCGAGCTGCTGGCTGTGGTGCCAGTCGTCCTTGTCCGCGATGGTGACAAACTCGCCGTGGGCCGCCTTGTACCCCGTGTTCCTCGCCCAGTACGCGCCTCGGTTCACCTCGTTGAGGATCAGCGTGATCCGGTCGTCGCGCTGCGCCCACCGTTCGAGCCGTTCGACGTTTCCCGTGGGCGTCCCGTCCTCGTCGACCTGGGGTGACCCGTCGTCGACGATGATCAACTCCAGGTTGTGCCAGGTCTGGTCGAGGATCGACCTGATCGCCACATCGGTCTCGTCGGTCGGTTCGTAGACCGGCATGATGACGGTCACCAGCGGCCCGTCGACGGAAGGGGCCGGTGCGCACCTGACCCGGTCGAACAGCCGACCGGCCCCCGGGTCGAGCTCGACCGGGGCAAGCCCGTGACGGACGTATATCTGGCCGATGCGCTCGAGCCACTCTCCCTCGTGCCCACCGAACTCTGGGTTTACAGTGTTGCACGTGAGCAGGTAGTGGTTGAGCTCTCGCTCGGGGTCTTTTGTCGGACGGCTGAGCAGCCGAAATGAGTCGTCCCGCAGCCCCTGGTCGAGGAGCAGGTCGCCGTAGAACGACCGGTCGATAGGCTTGAGCACGCTCTCTTTTTCGAGCGATACTGCCAGAACGTAGACCTGGTACGCAATATGACGAGCGTTGGGCATCCGCGTCGGTCGCGCCACGACGGCCCGCGCCAGCGCCAGGAGACCTGGGGTCCACCACTTCACCGATGGATCTTCCAGCATCTGCCGGCTGCGCCGGTCGGACGTAGCACTGAGCCTCTCGCGGAGCAACCGAAAATCGTAGGCGCCCGAGGAGGCAAGAAGAGCGAGCACGTCCAACGCACCCTCGGAGTCGGTCTTCTTCGCCAGGAAGACGAACTTCCCAAGTCTGTGGGGTTCGTCACGCAAGTTCCGCGCCCACCACTGCGATGCGGTCAACGCCCAACCAGGACGGCCTAGCTGGTCGACGGGATCAGGAACCGTGCGGGCCTTCGACTGCTGGACGGCCTGCTCGAGGGCGACACGGGAATGCCCGATGCGGCGTGACAGCTGGTGCTGCTGGACGACGACCAGCACAGCGGTACACCCCACAACAGCCACCAGCAGGACCCAGGCGAGCACATCGGCCCCGAGGACCCCGGCAGCGGCTGAGCCGCCGGTGACCACCACCAGCACCATGACGACCATGTGCCGCACTGCGGGTCGTCGCTGTCTCCGGCTCACGGGCGACCCTCGTCCCGTGCTGACATTGCGACCCCCGTCAGGACCGCGGCCTGGTCGGCCAGCGCCCGGAGCACGACGCAACGGTCGATCCGCCGGTCGAGCACGAACCGGCGTCCGCACCACTGACCGTCCTGCCATCGCTGAGAGATCTCTTTCTCGACGCTTCTCTGCGCGTCGTCCAGGATGACCAAGGCACCGTCAGCCATCACCGGAGCCAGCAGCGGGACCGCAGGGAACCGCGCCAGACGGCTGGTGGCCTTCGGAGGCCCGTCCACGACGAGCAGGGCGACGTCGTCCAACCCGTCGGTGTTCGAGTACCACAGGTGCTCTTCGCCGTCGACGTCCCGCATGACCAGCGGTGCGAACCTCAGGTCGACCTTGTCCCGGACGCCCGCGTGCACCAACATCTCTGAGGTTCTCTGGAGGCAGTCCTCGTCGTGCTCCAGCGAGACGAGCCTGAGGTCACGGCCAGCGAGCAGGCCGGCGATCCACACCGTCGACATGCCACTCCCCATCTCCACGACGGTCGAACCCGGTGGGGCCGACCTCACCTGGAGCAGCACCTCGCGCAGCACCTGCGCGGTGAGACTCCAACCGCTGGTCGGCGGTCTCAGGTCGTCCAGGTACAGCGACAGGGCGGCAGCGACCTCGTCCGTGACACGACGCCGCAGCCCTATCGGGCTGTCCGTGTCGAGGACCCGCCTGATAGTCGCCAGCGACCGTTGGTTCTCCTCGGCCTCTTTCCCGCCCTCTCTTCGGCCCTCGCGCACGTCAGCCGCGAGATGCCTCGTCTCGCGGACCAGCGTGCCCAACGACGGCTCACCCAGGACGACTCCCTGCCGCGTCGCAGCCAGCACCCGCAAGATCTCCTCGGCCGCCGCCGCGCCGCCGCCCAGGGCTCCGGCCCGTTCCAGACGCTTGCGCAGGGCCGCACGCTGACCCCGGTCGGCCAGCGTCGTCAGCGCCTCGCGCAGCCCGGCGGCGTCGTGGGCCGCCAGGCCGAGACCGGCGCGGGCGATACCGTCGGCCCGCGCCGCCTGGTCGTCGGTCATGGTCTCGCGGTACGGGACGAAAACGGTCGGCAGCCCGGCCTCGATGTTCTCGTGGACCGAGTTGTAGCCCGCAGCCGATACCGCGAGCTCGAACGCGGACAGTAACCGGGCCGACGGGAACCTCCCGACAGCACCCTTCACACCCTCAGGAAGCCACCGGTCTCGCATCGTGGGCGGGACCAGCACCACCGGCGTCATCCCCGGGACGCAGTCCCTGACCGCCTCGACCACCTGCGGTAACGCCGAGGCCGTCCCGTCGAACGAGGCACGACCGGTCTGGATCAGCACGTACTGCCCGGCGCGGTCCAGGCCCAGCTCGCGTCTGGCCTGCGCCGGGGACGACAGCTGGTCCCGCGCTGCGAGCGTGACCGGCGCGATCCGGCTGATCCACCGACCCTGCTGGCCGTCGGGCTCCGGCTCGCCCAGGTCTCCAGGGACGAGGACGTGGTCGGCGACCCTCAGCGGCGCGTCGAACTGGGTCCGGTCGACGCCGTCCTTCCACAGTCCCCGCCGCAGCCACACCAGGGGGACGTGCGCGACCCGGCAGCTGTCCGTCACCGCCCGGTACACGAAGGTCCCGTCGAACACGACCAGGTCGATGCCGTTGTGCTCCAGCATCGCCCGCAGATGGGTCGCGAAGGCGCGGTTCCAGGTCTCGGCGCTCCACACGCTGGCGTCGACGCTCGGGAAGTAGGTGACGGGGAAACCCGCCTCGCGCACCACGTCGTGCGCGGTCGACAAGGTCAGGACGGCGTACGACGCCCGGTCGCCCAGGGCCTGACCGACCGCCAGGCAGCGCACGATGTGCCCCATGCCCGATCCGTTGCTGGTGACCAGCAAGATCCTCGGTCGGCTCGACCTCGACGACAGCGCCAAGGTTGCCTCGACCTGCGGGACCGGGTCGACCAGCGCTTCGACATCGCCGCGCAGCACACCGACCTCACGGCGCAGCACACCCAGAGCCTGTTCTTGGTGGTACTCGTGGCGCGACTGCTTGGCCCGCGTGTCGTCGACCCGGCGCACCACACGCTTCGCGGCGACCCGGAGCCTGTCCTCGACGATCGCTACCGTCGCCACGGCGACCAAGGACACCGCCACCACCGTCAGGGCCGCGCTGTCCACCGCTGTCACCATCAACAGCACCATGGTCGCCGCCCACCCCAGAGCGCACACCCCGACGACAGCCGCGGTACGCCGACCCACAGGCAGGCGCCTGCCCGGTGCTGACCGGCTCATCGCCACGCCCCACGGGTGTCGATGACGATCTTGCCGGGCGTCGCGCGCAGCCGCTTGCCGACCGGGCCGAACTCGGCGTGGTCTACCAGGAGCACCACCACATCGGCCCACTCCACGCTCGACCACAGGTTTCCGAGGCTGACCTTGCCGACCAGCTCTGCAGGCAGCCGGGTGATATGCGGTTCGACCACCTCGACCACGGCTTCGGGTACCTGTGCCACCACTTCGCGCACCACCTGCACGGCCGGGGACTGCCGCATATCGTCCACACCGGCCTTGAAGGTCAGGCCCAGGCAGGTGATCCGCGGCGACCGCCAACGCCGCGCCGCCGCGACCACCTGCTGGACGACATGGTGCGGCTTGGCGTCGTTCACCTCGCGGGCGGTCCGGACCAGCCGGGTGTTCACCGGGTCGGCCGCGACGACGAACCACGGGTCGACCGCCACGCAGTGACCGCCCACCCCCGGGCCCGGCCTCAGGATGTCCACCCGCGGGTGGTGGTTGGCCAGGTCGATCAGCTCCCACACGTCGATGCCCATCTGGTCGCAGATCAGCGACAGCTCGTTGGCGAAGGCGATGTTCACGTCGCGGTAGGAGTTCTCCACCAGCTTGGACATCTCCGCGGTGAGCGCGTCGGTCGTCAGGATCGTGCCCGCGCAGAAGGACGCGTACAGGTCCCGGGCCCGCTCGGCCGCCACGGGGGTCAGACCGCCGACGATGCGGTCGTTGGCCACCAGCTCGTGCATGATCCGCCCGGGCAGCACCCGTTCCGGCGCGTGCGCGAAGTGCACCCGCGGGCGGCCGTCGCTGCCGTCCACGCTTAGGTCGGGCCGAGCGATCATGATCCGGTCGGCGACCAGCTGTGTCGTCCCCGGGGGGGACGTCGACTCCAGAACCACCAGCTCCCCGCCGGTCAGCGGCCCGGCGATGGCGTCGCAGGCGGCCTCCACGTACGACAGGTCCGGCCGGTGGCCCGCGGTGAACGGGGTCGGCACGGCGATGATGTAGACGTCAGCCGGTGGCGGTGCGGTCCGCGCGCGCAGGCTGCCGCTGGCGACCGCGGCGGACACCGTACGCTCCAGGTCTGGTTCCACGAACGGCACCCGGCCCGCGTTCACCGCCGCCACCGTGTCCAGGTTGACGTCCACCCCCACGACGTCGGCGCCGCGCGAGGCCAGCACCGCCGCGGTCGGCAGACCGATATAGCCCAGCCCGACCACCACCACCGTCGGGGACGCCAACGCTGCCGGTCGGTCCGCCAGCACTACGGCCCTGTCGGCCGCTATCACCTCGTCCGTGGTCGTCAAAGCCCACGTACCCTTCACGTAGCACCAGCCGAGCCCCGAACCCGGGCGCCGGGCCCACCCGACGCGAGGCCGAGTCTGCCGAGCGGTCGCGGGAACCGCATCCGGAACGAGACCCGACCCCGGGCGTCGCCTCGACTCCCGCACCCGGTGACCTGCGACGTCGGCCTGCGGGTGAGGTCGGGCCAGACGGAGCCGGAGCGGCGGTCCCCCAGACGTGCCGCAGCCCCGGCCGGCGGTGAACGGCCGGGGCTGCGGGGCCCGGGTGGCTCCTGCCGGTGGTCACGCGACAGCCCGGTCGGCGGTGCCGTCCTACCTGCAGAGAGCCTCGGGACAAGCATGTGGGTGCCGAGGCGGCGAGACAAGCCTTAGGGGTCTACGGATTCCCGAACATCTGTAACAGAATCCGTACATCCCTCTCCGGGGCGGTCCGGGTACCAGGCACAGGACCGTCCAGCCGGTCACGGTCTGCGCGGCGGACGTCAGCGGTGCTCGATGCGGACCACGGTCGTGGTCGGCGGGTCACGCCGCCGGGTCGCGGCGGACAGGACGAAGGAGACCACCGAGACGATGATCGCGGCCAGCACCGCGGTGCCGAAGTTGTCGATCCGCAGCCCCCAGTCCGCGCGGGAGGTGAGCCACTCCGTGAGCAGGAGCATCGCCGCGTTGACGACCAGCGTGAACAGGCCCAGGGTGAGGATGTACACGGGGAAGGCCAGCACCTTCACCACCGGCTTGACGATGGCGTTGACGATGCCGAAGACCAGCCCGACGGCCGCGAAGACCCCGACCTGGCCGAGCGTCGTCTCGGCGCCGACCGCCGCGAAGCCCGGCAGGACCAGGGTCGCGAACCAGATGGCGACCCCGTTGACGACGACCCGCAACAAGAAACCCATGCTCCATCGTGCCACGCCCCTCACGGCCGGAGCACGGTCCCCGAGCCAAGATCAGGGTCACTGATGGACAACCCCAGGGTCGGTTGGGGGGCTTCCCCCATAGCGAGGGCCCGTCGGCCGCTGAGAGGGTGGCGGTATGACATCTCACAGCGCCGACGGCGGCCTGCCCGCCCCCGCCCCTATCGCCCGGGCCACAGGGCTGACCAAGGTCTACGGCAAGGGCGAGGCGGCCGTCCACGCCCTGGCCGGGGTCGACGTCGAGCTTCTCGCCGGGCAGTTCACCGCGATCATGGGACCGTCCGGTTCCGGGAAGTCCACCCTCATGCACTGCATGGCGGGGCTCGATACCCCGACGTCCGGTACCGTCTGGCTGGCCGGGTCGGACCTGGGCGCGATGAGCGAACGGGCGCTGACCGCCATGCGCCGCACCCGGGTCGGGTTCGTCTTCCAGGCGTTCAACCTCGTGCCGACGCTCACCGCCGAGGAGAACATCCTCCTGCCACTGGCGCTGGCCCGCACCAAGGTGGACCAGGCGTGGTTCGACCAGATCGTCGAGGTACTGGGCATCGCCTCGCGCCTAAGGCACCGGCCGTCGCAGCTGTCGGGCGGGCAGCAGCAGCGGGTGGCCTGCGCCCGGGCCATGATCACCAAGCCGGTCGTCATCTTCGGCGACGAGCCGACGGGCAACCTCGACACGGCCGCGTCCCGCGACCTGCTGGCCTTCCTGCGGCACAGCGTCGACGACCTGGGGCAGTCGCTGGTCGTGGTCACCCACGACCCGGGGACCGCGGCCTTCGCCGACCGGGTCCTGTTCCTGTCCGACGGTCGGGTCGTCAAGGACCTGGCCAGTCCCACCCAGTCCGCCATCCTCGGTGCGCTGCAGAACGGCTCCGCCCTGGCGAGCGCGGGGAGGGCCGTCTGATGCTGCGGGTCGCCTGGCGCGACGTGCGCTTCCACCCGGTCCGGTTCGCGATGTCGCTGCTCGCGGTCGCGCTCGGGGTGGCCTTCGTCTCGGGGACCTTCGCGCTGCGGGCCATGCTGTCCTCGACCTTCGACGGGATCGTCAACACCACGGTGAGCGGCGATGCGTATGTGGTGGCGGACAACGGGTCGTCCTACGCCCCCGACTGGATGGTCTACCTGGACGAGCGGGGTCTGGTCCCCGACTGGCTGGTGCCGCCGATCGAGGCGCTGGACGAGGTGAAGTGGGCCGCGGCCGACTACACCGGCCCAGTCCTGCTCACCGGGGCCGACGGGACCCTGGTGGCGGGCGCCGGCGGGGCGCCGTCGCAGTCCTGGATCGTCGACGACACCCTGGGCGACCAGGGGTTCGAGCTGACCGGTGCCGCACCGGAAGGCCCCGACCAGATCGCGCTGGAGGCCGTGACGGCCGACCGCGCCGGGCTGGGCACCGGCGACACCACGACGGTGGTGATCGGCAACGAGGCGTCGCGCCAGGTGACGGTGACCGGGATCGTCACCGCCAAGGAGGGGACCCCGTTCGCCGGGGCGGTGGTGGTCGGGGTCGACCGGGCCACCGCCAGGGCGGCCTTCGCACCGACCGGTGCGGTCACCACCATCATCGTGCAGGCCGTGGACGGGGTCAGCCAGGACGAGCTGGCCCGGGCGGTCGGCGCCGTGCTGCCCGCCGACGCGGGCGCCACGGTCAAGACCGGCGACGCGGTGCGGGCCGAGGCGCGCCAGGCCATCAGCTCCGAGCTGGGTTTCGTCTCGACCTTCCTCATGGTCTTCGCCGGGATCGCCCTGTTCGTCGGGGCGTTCATCATCGCCAACACCTTCGCCATGGTGGTGCGGCAGCGGCTGCGGGAGACGGCGGTGCTGCGGGCGGTGGGGGCCAGCCGTCGCCAGGTCTTCGCCTCGTTCGTGGTCCAGGCTGGGATCGTCGGGCTGCTCGGGTCGGGGCTGGGACTGGCTGGCGGGTTCGGCCTGGTGACCGTGATCCGTGCGGTCTTCGAGTCGATGGGCATGGCCCTGTCCGGCTCGATCCCGGTCACCGTGCCCGGTCTGGTGGTCCCGGTCGTGGTGGGCGTGGTGGTCTCGATGGTCGCCGCCGCGCTGCCCGCCCGCCGGGCCAGCCGTATCGCCCCCGTCGAGGCCATGCGCCCCGACGGCCAGGACACCCAGCGGCGCCTGGTGGTACGCGGCGCGGTCGGCACGGTCATGGCGCTGGCCGGTATCGCATCGCTCGTCGCCGCGCACCGGGCCGGCGACGACGGCGGGCTCCTCCTCGGGGCCGGGGCCGGGGCGCTGCTGGTCGGGCTGATCGTGGTCTCCCCGGTGCTCGCCCCGGCGGTCACACGGGTCCTGGCCGTGCCTTTCGCGGTGGCCAAGCCGTTCGGCACGCTGGCCCAGCGCAACCTGGCCCGGAACAAGCGCCGCACGGCCAACACCGCCGCGGCCCTGATGATCGGGATGGCGCTGGTCGGGGCGACGACGGTCATCGCGTCGTCCGCCACGGCATCGGTCGACGACCTGGTCGCCACCCAGCTCGACGTGGACTTCGTCCTCGACAGCGGCACGGCCACGGGGATCCCCGCGGCGGCGGTCAGCGCCCTGAGGGACGTGAAGGACGCGGACGTCGTCATGGGGTCGGCGGCGACCGGTGTCTTGGCGGTCCCAGGCTCGGCAGACCACCAGGTGCTGGAGGTCGGGGTCGAGGACCCCGCGGCGACGAGCCGCGGGCTGTTCACACCGCCGGTCGTGGCCGGGAGCCTGGAGTCGTTCACCGACGGCATCGCGGTGAGCAAGCCCGTGGCCGGTCGGCTCGGCCTCGAGATCGGCGACACGGTCATGCTGACCCTGGCCAAGGACACCCCGTTCGAGACGACGGCACAGCTGCCGGTCCAGCTGGTCTACACCAACGAGGCCACGAGCTCGAGCGTCCTGGTTGCCGAGCCGACAGTGCGGGCCCTGCTGCCGTCCGAGGTGTACGCGCAGGTCGTCACCGCCTGGCAGGCGTTCGTGGTGCTCGATCCGGGTGCCGACCCCGAGGCGGTGCGCGCCCAGCTGGTCGACATCGTCGCGCCGTACATGACGATCTCCGTGATGGACCACGACGAGTTCGCCTCCTACCTGTCGGGCCAGGTCACCCAGGTGCTCAACATCCTGTACGCCCTCATCGCGCTGTCGCTGGTCATCGCGGTCCTCGGGGTGGTCAACACCCTGGCGCTGTCCGTCCTGGAACGCACCCAGGAGATCGGGATGATGCGAGCCGTCGGGCTCGGCCGCGGCCAGCTGCGCTGGACCATGGTCATCGAGGGTGTCCTCGTCGCCTCCCTGGGGGCCGTCCTGGGGATCAGCGCCGGGGTGGGGATCGCCGCGGTCATCCCGTCGATCACCGCCTCCCAGGGGCTGGGTGTGCTGTCCGTCAGCTGGCTCGCAGTGGCGCGGTTGTTCGCCGGTGCGGTCGTCGTCGGGGTGGTAGCTGCGGTCTGGCCCGCTATCCGCGCCGCCCGCGTCCCGGTCCTCCAGGCCCTGGTCTACGAGTAGACCGCACCGTCGGCGCAACGCTCGCGTTCGAGGCCCTTCGACCCCATCCCCCCGCCCCGAGCTCCAGTGATCTCAGCACCTCGTGAGAGTTGGGCTTCCACGTGAGGGTTGGGCTTGGGAGCCCAACCCTCACGTGGAAGCCCAACTCTCGTTGGAGAGGCGGTACCAGGAGCAGTGGACAACTGCCAGCAGCACGCGGGACGGCCGGGCACAGTGGTGTCGCCGAGTGGGCAGCACAGAGCAGGGAAGACTGATGAGGTCTTGCGCTGGGTTCGAGCGAGCAACGCCGTGGCGGCACCCGCGGCCTCCGGGTTTCGCTCGAACCCACCGCGAACCCCTCGAGCTGAATCACGCGGGGCGATGTGGTGACGATCCTCCCGAGAAGCGAAGTTCCTCCGGTCTTTCGTCCCTCGGCGGACCGTCACGCGTGGGTGGGCGGTGGCATGCTTCATGACGTGAGCCGAGTGCAGATCCGTCCGACCATCGCCGCGCTGCCCGACTACGTGCCGGGCACGGCGGTACCGGTCGGTGCGCAGGCCTTCAAGCTGTCGGCCAACGAGAACCCGTACCCGCCGCTGCCCAGCGTGGTCGCGGCCGTCGCCGACGCCGCGGTCGACGTCAACCGCTACCCGGACATGCTCGCCGACGAGCTGTCGCGGGCGCTGGGCGTCGCGCTGGGCGTCGGGCCGGAGCAGGTGGTGCCGACCGCGGGATCGGTATCGGCGCTGCACCACGCGGTGAACGCCTTCTGCGACCCGGGCGACGAGGTGGTCCTGCCGTGGCGGTCGTTCGAGGCCTACCCGATCGCGATCGCCCTGGCCGGGGCGCAGGCCGTACCGGTGCCGCTGGCCGACGACGGCCGCCTGGACCTGCCCGCCCTGGCGGCGGCGGTGACCGAGCGGACCCGGATGGTCATGGTGTGCAGCCCGAACAACCCGACCGGCCCGGCGGTCCACGCCGCCGAGCTCGAGACGCTGCTGGCCGCCGTGCCCGACGATGTCGTCGTGCTGTACGACGAGGCCTACCTGGAGTTCGTGCGCGACCCGCAGGCCGTCGACGGGGTGGCGCTGCTGGCCGCGCACCCGAACGTCGTGCTGCTGCGCACCTTCTCCAAGGCGTACGGGCTGGCCGGGCTGCGGGTCGGCTACGCCGTGGCCCGGGCTCGGCTGGCCGCGGCGGTCCGCAAGACGGTGACCCCGTTCGAGGTCTCCAGCCTGGCCCAGCGCGCAGCGCTGGCGTCGCTGCAGTCCACCGCCGAGCTGACGCGCCGGGTGGACCGGGTGGTCGCCGAACGCACCCGCCTGGTGGACGCCCTGCACACTCAGGGCTGGACGGTACCCGATACCCAAGCCAACTTCGTGTGGCTGCCCCTGGGCGACCGCACCGCGGCCTTCACCGACCGCTGCGCCGCGGCAGGCCTGGTCGTCCGCCCGTTCGCCGGCGAGGGTGTGCGGATCACGGTCGGCGAACCCGAGGCCACCGACCTGCTGCTGACGATCACCGCCGGCGGCTGAGCTGGCGGTGTGTGGCCACAACCCCGACCGTCGATTCGAGACTTCTGTCGCGGGGTCTGGCGGTCGACCCCCCAACCCCACCACGGAAGCCCCGACCACACCCCACGT
>WRMB01000060.1 GCA_009777345.1 Micrococcales bacterium | reverse complement strand
TCATCGGAAGACCTCGACCCCACCGACGACCGACGCGCCGCCCCTACCAACCCTCACCCGTCAGCCCACTACACCCTCAACTGTGAAGAGCCAGGTTCGTACCGGCCCGCGGACCCTTGCACCGGGCTGGTCAGGGCGACTCGGGTACCGTCTCCTCGGGTAGCGTTCCGTCGGGTATCTCGTCGTCGAACGTCTCGTCGAGCGGGTAGTCGGCCGAGATGTAGCTCTGTCCGACGATGTCCAGGAACGACAAGAACGCCTCGCTGTCCCACGGCGGACCGGAGTAGACCTCACCGGCGACGACGACCGTCGGGGTCTCGGTCACCGCCCAGCGCAGGTCGGACGGCGCCACGACGGTCTTCCCGGCCCGGTCGGTGGCCTTCTTGACCCAGCCGACGAAATTGTGCGCCCCGATGCACGAGCGCACCTTGGAGCTGTCGACGCCGACGTTCTCGACCAGGGTGACCAGCTCGGCGTCGGTCAGCCCCTTGGTGCCCAGCGTGGGCTGCACGGCGAGCAGGGCGTCGTGCACGGCCAGCGCCTGGTCGGGGAAGTCCGTGGCCACACAGGCGAAGGCGTTCGCGGCTCGCCTGGCGTAGTCCTGGTCGGTGGCGCCCAGGGTGGCCGCCGCGGGGGTCGGGTCGGCCGTGGGCTCGGTGGCCGCCGGGTCCACGGCCGGATCAGCCGCGTCCGGGTCGGTGTCCGGGTCGGCAGCGGGGTCCGCGTCGGGGTCGGTCGGGTCCACGGTGGGCGCGGGAGC
This sequence comes from Micrococcales bacterium, assembly GCA_009777345.1. GTDB lineage: Bacteria > Actinomycetota > Actinomycetes > Actinomycetales > Cellulomonadaceae > Cellulomonas. The sequence goes on along the minus strand of WRMB01000060.1, from coordinate 17,819 downwards.
CGCGGCGGTCCGGGTCTCCAGCGCGACCGGGTGGATCTCCAGCGTCAGCCACCCTTCGGTGACCGCTTTGGTCAGGACCGGTCCGGACGCCTGCCAGAACTGGGCGCTGGCCGGGTCGCCGTAGTCGACGTACACGACGATATCGAGCAGCCCCGCCGCCCGGTCGCTGATGTCGTGGGGCGTCGGGTAGCCGTCGGCCGGGATCGGGTCGGTCCGCACGGCGACGGCGGTGGCCGCCTCCCTGTCGCCCGTGATCAGCAGCCCGTCGCTGGCCATGTTCACCGGGCCGATCCGGCCGGACCGGATCACCTCGCGCACCACGACCACGACGGCGACGACCACCGCGACCACGGCGACCACCGCGCCGACCCGCAGCGCGACCTTCTTGATCTGGGCGTTGCGGCGCCGTCGGGCCCGCTCGGCCTCGGCCAGCTTGCGGTTCTCTGCCCGGCGTTCCTTGGCCGCCTGTTTCTGGCGGGCCTCGCGTTGACGACTCATGACGACGAAGTATGCCGTGTCCGGCCGGGAAAAGGGGCACCGATCCCGGTCTGCGACGGGCGCCGGACGGATATCCTGTGCCCACGTGCGGGCCGGACGCACCATAGCGCGCGGAAGGACGGGCAGACGCCCAGGAGTCCAGGCGGAACGACAGGAGTGCCATGACAGCGCCAGACGGCCAGGAGCCGACCCCGCCCAGCCCTCAGCCCGACGGGGACCCGGCCGTCCCGCCGGTCGCGCCAGACAGCGCCGTACCACCGCTGCCGCCCTGTGCCCCAGACTCCGCGGCAGACCCTACGGTCGTGATCTCTCGCCCGTCAGCCGCGCCGCGCGTCACCCCGTCGGCGCCAGGTGCCCCGCCGTCGTCTGGGTGGGCGCCACCCCCTGGGGGCCTGCCGCCCGCGCCTGGCCCGCCGCCGGGTCCGTCGGTGTGGGACGTCCCGCCGGTCCTGCCGCCTCCGCCTGCTCCCGCGGTCTCGCCCGTGCCCGCTCCGCTGCTGCCGCCTGGTGTCTCGACGGGCCCGTCGGTGTGGGACGTCCCGGCTGCTCCGCCGTTGCCGGACGTCCCGCCGATGCCGTCGGCTCCTCCGGCACCGCCTGACTCTCTGGCCGCTCTCGGTGCGCTGATGGGTCTGGTGCCGGACGTCTCGTCCGCTCCGGTGCCCGACGTCCCGGTTCCTCCGGCCCTGTCTGCTCCCGACCTGTCGGCTTCCGGTGTCCTGGTCTCCGGTGCTGACGGTGCGCCCGAGCTCCCCTGGTACGAGGCCGAGGTCGGACAGCTCAGCACGGGACAGCCCTGGCCCGGATCGGACGGGCTGGGGCCCGGCGCGCCGCAGGCCGTCCCACCCGGTGAGGTCCTGCCGGACGGGTTCGTACCAGGTGACCTGAGCCCCTACGGGGTCCCGCCTGCGCCGACCTGGCCCGCTCAGCCCGATCAGCCCGTTCCCGCAGCGCAGGGCCTGCCCGAGGCGGTGCCGACCACTGACGGGCTTCTGCCTGGTTCCGGGCCGCTACCCGCCGGGCCGCCGTCCGTGCCCGGTCAGTACCCGGTCGGTCCGCTGGACCGGTTCCCGGCTGGTCAGGAGCCGTATCCGGGCACGGCCGGGCCGTACTCGCCCACCCCCAGGCCGACCTCCAGGCCCGCGCAGGACCCCTGGGCCGAACCCGACGAGGGTCGGGGACGGAAGGTGCTGTGGCTGGTCGTCGCGGGTGCGGTGGCGCTCGTCGTCGTCGCCGTCGGGGGGTTCTTCGTCTGGGACAAGGTCTCCGGGGACGGTGGGGTCCAGGCCGCGGCGGACCGCCAGGCCGCGGCCGAAGCTGCGGTCACGAGCTATCTGGAGGCCATCGCCCAGGGCGACGCGGCCACGGCGCTCGAGCAGCTCGCCGAGGAGCCGGACTCCACCTGGCTGCTCACCGACGACGTGCTTGCCGCGTCGAACGAGGCCGCCGCCCTGACCGGTATCAAGGTCAGGGCCGGCGAGGCGACGGGCGGTGCCGTGGCGGTCAAGGCCAGCTACCGGCTGGGTGACACGGACGTGGACCAGACGTTCACCGTCACCGAGCGCGACGGTACCGGGTCGACTGCCTGGGCGGTCGTCGACGGCACGGCGACGGTCGACCTGTCCGTGGCCACCGGGGCCCTGCCCCTGGCGGTCAACGGCCAGGCGGTGACCAGCACGTCGGCCGTCGTGCTGTTCCCCGGCAGCTACACGCTCACCGTCGCGGGCGACCCCGGGGCGTACATCACGCTGGGGACCGCGACCTTCCAGGTCACCGGCTCCGACGACGTCAAGACTCCCACCATCGCGGCGACGCTGACCGACGACGGGGTCGCGGCGTTCCGCCAGGCGGTGCGCGCCTCGGTGGAGGCCTGCGTGGCGTCGCCGAACCTGGAGTCCGGCTGCCCGGGGAGCGGGCTCGACGTGCCCGCCAGCATGAGCGACGGGACCGTGACGACCGAGGGGACGGTCGTGCGGACGCTCAGCGCCGAGCTCAGCGCCGAGCTCGACGCTCTGGTGCCGCGGCTGTCCGGCACCAACCCGGCCCGGGCCTACACCGTCGCTCCGGACGGGCTGGTGAACATCGCCATCACCGGTACCCGGAACGGCCAGGCCGTCGCGGGCGACGTCCGCAACGCCCTGACCGAGCAGCCAGGTTTCCAGCTGGGCACCCCGGAGGTCGACATGACCGATCCGGCCCTGCCCGTGACCTGGTCAGGCCGGTAGTCCGTCGCCGACCGCGGTCGCTGGGCCGACCCGGCCAGACCGGCTGGGCCGACCCGGGCGTCGCGGCGACGTCCGTTCGGTATCGGCTTGTGGATATCCTGGGCCTACGGGTCTACAGGTCACGGGCCTACGGGCCTACGGGCCGGACAGAACGACAGGAGTGCCATGACCGAGCCAGACGACCGGCGACCGACCGGGTCCGGTGCTCCCAGCCCTCAGCCTGACGGGACACCAACCGCGCCCGACGGCGCCGGGCCGTCGCCTGCACCCGCCGGTCCGCCGTCCCCGGCTCCGGGCCTGCCCGCGGTCGTGCTCGCACCCATGGTGGAGCCGCTCCCGCCCGGGCTGCACGTCCTGTCGGCACCTCCACCGGAACCGCCCGACCCGGAACCTCACGACACCGTCGTCGTCCAGGCTCGCAGCACGGGTTCCCTGGTCCCAGACGAGTCCGCGCCGCCGACCGCCGTCGCCTCTGTGCCGGAACCTCCTGCGCCCTCTGTGCCGGAACCTCCTGCGCCCTCTGTGCCGGAACCTCCTGCGCCCTCTGTGCCGGAACCTCCTGCGCCCTCTGTGCCGGAACCCCCTGCGCCTGCGCCGGAACCCCCTGTGCCGTACGGTGCACCGCCTGAACCGACGCCCGGGCCTGCGCCGATACCCTCTCCGGCCCCTGATCCAAGCCTCTCGCCCGCGCCGGGGGCGTCGCCGGTCGCTCCATCGGCTCCCGGTGCGCCGGTGCCGCCGGTCGCTCCTGCAGCCCCTGGTGCGCCTGCGGTCGGTCCACCGGTGCCTGGTGTGCTGCCCGGGGTTGCCGCGTCGGCCCCCTCGTTCGAGCCGACGCCGGGGACGGTACCTCCAATGCCGGTACCCCCAGTGCCGGGGACGGTACCTCCGGTCCAGCAGGTACTCCCGGTCCAGCCGGTACCTCCGGTCCAGCCGGTACTCCCGGTCCAGCCGGTACCGGTCCAGCAGGTACTAGTCCAGCCGGTACTTCCGGTACCGGCCGGGCCGCAGGCCCCTGCGACCGGTACCCCGGCCAGTGAGCTCGTGCCGGGTGCACCAGCGGCCTCGCCGGTCGCCCCGACGACGCCGGACTCGCCGCCGGTCGCCCCGACGACGCCGGACTCGCCGGTCACCCCGTCGTCTGGCGCTCCCGCCGCGCCTGACCAGCCACCTTCCGTCGTTCAGGCCATGTCTGTCGGGCCCACGGCCGTGCCCAGCGTGGCGCCGCCGCCCGGCACCGATGGTCCCGGTATGCCGACCGGCTCCCCGGGACGGCCAGGCCAGCCCCCGGCCGTCCCAGGGTCGTACCCGGGCCCGGCTGGGCCGTACACCTTCGACCCGATGCTGTCTTCCGATACCACGCAGGACGGCCAGGCGGCGCCTTCCCCGGAGGACGAGAAGCACCAGAGGCAGAAGAGGCTGCGACTGGTGGTCGTCGGGGCACTCACCCTCGTCCTCCTCCTGGTGATACTCCTGCTGGCGAACACCGACAGCGACGAGGCGCAGGCCGCCGCCTCGGCCTCGGCCAGCCGGGTGACCGCGGCCGAGGACGCGGTGCGTGGTTACCTGGGGGCCGTCTCCCGGGGCGACGCGTCCAAGGCGCTGGACTACCTGGCCGAGAAGCCGACCTCCACCGAGCTGCTCACCGACGATGTGCTCGCCCAGTCGTACGACGCCGCCAATTTCACGGACATCAACGTCAGGGGCCGTTCGTCGACCGACGACACCGTCGAGGTCAAGGCCAGATACCGGCTGGGCGACGCGGGCGTGGACCAGACCTTCACCGTCAAGGAGGACAAGGGCAGCTGGAAGATCGTCGAGGGCACGGCCACCGTCGACCTGTCCGCCGCCGCCGGAGACCTGCCGCTGGTGGTCAACGGCCAGAAGGTGAAGGACTCGTCGCAAGTCGTGCTGTTCCCCGGCAGCTATGCGATCACCCTGACGGAGGAGGCCGAGAAGTACATCCGGCTGGGGACCGCGACCTTCCAGGTCACCAACCTGGACAAGGTCACGCTCCCCGCCATCTCGGCGACGCTGACGGACGACGGGGTCGCGGCGTTCCGCGAGGCGGTGCGCGCCTCGGTGGAGGCCTGCGTGGCATCGGTGAACCTCGACTCCGGGTGCGCCGGGAGCGGCCTGGACGTGCCTGCGCGGCTGGCCAACGGAACGACGGTCACCGAGGGGTCGGTCGTGCGGACGCTCAGCCCAGAGCTCAGCGACGCACTCGACGCGCTGGAGCCGAGGCTCAACACCACGAACCCGGCCTGGGCCTACGCCACCGCTCCAGAAGGACTGGTGAACATCGCTATCAGCGGCACCCTGGACGACCAGCCCGTAGAGGGTGATGTCACCAATACCGCGACCGACGCGCCTGGTTTCTCGCTGGGCACCCCCAGGGTCGACATACTCAACCAGAAGCTGCCTGTGACCTGGTCGGCCCCGTAGGTCCCACAGCCGCGGCCCCGTCCGGCAGCCGACTGTCGGATCAGTCGAACCGTCGGCCGCTGCCTGCGTGGAACAGGTGCTGCTCGCCGGGGCGGATCCGCACCGCGATGGTCTGGCCCTTCTGTGGCACCTGGCGCGGGTCGACGCGGACGACGACCTGGGTGCCGGGGTCCTGGCCGGCCAGGGAACCGTAGACGAAGGCGTCCGAGCCGAGCTCTTCGACGATGTGCACGTCAACGTCGACGGCGTCCGGGGCGGGTGCGGTGACGTCCAGCGACTCGGGCCGGAAGCCGAGGGTGATCTTGCCGTCGTCGTCGGCGGTCATCTGCGCGACCACGTCGGTGGGCAGCGGCAGGCTGGCCCCGCCGACGGACACGGTGCTGCCGGTCACCGGGTAGGTGCCGATGTTCATGGCCGGGCTGCCGATGAACCCGGCGACGAACACGTTCGCCGGGGCGTCGTACATCTGCCGCGGCGTGCCGACCTGCTGCAGCAGCCCGGCGTCGAGCACAGCGATCCGGTCGCCCATGGTCAGGGCCTCGGTCTGGTCGTGGGTGACGTACACCGTGGTGACGCCCAGCCGACGCTGCAGCGACGCGATCTGGGTGCGGGTCTGCACGCGCAGCTTGGCGTCCAGGTTGGACAGCGGCTCGTCCATGAGGAACACCTGCGGGTTGCGCACGATCGCCCGGCCCATCGCCACGCGCTGACGCTGCCCGCCCGAGAGCGCCTTCGGCTTGCGGTCCAGGTACGCGGTGAGGTCGAGGATCTGCGCGGCCTCCTTGACGCGCTGGCGGATCTCCGCCCGGGGCGTGCCCGAGATCTTCAGCGCGAACCCCATGTTGGCCGCCACGGTCATGTGCGGGTACAGGGCGTAGTTCTGGAAGACCATCGCGATATCGCGGTCTTTCGGCGGCACGCCGGTGACATCACGCTCGCCGATGAGGATGCGCCCCGCGTCGACGTCCTCCAGCCCGGCGAGCAGCCGCAGCGAGGTGGACTTGCCGCACCCGGACGGGCCGACCAGGACGAGGAACTCACCGTCCTCGATCTCCAGGTCCAGTGCGTCGACAGCGGGACGTTCGGTCCCGGGGTAGACGCGGGTCGCATGGTCGAACGTGACAGTGGACACAGCCGTGCCGTCCCTTCACCGGCAGGTACGTGCCGGACGATCCGTAGTGAAGGCGAGACGCGACCCGGTCGGGTCGCGCCAGGTACCAAGCGGCAGCCGCCGACGGCCCAGGACCCAGGAGCCCCTGAGCCTCGGGCCAGTATCACACGCCTACCGGTTCCTGACTCATGAGTATCCCTGATGTCCCGGTATCGTCCATGCAAGTCAGCCGGTCGGACCAGCGCGGCTCGTGTCGAGGGGGGTCGCCGAGCGGGCGAACGGGTGGACGGGCTCGTGCCGGGTGGTCAGCGGGTTCCGGTGATGGTATCGGCCAGCACCTCCAGGGCTGCCACCACGGCCTGGGGGTCGGGCACCCGGAAGGTGGCGCGGGTCTGGCCCGCGCCGACCTTGATCCCGAGGTCTCCGGGGCGCAGCGCGGCCAGAGCGTGCTCGTCGGTGCGGTCGTCCCCGGCGTACACCACGGTGGTAGCGCCCGTCTCGGCGCGCACCGCGGTCACCGCGGTGCCCTTGTCCACGTCGACCACCGCCAGCTCGACGACGTCCTTGCCCTCCAGCACGTGCGCGCCGAGCCGGGCGCCGACGGTGCGGGCCTGGGTCAGCGCCTGCTCGGCGACGTCGGGCGCGGCCAGCCGGGTGTGCACGACGACAGCGGCCGGCTTGGTCTCGACCCACACCCCCTCCCGGCCTCGGACCACCCGGGCCAGCTGGGCACCGGCGGTGGCGAGCCGGTCCGCCTGGGCGGGGGTCAGCGGGTCGGGCAGGCTGGTCAGGCCCGCGGGGGTCAGCCGGGCCCGCTCCGCGCCGTGGGAGCCGACCAGCACGGTGCCGACGGGTACCTCGGCCAGCCGGGCCAGCGTGGTCAGCCCGCGCCCGGAGACCAGCGCCAGCCGCACCCCCGCACCGGCCAGCCGCCGCAGCACGACGACGCCCGCGGGCAGGATCCGGGACTGTTCGGGGTCGTCCTGCAGCGGGGCCAGGGTGCCGTCGAAGTCCAGCGCCAGGAGGACCGGCGCGCGCCCGGGATCGGCCGCCAGGGCCGTGAGGGCGTCCGCCAGCTCGGACGGTCCGGGGCAAGGCTCAGACATGGCATATCTCCGGAGTCGGTGCGATGCGCTCAGCAGCACCCTCGATCGGTCCGGTCGACGAGCGGGATCGCCGTTCGCCTCAGTCGGGTGTCCACCGTCCACCCTAGGGCATCTGATCTGGGTGCGGGCACGACGGTCGGCCCGGCGGGACCGAGGGTCAGGCAGTGCGGCGCACCTCGGTGAGGGCGTCGAGGAACTTGGCAGACCAGGTCTGCACGTCGTGGGTCAGCACCCGGCGGCGCAGTTTGCGCATCCGGCGGCGCCTCTGACGACCGTCCATCTCGGCGGCGGTGACGATCGCGTCCTTGAGACCGTCGATATCGTGCGGGTTGACCAGCAGGGCGCTGGTCAGCTCGTCGGCCGCCCCGGCGAACTCCGACAGCACCAGGGCGCCGCAGTCGTCGAAGTGCGCGGCGACGAACTCCTTGGCCACGAGGTTCATACCGTCGCGCAGCGCGGTGACCAGCATGACGTCGGCCGCCAGGTACAGGGCGGCCATCTCGTCGGCGTCGAACGACTGGTGCAGGTACTGCACCGGGGTGTGCCCGACGGTGCCGTGGCTGCCGTTGATCCGCCCGACGGTGAGCTCGACCTCGTCGCGCAGCTGGACGTAGGCGTCGACGTTCTCCCGGCTGGGGCTGGCGACCTGCACCAGCACGGTGCGCTCGGGGGACAGCCGCCCGTCGTCCAGCAGCTCGCCGTAGGCCTGCAGGCGGTGCCGGATGCCCTTGGTGTAGTCCAGCCGGTCCACGCCCAGCAGCACCACCTGCGGGTTGCCCAGCTCGGCGCGCAGCGTAGCGGCCCGGTCGCGGACCTTGTCGGTGCGGGCCCGGGCGGAGAAAGCGGCCGAGTCGATGGAGATCGGGAAGGCGCTGGCCCGGGCGCGGCGCGGGTCGCCGTCGGCGGACGGGACCTCGATGACCGGGCCGCGGGTGGTGGCCTCGGTGTACTTGCGGACCGTCTGCAGGAAGTTCTGCGCCCCGCCCGCCCGCTGGAAGCCCAGCAGGTCCGCCCCGAGCAGCCCGTGCAGCACCTGCTGTCGCCAGGGCAGCTGGGCGAAGATCTCCAGGGCCGGGAACGGGATGTGCAGGAAGAACCCGATCTTCAGGTCCGGCCGGAGCCCGCGGAGCAGGGCCGGGACCAGCTGCAGCTGGTAGTCGTGCACCCACACCGTCGCCCCGACCGCGGCCTGCGCGGCGGCGGTCTGGGCGAACCGCCGGTTGACCGTGCGGTAGGCGTCCCACCAGGAGCGGTGGAAGGTGGGCGGGGCGATGACGTCGTGGTACAGCGGCCACAGGGTGTCGTTGGAGAAGCCCTCGTAGTAGGCGACCACCTCGGCGGTGGACAGCGTCACCGGGACCAGCCGGGTGCCGTCCACCTCCAGCGGTTCCATCTCCAGGTCGGCGGCGCCGCCCCAGCCCACCCAGGCGGCGTCCGTGGCCTCGGTCACCGGGCGCAGCGCCGTCACCAGCCCGCCGGGAGAGCGCTGCCACGACACGCACCGGTCCTCGCCGACAGCGACGTCGATCGGCAGCCGGTTGGCGACGACGACGAGCTGGTGGCCTGCCTGCGACGGGTCGGGCACGGACGACATCTCCTCGGTCGGCGCTGGCTGTCGGGTTGTCTTCCTCTGAAGACCTTATCGTCCGGGCGTCGAGAAGGGAGCTAGACAGTGGTGCTCGTCGACTGTGACATCCCAGGGAAGCCCCCGCGCGAGAGGCTCCGCGCGGCGGTGGAGCGCTGGGGGAGCAGTGTCGGTAGAGGGCGTCGCCCCGTGGTGTCGTCGGCATCGAACCCGCCAGGCAGACTCACCACCACCACCACCACCTCCGCCACCTCACACCTCCTCTCCAACAGCAGGCCGATAAGTATGGCTCGGTTCGTGGTTTCCACGCCGTTCCACCGTTTCGAAACGGTGGAACGGCGTGGAAACCACGAACTGGGATCAGCGCTGTTCAGACCGGCTGGTCTCATCCATCGGCTCCGAACCCGACTACGACGACGCGGGCTGTCCTGACCACCTGAGTCGACCGGACTAATCCGCTCGGCGCCTCGGCGACGCGCGGGTATCGTGGGTAGCGTTCCCTGCGGCATGGTGCCGAGTGTGCGGGGACGCTCGTGCTGGAGGGCATGATGACGGGTCTGGCTGCCAACCACCGCTGATCCTGCGCGTGATCCTGCGCGCGCACCCTGATGGAGGGTGGATTCCGCCTGGGTCGGCACCCGTCGGCTCCAGGAGACCTCCCATGCCCCCGCGCACCGCCGCCGTCACCCTGTCCAACCTCACCTTTGCCTGGCCGGACGGGAGCGTCGTCCTCGACCAGGTGTCCGGCACGTTCGGGTCGGGCCGTACCGGGCTGGTCGGGGCCAACGGCACCGGCAAGTCCACGCTGCTGCGGCTGGTCGCCGGGCGGTTGCGACCCACCAGCGGGAGCGTCGTGACCTCGGGGGTCGTGGACTACCTGCCGCAGGACCTCGCCGCGACCGGGGCGACGACGGCCGGGGCGACGCTCGCGGACCTGCTCGGGGTGGCGCCGGTGCTGGCGGCGCTGCGGGCCATCGAGCACGGCGACGCGGACCCGGCGCACTTCGAGACGGTCGGCGACGCCTGGGACGTCGAGGAGCGCAGCCTGGCCGCGCTGGCCGAGGCGGGCCTGACCGTCGACCGGCTGGACCGGCCGGTGGCGACGCTGTCCGGAGGCGAGACGGTGCTGGCCGCGCTGGTCGGGATCGTGGTGCGGGCGGCGGACGTCGTGCTGCTCGACGAACCGACGAACAACCTCGACGCGCCCTCGCGGGAGCGGCTGGTCACGCTGCTGGCCCGGTGGCGGGCCACGCTCGTCGTGGTGAGCCACGACACCGACCTGCTCGACACCATGGACGAGACCGTCGAGCTACGGGACGGCGGGCTGCGGGTGTTCGGAGGGGCCTACGGGCACTACACCGCCCAGATCGCCGTCGAGCAGGACGCCGCCCGCCAGGCACTGCGCACCGCCGAGCAGGCCCTGGCCACCGAACGACGCCAGCGCCAGCAGCTGGAGCAGCGGGTGGCGCACGCCGAGCGGTCCGGCCGCACCGACCGAGCCAACCGGCGCTTCGTCCCGGCGGCGATCGACATGCGGGTCAACGCCGCGCAGAAGTCCGCCGGGGCCCGACGAGGCCAGGCCGACGCCAAGGTCGCCGCGGCCCAGGCGGCCGTGGTCGACGCTGAGGCCGCCGTCCGCGCCGACGACCGGGTCGTCATCGACCTGCCCGACCCGCGGGTGCCCGCCGGTCGTCGGATCGCGGCACTGACCGGTACGGACGCCCGCAGCCACATCATCGCCGGACCCGAGCGTGTCGCCCTGTCCGGCCCCAACGGTGTCGGCAAGACGACCCTGCTGCGCTGTCTTCTCGCCGACGAGGGACGAAGCACCGAGCGAGGGACGAAGCCAGAGGTTCGTCCCTCGTCCGGTGCTTCGTCCCTCGTCGGACCAGGGCCGGTCGCGGAGCTGTACGTCGACCGGGTCGGCTATCTGCCGCAGCTGCTGGACGGACTGGACGACGACGCCACCGTGCTCGCGGCGGTGCGGGCTGCCGCGCCCACGGTCGCCCCAGGCGAGGTCCGGCGGCGGCTGGCCCGGTTCCACCTGCGCGGCGACCAGGTGGACCGCCTGGTCGGGTCGCTGTCCGGCGGGGAGCGGTTCCGGGTGGCGATGGCCCGGCTGATGCTCGCCGAGCCGCCCGCCGACCTGCTGGTGCTCGACGAGCCGACGAACAGCCTGGACCTGGTCACCCAGGCTCAGCTGGTCGACGCGCTGGGCGCCTGGCGGGGAGCCCTGCTCGTGGTCAGCCACGACCGGGCCTTCCTCGACCAGCTGGACCTGGACGTCGAGCTGACCCTGGACGCTGCGGGCGTCCTCACACCGGCGACGTCGGGCCACCGGTGAACACCAGAAGTCCTGCATGGCCGATCGTCTCCCATCGGGTGTCCGCCCGGTCTGGGCGCCGGTCAGCCGGTAGGTTTCGGGCATGGAGCGCATCGGTCTGGCGCCGGGAACCCCGATCGGCGGGTACACCGTCGTCGCCCCCCTCGGCTCCGGGGGGATGGGCGCGGTGTACCGCGTCGTGGACGACGGCGGGAACGTCGTCGCGCTCAAGCTGCTCCACCGGGAGGTCGGTGCCGATCCGGTGGCCCGGACCCGGCTGCTGCGCGAGGTGGCGGCGCTGCAGCGGCTGCGTCACCCGGCGGTGGCGCGGGTGCTCGACGCGGAGGTGGACTCCACCGAGGCGTTCATCGTCACCGAGCTGGTCGCCGGGAGCTCCCTGGACCAGGTGGTCCGCCGGGAAGGACCGCTGCGCGCCGCGCCGCTGGCGGACCTGGCCGACGCCCTAGCCGACGCCCTGGTGGCGGTGCACGACGCCGGGGTGGTGCACCGGGACCTGAAACCGTCCAACGTGATGATGACCGGCGACGGTCCGGTGCTCATCGACTTCGGCCTGGCCCGGACCGCCGACGACAGCCCGCTGACCGCGACGTCCCTGGTCGCGGGCTCGCCGGGCTTCCTGGCCCCCGAGCTGATCGACGGGGGCGACCCGACCCCGGCGGTGGACTGGTGGGGCTGGGCGGCGGTGCTGGCCTTCGCCGCGACCGGACGCCCGCCCTACGGCACCGGGTCGCTCGGCCAGGTGCTGGCCCGCACCCGTGGCGGCGAACCCGATCTCGACGGGCTGCCGACCCGCAGCGGGGCGGTGCTGCACTGGGCGCTGTCCGCCGACCCGGACGACCGGGCCGGACCCGACGGTGTGCGCGAGGCGCTGCGCGACCAGGCCGAGCACCCTGAGCCTGACGACGACGAGGAGGACGACGGCCCTGTCGCGGTCGTGGACCACGACGCCGTGACCGAGGTGATCGACAGTCCCGACGGCGAACCGGGGGAGAGCGATATCGGCACGGACGGGTACGTCCGCCCCCCGGCCTATCCCCGCTGGGGCTCGTTGGCGGCGGCGGCGCTGCTGGTCGTCGCCGCGGGCGCCAGGTGGCCGGCCGCCACGCTCGCGACGGTGGTGGGGATGCTGGTGCTGGTCCGCACCGTCGGGTCGGACGTGGAGGCGCTGCACACCCGCCGGATGCGTCGCGGGGTGAGCCGGTGGGACGTGCCCCGGGCGCTGGTGACGATCCCGTGGCACCTGGTGCTGTCGGTGCTGGGACTGGTCCCGGCGCTGGTCGTGGCCGCGGCGGGGACCGTGGTCGTGGGCGGTCTGACCTGGCGGTTCGCCGGGGCCGCGCTGAGCCCGGCCGAGCCGGGCGCCGCGCTGACCGGATGGGCGGTGAGCCTCGTCGTGGGGCTGCTGGGGCTGCTGCTCGTGGTGCTGACGTGGTTCGGGCCGCTGGGCCGGACCACCCGGGTCGGCGCCCGTCGTACCCTGGCCGCGCTGGCCCCGGGCCGGGCCGGGGCCGGGGCGGTGGTGATCGCCTGCCTGGTGGCCGCCACCGTGCTGTTCTCCCAGCTGGCGGACGGCGCGACGACCACCTGGTGGCCGGTGCCGCCGCCGGACGTCCCGTCCTGACCGGGGGCTGGTACCGTCGCCGTGCGGATGCGTAAGCGGTCTATCCTTGACGCATGCTGCGGACCGCTTCCCGGGCGCACCGGCGTCGGTGGCGCGGCAGCGGTGGCCGCGGACCCCTCGACCTAGGCTGTCCAGACCTGAGCTCTCACTGACCTGAAGGAGATTCATGGCCGGCAACGACCGTCCGACCAAGACGCAGCGTCGGGAGGAGGCGCGCCGCAAGGCCGCGGCGCTGCGGGACAAGCAGGAGCGGGAGGCGCGGCGCAACAAGATCGTCGGGATCGGTCTGCTGGTCGTCGCCGTCCTCGTGATCGGTTACGGGATCTTCGCCCTCGTCAAGCGGCAGGTGGACATCCGGGCGAACGAGGAGAAGTACGCCACCGCTGCTCTTCCCAGCGTGGCGCCCGACCTCGCCGCCGTCGACGCGCCCGGGGGCGCCGACCCGGACCTGGGCGGGATCCCGGTCAGCCAGCAGGGCGTGGGTGTGGCGGTCGAGGGCGGGGTGAGGGTCGATGTGTACCTGGACTTCATGTGTCCTTTCTGCGGCATCTTCGAACAGCTGCAGTCGGACGAGGCCAAGGCCCTGGTAGACCCCCAGACCGGCCAGGCCGACGTGACGATCGTCTACCACCCGGTCGCGATCATGGGCCGCGCCTCCCTGGGTACCAACTACTCCGCCCGGGCTGCTAACGCCGTCGCGGTGGTGGCTGACCAGGACCCGGAGCACTTCATCGCCTTCCTGGTCGCGCTGATGGACGAGAAGACCCAGCCGGAGGAAGGCACCCGCGGGCTGACCGACGAGAAGATCGCGCAGGTCGCCCAGGGCGTCGGTGTGCCGACAGCCGTGACCGACCGGTTCACGGCGACGGCGGACTTCGAGGGCGAGACGCTGCGCACGTTCGTGCCGTGGGTCGCCGCGGTGACGGCCACCATCCCGTTCAACGAGGACGGCCAGCAGTCGACACCGACGATCCTCATCAACGGCGAAAGATGGTCCGACTGGGTGGCCAGAGACCCGAGCGGTGACTACATCATCGGAGAGCCGCTCTCCCAGGCGGTCGAGGCGGCCCGGGCCGCGGCGGCCAGCGAACCGGCGGGCGGTGAGGGCTGATGCGCACCGGACGTGCGCGCCACGCCCGGCTGACGACCGCTGCGCTGGCTGTGGGGACCCTCCTGGTCGGCTGCGGCCTGGACGGTCCGGGACCGCTGGACTCGCGGACGACTGCAGTCAGCCCGGAACCGACCCTGGACACCAGCGACCTCGTCCTCCCGTCGGACGGTGGCCCCCCGGAGATGGCGGCCGTCCTGACACCGAGCGTCGCCGACGCGACCGGTGGCATCCCGGTCAGCGCCGCCGGGGTGGGCGTCGCCGGGGAGGGCGATGTCGTCGTGGACCTGTACTTCGACTTCATCTGCCCGTACTGCGGCCTGCTCGACCAGGTCAACGCCGCGGACCTCGAGGCGCTGGTCGCCGAGGGCGGGGTGACCGTCGTGTACCACCCGGTCGCGCTCCTCGACCACTACTCCGAGGGCACGGCCTACTCGACGCGGGCTGTCAACGCGGTCGCGGTGGTGGCCGAGATGGAACCCGAGTACGTCCCGGCCTTCATCAACTTGCTCCTGGCGGAGGGCATCCAGCCGCCGGAGGGTACCCCGGGCCTGTCCGATCCCCAGATCGCCCAGATCGCCCAGATCGTCGGCGTCAGCAGTGCGGTGACCGACGAGTTCACCTCGACCGTGGACTTCCAGGGCACCCGGCTGCGCGTCTTCGTGCCGTGGACCGTCGCCGCGACCGCCCTGCTCCCGGTCGACCCGGACAGCGGCTCCTGGGGCACGCCGACCCTGCTCGTCAACGGCGAGCAGTTCGGCGGCACGCCCGACCAGGACTGGAAGCAGCCCGGCAGCCTGCGGGCCGCGGTCGAGGCGGCGAGGGGCTGAGACCTGATCCATCCGAAACCGGGTGGACGAGCTGCCGCCCGGTCCGGCTACCCTAGCCCTGCGCCTCCTTAGCTCAGACGGTCAGAGCAGCTGTCTTGTAAACAGCAGGTCGTCGGTTCGAATCCGACAGGGGGCTCTGACAGCCTCAACAGGCAAGACGTTCACTTCTGGGCCTGCCCTGCGGCTCGGTTGGCGGTGGGTTCCCCACCATCCTCCCCACCATCGCAGTACCGGGCCAGGGCATCCGCAGCCTGGGTGAGGGCACTGGTGTGCCGACGGGCGTACCTGTCGGTCACGCTGATGTCACCGTGCCCGGCAATGTCCCGCACGACGTGGACCGGCACCCCGGCGTCGAGGTAGTTGGTCACCGCCGAGGCGCGCAGGTCGTGCAGGCGGAACCCTGGGTACCCGAGACGAGCGACCAGCGATGGCCACGCAACGGCCCGTTTCAGGACGCTGGACCGGGTGACCTTGCCGTGCTTCGACTCGAACACCAGCGCCGTTGGTGCCAGTCCTGCGGTGTGCGCCATGAGGGGCCCCACCAGGTGGCGGGGCATCGGCACGACCCGATCCTTCCCCGACTTGGGCGGTCCCCACACGAGGTTCCCGTCACGCCAGCGTCCCGAAGGCAGCACCGTCTCGGCATCGTCCAGCGGGACTTCCGTGACCTGGCGCTGCACATGGATCATCTGGCTACTGAAGTCCAGGTCACCGACGTAGAGCCCAGCAGCCTCCCCGTAGCGGAGTCCAGCAGCGCCCATCAGGTCCACCATGAGCGCATACCGGTCGAACGACAGGGGAGGCTTCGCGGCGGAGCGAATCGCCCCCACCAGAGCGGCCAGGTCTTTCGGCGTCATAGTGTTCCCGTCGCGCCTGCCAACCCGACCAGGCGGGCGCCGTGCGATCCGCGCCGGGTTGGACGAGAGCAGGCCATCGTTGACCGCAACGGTGAGTACCGCTGACAGGGCGTGTCGGGCTTGCCGCACCGACGAAGGCTTGGCCCCGGCCGCTATCCAGGTGGCTTGAGCCCACTCAACATCCCCGACCGACAGAGCGCCGACCTTGACGCCTCCGAGCGTCTCAATAACACGTACACGCCACCCGCGCCGGTAGTACTCCAGCGTCTTCGGAGCCAGACGCGCCCTGAGTACCGGTTCGGCCCGTTCCCACAGCCCAGATTCGGCCAGTGTGAGCCGTTCCAGGTCGATGTTCTTCCCGTGAGCCGTCTGACGCTGCTCCCGCTCCCACGCCTCGGCTTTCCGCTTCGACTGGAACTCCTTCTCCAACTGGCGTCTCGGTCCATGGGGCGGCACTACCCACAGGCGAGCCCGATACACGGTACGCCCGTCGGCGTACACCCGTTTCGTGACGCTCACGAGGCCGTCCTCTCCCCGTGGGAGCCGATGAACGCCTCGACATCCTTGGCAGACCACCGCCAGGCCCGCCCGACCTTCCACCCGCGCGGGATGGACCTGTGCCCACGCCGGGCGAGGTCCTGCAACGTGCTCTCCGGGATGCGCAGCACCGCTGCCACCTCGGCCTGGGTCAATATCTCCTGCATCGTCCTCATCCTTTCTTCCGTCTATCTGCTCGTTTCTGGTCGTTGTGCCTTCCACTGTGCGTATTCGCGGGCGCGTGCGGCGGCGGCGTCAGCAAGGGCTTTGTCGCCGGGGTTGTCCCATCCGGCGGCGATGAAGGTCCACTGCCCGACGACGAGGGTGGTCTCGGTGTCGTCGGCCAGGAGGCGGGTTTCGAGGTCTGCGGTGTCCAGTCGTTCGGGGTCGGTGGCGCGTAGGTGCTGGAATCGGCGGCGGGCGCGTCTGAGGGTTCCGAGGGTGACGGAGTAGCGGCGTGACCGGGTGGAGAAGTGCCCGCGGAACCCGAGGGTGCGGGCCCATTTGCCCAGCAGCCGGTACGGCCCGTCGATGCAGGTCCCGCAGGTGCAGACGGTCTGGTCCTCGGGCTGCCACTGGTGGGTGCGGCAGGCGTGGGCGGCACGCCAGGCCAGGGCCCGGCAGGTGCGGACCATCCGGCCCAGGTGCGCCCGCCCGCCCGGTCCGGCCGTCGCTGACTTGGTGGAGTACTTGGCCAGGTACCCGGCTACCGCTTCGGCGGTCAGGTCGTCGGACCCGGCGACGGCACCGGCACGGACGGTCCGGGTGTCGGTCTGGGACCCGAACCGCAGGGTCCGGGGAGAGTCCCACCGGTCCACGGGCGGGGCGTCGAACCGCACCGCCTGGGCGGCGTGCTGGACCAGCGCGGCCAGGTCGTGCCCGTCCAGGGGTGCGGCCGATCCTGGCCCGTCGGGTCCGTCGAGGCGGACCAGGGCGTGGAAGTGGACCAGTCCCCGGTTCTGGTACTCGGCCACCTTGGCGAACTGCACGCTGGCCGCGTCGCCCAGCCGGGATGCCGGGACGCCGAGGGTGGTGGCCAGGTCGCGGCGCAGGCGGATGGTGAACCGGCGCCACAGCTCTGGTGCCCACCACTGCCAGATGACGGCCGAGGTGTGGTCGTAGCAGTCGGCGCACAGCGGTGCCCCGGCCGTCGGGTCGTCGGCGGAGTGGACCGCGTCGCAGCGGGTGGGTCTGCCGTGGCCGCACAGGCTTGGTCTGCCGGGTCGGCACCTGCCGCCGTCCTTGCGGGCCGAGTGGACGTGCCCGAACGACGGCGCGGTCAGCGTGGCGAACACCAGCGGTGCGCAGGCGACCGACGCCGGGACGGTCTTGCCGCCGACGGCGCCGGTGCGGATGACCTCGAAGGTGTCCCGGGCGTACAGCCGGGAGCAGGCCGGGCACACCTCGGCCCGCCGGTTCCCGCAGGGTACGTGCAGCACGCCCAGCGGCTGGTCGTCCGAGGAGAACCTGCCCAGGGACTCCCCGGTGGTGGTGTCCCAGGTCTCGGACGACCCGTGCAGGCGGACCGGTGCTGAGCAGTGCCCGACCCGGG
>WRMB01000059.1 GCA_009777345.1 Micrococcales bacterium | reverse complement strand
GCCCCACCCCACCTTTGCAAATTAAAACCGAAAGGTAGGTGCGGAGTCGTGGCCTCCACGCCGTTCCACCGTTTCAAAACGGTGGAACGGCGTGGAACCCACGAACCAGAACTCTCTTATCGGTCGACCGTCGACAGGGGGGCGAGGTCGGAGGAAAGGAGAGACCCCTCCCCACCGGGTGGGTGGTCGGTGGTGCTCTGAGAAAGCGGACGAGAGGGTGAGCGATGCGGACGACGGGCCGGTGGCCGGGGACGGTACTCGTGGGTCGCCAAGGACGGTGGGGACGGTCCCTACAGTCCTGCCGTCTCACCGTGCTCTGCTGCAGGGGTCGTCGACCCAGGTCGCTTTCAGCCTGGATTCTGCAACAGGCTCCTCGAAACGGTGGATCGGTGTGGAACCCGCGACCTGGGCTTGGATCGCCCGGGTCCGCGGGGGCGGTGGTGGGACGGGGCGGCGTAGGATTGGCACTCGGTGTGGGCGAGTGCTACCTGAGCGCGATCGACGAGGAGGGCCGGTGGGCGAAGACCGACGGCTCGACGTGCTGCGCGCGATCGTCGAGGACTACGTCGCCACCCGCGAGCCTGTCGGGTCGCGCGCCCTGACCGAGCGGCATCACCTGGGTGTCTCACCGGCGACGATCCGCAACGATATGGCAGCGCTGGAGGAGGCCGGGCTCATCGTCGCCCCGCACACCTCGGCCGGGCGGGTGCCCACGGACAAGGGGTACCGCACGTTCGTGGACCACCTGTCGCAGGTCCGGGCCCTGTCCGCGGCCGAGCGGCGGGCCATCAGCACCCTGCTGGCGCAGGCCGTGGACCTCGACGACGTGGTCGACCGGGCGGTCCGGCTCATCGCGCAGCTGACCCACCAGGTCGCGGTAGTGCAGTACCCGTCGCTGCGCCGGTCGGCCCTGCGGCACGTCGAGCTGGTCAGCGTGGGGGAGCGTCGGCTGCTCGTCGTCATCATCACCGCCACCGGCCGGGTCGAGCAGCGCACCCTGGACCTGGCCGAGGACGTGGACGACGCCGCCGTGGCCCGGCTGCGCCTGCGGCTCAACGCCGCGGCGGTCGGTCTTCGGCTGTCCGACCTGGACCGGGTGCGCCAACAGCTCGTCGAGCAGGTCAGCGCCGGGACCGGTACTGCCCCGACTGGAGCTGGTGACACGGACCTGGTGCGTACCGTGCTGGACGCTATCGCCGAGACGCTGGCCCAGGAGTCCGAGGAGCGCGTCGTCGTGGCCGGGACGGCGAACCTGGCCCGGTCGGCGGATTTCGCCCGGTCGATCTCCCCGGTGCTCGAGGCCCTCGAAGAACAGGTGGTGCTGCTGCGGCTGCTCACCGAGATGGCCGAGGACGAGGCTGCGGTGGCGGTGCGGATCGGCCGGGAGAACCGTTACGAACCGCTGGTCGAGACGTCTATCGTGTCCAGCGGCTATGGCGACGGCGCTGCCGTGGCCCGGATCGGCGCGGTCGGACCGCTGCGCCAGGACTACCCTGGCACGATTGCCGCCGTGCGTGCCGTGGCCCGGTACCTGACCCGGATCCTGGCCGGTTGAGGACGAAGGAGCGAACCTGCTTGTGACCAGCGACTACTACGCCGTGCTCGGTGTGCCGCGCGATGCCACGCCAGAGCAGATCAAGAAGGCCTACCGCAAGCTGGCCCGCGAGCTGCACCCCGACGTCGCCGGAGAAAGCCCGGAGGCCGAGGAACGGTTCAAGGACGTCTCCCAGGCCTACGACGTGCTCGGCAATCCCGAGAAGCGGCGCATGTACGACCTGGGCGGCGACCCGTCCTCCTCCGGTGGTGGCGCCGGGGCGGGTTTCGGCTTCCAGGACATCTTCGAGACGTTCTTCGGGGCGGCCACCGGCAGCCAGCGGGGTCCGGTGCCGCGGGCCCGCCGTGGCGAGGACGCGCTGGTCCGGCTCGGCGTGGACCTGTCCGAGGCTGTTTTCGGCGCCCGCCGCGACGTGGCGGTCGACACCTACGTCGTGTGCCCGACCTGCACCGGGACGTGCTGCCGACCCGGGACGTCGGCGCAGTCCTGCACGGCCTGCAACGGCCGCGGCCAGGTGCAGCGGGTGACCCGGTCGCTCATCGGCCCGGTGGTGACGAACCGGCCCTGCCCGGTGTGCCACGGCTTCGGCACGGTGATCCCCGACCCGTGCCCCGAGTGCTCCGGCGAGGGCCGGGTGCGCACCCGCCGCACCCTGAGCGTCGACGTGCCCGCCGGGGTGGAGACCGGCACCCGGATCCGCCTGAGCGGCCAGGGCGACGTCGGCCCGGCCGGGGGCCCGGCCGCCGACGTGTACCTGGAGGTACGCGAGCGCAGGCACGACGTGTTCACCCGCGAGGGCGACGACCTGCACGCCACCCTGCCGGTACCGATGACAGCCGCCGCCCTGGGCACCGTGCTCACCCTGGACACCCTCGACGGACCGCAGGAGGTCGACCTGCGGCCGGGCACCCAGCCTGACCAGGTCATCACCCTGCGTGGCCTGGGCGCCGGTCGGCTGCGCGCCGGCGGTCGTGGCGACCTGCACGTGCACGTCGAGGTGCAGGTACCCGCCCCGGCCGACGAGCAGCAGGCCGCCCTGCTGCGCCAGCTGGCCCAGCTGCGCGGCGAGGAACGACCCGAGGCCCGGCTGTCCCAGACCGGTGTCTTCGCCAAGCTGCGCGACAAGTTCACCGGACGGTGAGCGCCGCGCCCGTCTTCCTCACCGAGCCCGGGGACCTGGACGGGCTCGCCCCGGGCGAGGTGTTCTGGCTGCGCGGGGCCGAGGCCCGGCATGCTGCGGTAGTGCAGCGCCGGGGTGCGGGGGAGCGGGTCGACGTGGTCGACACCGCCGGGGTGCGCCTGGTCGGCACGGTTGCCAGCACCGCGGTCGGCACCCGCCGCGCTACGGAGTCCGACGCGGTGGCCGTCGAGGTGGTGCAGGTGTGCCGGGAGCCGGTACCCGAACCCGCGCTGGTGCTGGTCCAGGCCCTGGCCAAGGGCGACCGGGACGAACGTGCCGTCGAGGCGGCCACTGAGGTCGGCGTCGACCGGGTGGTGCCCTGGCAGGCCCAGCGGTCGATCGTCGTGTGGCGCGGTCAGCGCGCCGCCAAGTCCCGGGCCCTGTGGCTGGGCACGGTCCGCGCCGCCGCCAAGCAGTCCCGCCGCGCCTGGGTCCCTCCGGTGGCCGAGGCGGTAGACCTGCGCGGCCTGACCACGCTGGCCGTCACGACCCGCGCCTCCGGCGGCGTCGTCCTGGTCCTGGACGCCGAAGCTCCGCTTCCGCTCGCCGACGTCGCGCTACCCACCTGTGGCGAGGTGGTCGTCGTCGTCGGCCCCGAAGGCGGTATCGCGCAGCCCGAGCTGGACGCCCTGACCGCCGCCGGTGCGCTCGCCGCCCGCCTGGGCCCCCACGTCCTGCGCACCTCCACCGCTGGCCCTGTCGCCCTGGCCCTGCTGGCCCAGCGCCTGGGCCGCTGGTGAGTCCTTGTCAGGACGGTGCGGTGATCGTCACCGGTTTGCCGAAGTGGGTGGACCCGGGGCGCGCTGCCCGTCGGGCCGGTCGTAGCCGCTGAGCCGCAGGGCAGCCGATCCTGCCCGGTCACAATGGGGCTCCTTCACGACCTGGGCGGTCCAGCAGCGCGGTCAGTTCGATACTTTTGTCGCGGATTCGAGAGTAATACTCTCGAATCCGCGACAAAAGTATCGAACCGGTGCGGGTGTCACCGGCGTGAAGCCCTCCCGTGCGTGGGACGGTATTTCTGGGCGACCGGGTCAGCCGGGGAAGGCTTGCTCCTGGATGCCCGTGGCGTCGTCCCAGTGGTAGAAGAGGCGGTGGGTGTCTGAGTACGCCCAGTTCGACGTGCCGGAGTACCGACTGCCGAGGTCACCGTGTGACGGTTGGCTGGTGGTGACATCGGGAAGACGGGCCAAGATCTCCCCGGTCAAGGAGACGGCGCAGGCACCGTCCGCGGTGAGGGCCACCAGCCGGGCGGTCACCGGATCGTAGTGCAGCTCGCCCTTGACCTCGCCGTAGGCGTTCGGACGAAACGCGTCGCACTCCACATAGGAGACGTCCTCGATCTGGCCCTGGGGGAAGTGCGGTAGCTTCACGCGGGCCAGCTGGTGGTACGGGCGGTCGGTGCTGGTCTGTTCCCCGATCCTCGGCGGCTCGTCCAGGCCGTCGTTGTCGACCGCTACCACAAACGTCTCGTCGTCGACGAAGGTGCAGGGGCGGTCCCAGTTGTACCCGGAACCGCGGAAAGGCACCCCGGTCGGATCCCAGCCCTGCAGGAACGTCTTCGTGGAGTACGCCATCACCATGTCAAGCGGCGACCACACCCAGCCGTTGCTCAGGAAGTGGCGAGAATCGGGCGAGACGTGCAGCAACGAGTGAAAGTAGTCGAGGTAGTTTTTGTCCGGGTGCTCCACCTCCCGCTCGGTCAGGCACTGCCAGGTCTCTACGTCGAAGACGTCCAGGCGGTTCCACGCGGTCTGGGCGACGAGAAACGTGCGTCCGTCCCGTTCGAGAAACCCGATCGAGTAGCTGCACACGTCTGCGTGGTAGTCCTCGCGCTGCATCTCCCGTACCCCACCCGTGGCGGTATCGACCAGGGCAGCGTGGAGGCCGAACCGCTCCGTCACGCACACCCACGGGCCATGGCTGTACATGCGCAGCTCCAGCTTCTCACCGTCCGACCGCCCGTCACCCACCCCGTGCGCGACCTCACCAATGCTCGGCAGGCTGGCGACGACTTCCCCAGCGGTGTCTCCGGGGTGGACGTGCAGCAGCTGGCCGTCGGCGAAGACGAAGTACGAGTGTGTCGCACGGTCATCGTCGACGACGGCGCGAACCCCGCTGCGGGGGCCTGGATCGGCCGGGCTGTCATCCGGTGCGGGCTTCAGCTGTAGCCGGGTCCCGTATCTGTACAAGGTGGTCGAGTCCGAGACCGTACCCGCGGCCGGAGCGTCCTGGTCAGGTTCTGGATCCGTGTTCACGAGAATCATCGTAACCCCACGACCTGGCCACGGACGTCTACGCACCACGCACAAGTCGCACTTCGGATCAGAACTCTCGAACCCACGGTACCAAAAAACTGTGGACGGTGTCCCGGGTCGCCGGGTAGCATCGGCCTGTGGCTCGTAGGCAGACCCCGCAGGAGAAGAAGGCACGGGACCTCACGTCTCGTGTCGATATGTTCGGCGAGAACCAGAAGGCAGCGAGAAGGAAGATCCCGCTCCGCAAGGCACAGACCGAACGCAGCTATCGTCGCGGCGTTGCCCTGGAGCTGGCGCGCGGTGAGGACGCCGACACTGCCCGGATCAGACGCAAGGCCTTCTGGAGAAAATGGCCGGGGCCCACGCTCGCCGAGGCGATAGAGCACAAGTTGGCGACCCGACAGGTCCTGGCCGCAGAGCCTCGACGCTCAGACGCGGTAAGGGAACGACGCGCCGCCCGTCGGGCCGGTCGTGGCTGACTGAGATCCGCTCTCCGAACTCGTGAACTGGGTGCCCTGGGCGTCCTCACCAGGAGATGGAAGAGGTCTCCTCTTCCCAGTAGTCGGCGTCTTCGAGGACGTTGGACAGGACGGACAGAAGGATCGGCAGTTTCTCGGCAACCTTGTTAATGGATTCGGAGTCAAACGGAACTCGGTCCGACTTGGAAATCGCCCAGCCGCCCGAGGGCGTCCGCGAACTCGGGAAGGCAATCGTCTGAGACGATGGTTCCATTACATCCTACCGATGGTAGGACTGTTCTGGCAAGCATGCCCTGGGAGCACCGTAGGACCGAGTGAGGGGTTTGTGCCGCGAGCAGGGGGTCCTAGACCCCGCACTCGCGGCACAAACCCCTCACTCGCCGCTTCGGGCAGGTCAGCGGGAGTCGCTGCTGCCGGTCTCGACGGCGGCGCGACCGGCCTCCAGGCGGGCTACCGGTACCCGGAAGGGGGAGCAGGAGACGTAGTCCAGGCCGACGCCGTGGAAGAAGCGGATCGACTCGGGGTCGCCGCCGTGCTCGCCGCAGACGCCCAGGCCCAGGTCAGCACGGCTGGCCCGGCCCTCGGTGGCGGCGATCTGCACCAGGCGCCCGACGCCGAGCTCGTCGATCGTCTCGAACGGCGACACCGACAGCACACCGTTGGTGGTGTAGTCGGCGAAGAACGCGCCCTCGACGTCGTCGCGGGAGAAACCCCAGGTGGTCTGCGTCAGGTCGTTGGTGCCGAAGGAGAAGAACTGGGCCTCGGCGGCGATCCGGCCCGCGGTCAGCGCCGCCCGGGGGAGCTCGATCATGCAGCCCACGGGCAGGTCGAGGCTGAGGCCGCGCTCGGCGCCGATCGTGGCCATGAGGTCCAGGGCCATGTCACGGACCAGGCGCAGCTCACGCACCGAGCCGATCAGCGGCACCATGATCTCCGCGTGCGGGCTGCCGCCAGCGGCCATGCGGTCGGCGACCGCCTCGCAGATGGCCCGGATCTGCAGCTCGAACAGCCCGGGCACCACCAGGCCCAGCCGGACCCCGCGCAGGCCGAGCATCGGATTGGCCTCGTGCATGTGCTCGACCGCGGCGAGCAGCGCGACGTCGTCCGCGTCCGGCTCGCCCTTCGCCTTGGCCAGGGCCACCTTGACCGACAGGGACGTCAGGTCGGGCAGGAACTCGTGCAGCGGCGGGTCGAGCAGCCGGATCGTCGTCGGCAGACCGTCCATCTCGGTCAGCAGCTCGACGAAGTCGCCGCGCTGCAACGGCAGCAGGGCGTCGAGGGCGGCCTGCTTCTCCGCGGGGTCCTTGGCCAGGACGACCCGTTCGATGAGCACCCGGCGGTCGCCGAGGAACATGTGCTCGGTGCGGCACAGCCCGATCCCCTGGGCGCCCAGCCGCCGCGCCCGGGCCGCGTCGGCACCGTTGTCAGCATTGGCGTGCACCCGCAGCCGACGGCGGGTGTCGGCGTGGCGCAGGAGCCGGTCCACCGCACGCACCAGGTCGGCGGCGTCCTCGTCGGCGGCCTGGGCGAGCGCGGCGTCCAGGCCTTCGTCCAGGTAGGTGCTCACCGGGGACGGTGTCACCGGCACGTCACCGAGGAAGACCTCGCCGGTGCCGCCGTCGATGGCGATAGTGTCGCCCTCCCTGACCGTCTGGTTGTGGCAGAACAGCGACCGGGCCTCGGCGTCGATGACCAGCTCTTCGGCACCGACGACCGCGGTGGTGCCCATGCCGCGGGCCACGACGGCCGCGTGCGAGGTCTTGCCGCCACGGGCGGTGAGGATACCGACCGAGGCGATCATGCCGCCCAGGTCGTCGGGGTTGGTCTCCCGGCGCACCAGGATGACGTCCTTGCCTGCGGCGGCCCACTCCTGCGCCGTGACCGGGTCGAACACGGCAGCACCCACCGCGGCCCCGGGCGAGGCAGCCATCCCCTTGGTCAGCATCTTGGTGTACGTACCGGGCGCGAACTGCGGGAACAGCAGCTGGGACAGCTGGGCGCCGGTCACCCGGGACAGTGCCTCGTCCATGTCGATGCGGCCCTCGTCGACCAGCTGGACGGCGATCCGGAAAGCGGCGGGCGCGGTGCGCTTGCCCACCCGGGTCTGCAGCATCCACAGCGTGCCGCGCTCGACGGTGAACTCGATATCACACAGGTCGCGGTAGTGGTTCTCCAGCTGGCGCATGATCTCGGCCAGCCGGTCGTGGGACGCCTTGTCGACCTGCTCCATATCGTGCAGCGACAGGGTGTTGCGGATACCCGCGACGACGTCCTCGCCCTGGGCGTTGACCAGGTAGTCGCCGTAGTCGCCGGTCTTGCCGGTGGCCGGGTCACGGGTGAACGCCACGCCGGTGCCGGACGTCGCTCCGAGGTTGCCGAAGACCATCGTCTGGACGTTGACCGCGGTGCCCAGGTCGTCGGCGATGCGCTCGCGCCGCCGGTACAGGCGGGCCCGCTCGGTGTTCCACGAGTTGAACACGGCGACGACGGCCAGGTCGAGCTGTTCGCGGGGCTCCTGGGGGAAGTCCCGGCCGGCCTCGGCCGTCACGATGCCCTTGAAGGTGCCGACCAGCTCGCGCAGCGCGTCGGCGTCCAGGTCGGTGTCGGAGGCGATGCCCCGGTCGGTCTTGGCCTTGTCCAGCGCGGCGGAGAACAGGTCGCCCTCGATACCGAGCACCGTGCGTCCGAACATCTGGATCAGCCGCCGGTAGGAGTCCCAGGCGAAGCGGTCGTCGTCGGCGACCCGGGCCAGCCCCAGCACCGAGGTGTCGTTCAGGCCGACGTTGAGCACCGTCTCCATCATGCCGGGCATGGAGAACTTGGCCCCGGAGCGCACCGAGACCAGCAGCGGGTCGTCGGCGGCGCCCAGGCGGCGGCCCATCGCGGCCTCCAGGCGGGTCAGGGCCGCACTGACCTCGTCGGCCAGCTCGGCCGGGACCTGGCCCGTGGACATGTAGGTGCGGCACGCGTCCGTGGTGACGGTGAACCCGGGCGGGACCGGCAGGCCGAGCCGCGTCATCTCCGCGAGATTGGCTCCTTTCCCGCCGAGCAGGTCCTTCTGGTCCTTGTCACCCTCGCTGAAGTCCTTGACATACCTGGCCAAGCCGATACCTCCGAGACAGTGTTGGGGTGGGCGTTCTGCCCGCCGCCGCGGGCAACCTTACCGCGGGTAACGCCCCGACGGGACGAAGGCTGCCCGGTGGACGGCACAGTTATCGTAGACCAGCCGCTGCTGGTAGAACCGCGCCCCCCGGTCCGCGCTCCGCACCTCCGCACCTGGGGTCGGACGGACCGGTGGTCCACCGCGGTACCATGACCAGGACACCGGCACGACAGCGTACCGGTACGACGACGCCGCGGTGCCAGCACGGTCCTCGGCCGACGAGGAGCCGATGAGCGAGCCCAGACCGACCGCGGACGATCACGCCGAGACCCGTGTAGTCCACCGGGTGACGGTCCCGTCGGTCGTGGCGATGGTCGAGCTGCTCGGTACCGCCGACGAGGTGCTGCGGGCGATCGAGGACGGTTTTCCCAGCGTGGTCATCCACGTACGCGGCAACGAGGTGTCGTTCGCCGGGCCCGCCGGGGACGTGGCGCTGGCCGTCCGCCTGGTCGACGAGCTGGTGGAGACCGTCGCCGCGGGCACCCGGATCGGGCCGGACGTCGTGGGCCGGTCCATCGCGATGCTGACCGCGGGCACCCAGGTGCGGCCCGCCGACGTGCTGACCTTCGACGTGCTGTCCGCCCGGGGCCGCACCATCCGGCCCAAGACCGTGGGGCAGAAGGAGTACGTCGACGCGATCGACCGGCACACCCTGACCTTCGGCATCGGCCCGGCCGGTACCGGCAAGACCTACCTGGCGATGGCCAAGGCGGTGCAGGCGCTCCAGGCGAAACGGGTGAACCGGATCGTGCTCACCCGGCCCGCCGTCGAGGCCGGGGAACGGCTGGGCTTCCTGCCCGGGTCGCTGTCGGAGAAGATCGACCCGTACCTGCGGCCGCTGTACGACGCGCTGCACGACATGGTGGACCCCGAGACGATCCCGCGGCTGCTGGAGGCCGGGACCATCGAGGTGGCGCCTCTGGCCTATATGCG
Organism: Micrococcales bacterium; assembly: GCA_009777345.1. GTDB lineage: Bacteria > Actinomycetota > Actinomycetes > Actinomycetales > Cellulomonadaceae > Cellulomonas. The sequence goes on along the minus strand of WRMB01000059.1, from coordinate 9,230 downwards.
CGGCCGGACCCTCAACGACTCGTTCATCATCCTCGACGAGGCCCAGAACACCACGAGCGAGCAGATGAAGATGTTCCTCACCCGGCTGGGCTTCGGGTCGACGGTGGTGGTCACCGGCGACGTCACCCAGGTGGACCTGCCCACCCAGGCGGTCTCCGGGCTGCGCGAGGTGGAGCAGGTGCTCGAAAGGTTGGACGATGTGGCATTCTGCCGTCTGACCTCGGCCGACGTGGTCCGGCACCGGCTCGTCGCCCAGATCATCGACGCTTACGCCGAGGCCGAGCACCGTCGCGTCGCGCCGGGGCCGTCTTCTGGGCCGCCTGCCGGACAGCACGGAGGGTCGAGGTCGGGCACGATGCCGTCGTGAGCATCGAGGTTGCCAACGAGTCCGGCGTCGACGTCGACGCCGCCGAGATCGCCGTGCTGGCCCGGTTCGTGCTCGACGCCCTGCACCTGCACCCGCTGACTGAGCTGTCGGTGCTGCTGGTGACGGCCGAGGCGATGAGCGACCTGCACCAGCGCTGGATGGACGAGCCCGGGCCGACCGATGTGCTGTCCTTCCCGATGGACGAGCTGCGGCCCGGCCGGGAGGGCGACCAGGCCGCGCCGGGGCTGCTCGGGGACGTCGTGCTGTGCCCGGAGGTGGCCGCGGGCCAGGCGTACGCGGCGGGCCACTCCACGGCCGAGGAGCTGCTGCTGCTCACCGTGCACGGGATCTTGCACCTGCTCGGTTTCGACCATGCCGACCCGGACGAGGAGAAGCAGATGTTCGACCTGCAGCGGCGGCTGCTGCTGACCTTCCTGGCCCAGCGGCCGTGAGACCGGTCCACCGGTGAGACCGGCCCAGCGCGGACCGGGCCCGTACGGATCGGCCCGACGGTGATCGCCGTCCTGGTGCTGCTCGCCGGAGTCGGCTACGTGCTGGCGGCGCTGCTGTCCGCCGGGGAGGTCGCGGTGGTCCGGGTCACCCGCGCCGACGTGACCCGGCTGGGGGCCGCCGGGCATCCCGCGGCGGCCCGGGTCGCCGCCCTGGCCGACCAGCGGGTCCGGGTGGCCGACGCGGCCGGGTTCGTCCGGCTGATGGGGGAGATGACGGCTACCGTCGCCGTCACCCTGGCCGTCGCCACGGCCACGGACTGGCCGTGGTGGCCGGTGCTCGGCGTGTGCCTGGTGCTCAGCGCCGGTGTGGCGTGGGGTCTGGTGCGGGTCAGCCCGCGGAGCATCGGGCGGCGGCACCCCGCGGCCACGCTGACCGCGCTGGGGCGGCTGCTCACCGCCGTCACCGCGGTGGCCGGGCGGCTGGGCGGCACGACCAGCGCCGAACGTCAGGCCGCCGCGGCGGAGGACGAACTGCGCAACATGGTGGACCGGGTCGCGGAGTCCGAGGCGATCGAGGACTCCGAGCGGGAGATGGTCCGCTCCGTCATGGAGCTGGGCGACACGCTGACCCGGGAGGTCATGGTGCCGCGCACCGATATGGTGACCGTCCGGGCCGCCCAGCCGGTCGGCAAGGCGCTGACGCTGCTGCTGCGCTCGGGCTACTCGCGGGTGCCGGTGGTCGGCGACTCGGTCGACGACCTGCGCGGGGTGCTCTACCTCAAGGACGTGGTGCGGCACGTCCCCCGCGGACGCGACGGCGGACGGGGCGGGCTCGGACCGGCCGGGACCGGCCACTGGCTGGACACCCCGGCGATCGACCTGGCCCGTCCGGCGCACTTCGTCCCGGAGTCCAAGCCGGTGGACGACCTGCTGCGCGAGCTGCGCGACCGGGCGACGCACATCGCGATGGTCGTCGACGAGTACGGCGGGATCGCGGGTCTGGTCACCATCGAGGACGCCCTGGAGGAGATCGTCGGGGAGCTGACCGACGAGCACGACCCGTCGGCGCCGGTGGTCGACGACCTCGGCGACGGGACGTACCGGGTACCGGCCCGGCTGGGCCGCGACGAGCTGGGCGAGCTGTTCGGCCTGGAGGTCGACGACGAGGACGTCGACACCGCGGGCGGGCTGCTGGCCAAGGCGCTGGGCAAGGTACCGCTGCCCGGGTCGTCCGGGCAGATCCACGGGCTGCACCTGACCGCCGAACGGGTCGAGGGACGGCGCAAGCGGCTGGCCACGGTGCTGGTCCGCCGGGCGGAGGCTGACGACGAAAGAGAGCTGGGTCGATGAAGGGGACGAACGGGCTGCCCGAGGGGGCACCGGAACAGCCGGAGCACAGCCGATTGAGGCGAGAGGCGAGCGAGCCTGTTCGTTCGTCCGAGCCGATCGAGGCTGTTGACGAACGTAGTGAGGAACACCGGTCGGGGTTCGTCTGCCTGGTGGGGCGGCCGAACTCCGGCAAGTCCACGCTGACCAACGCGCTGGTCGGCACCAAGGTGGCGATCACGTCGTCGCGGCCGCAGACCACCCGGCACGTGGTGCGCGGCATCGTGCACCGGCCCGACGCCCAGCTGGTGCTGGTCGACACCCCCGGGCTGCACCGGCCGCGCACCCTGCTCGGCGAACGGCTCAACGACCTGGTCGCCGGGACCCTGTCCGAGGTGGACGCCGTCGGCTTCTGCCTGCCCGCCGACCAGCGCGTCGGACCGGGGGACCGGTTCATCGCGGGCCAGCTGGCCGATATCGCCGCGCGCACCCCGGTGGTGGCCGTCGTCACCAAGGCCGACCTCGTGGGCCGGGCCCGGATGGCCGAGCACCTGCTGGCCGTGGCCGATCTCGGGCCGTGGGTCGACGTGGTCCCGGTCAGCGCTGTCACCGGGTACCAGACGGAAGTGCTGACCGACGTCCTCGTGAGCCACATCCCACCCGGACCGGCGTTCTACCCCGACGGCGAGCTGACCGACGAGCCGGACCAGGTGATGGTCGCCGAGCTGGTCCGCGAGGCCGCGCTGGAAGGAGTCCGCGACGAGCTGCCGCACTCCCTGGCCGTCGTCGTGGAGGAGATGGTCGAGCGCGACCAGCCTAGTGCCGACGGGCGGCCCCTGATCGACGTGCGGGTGGAGATGTACGTGGAGCGTGACTCGCAGAAGGCGATCGTCATCGGCCGTGGCGGCTCCCGGCTGCGTGACGTCGGCACCCGGGCGCGCACCCAGATCGAGGCGCTGCTGGGTGCCCGGGTGTTCCTCGACCTGCACGTGCGGGTCGCCAAGGACTGGCAGCGCGACTCCCGGCAGCTGGGTCGGCTGGGTTTCTGAGCCCGGTCGTGACGTCGTTGGCTCGAAGTGTGGAGAGGTTACCTGTCGAAGGCTGTACCGTCTGATGAACCGGGGGGTTCTGCGGGCGGTGCTCGGGTGATATCGTCCAGTTTATCCACAGTCGCGGAGGCAGCCGGAGGGGTTCATGACGACGGCAGGCGCCGTCTATGACGTGCCTGACACCATGCCGCCGCGTGAGTGGTGGCAGTTGTGGGCGGAGTGGCGTGCGCGGTGGTGGGAGCGTCACCCGACGTTGAGGCGGCGCCTGGCGCTGGGGCGTACCGTCGGTCTGTGGCTCGGGCTGTTCTACCTGCTGGTTGTCGTGGTGGCGTGGCCGGAGCTGTTGCTGGGGATGAGGGCGTGGGTCGGGGCGTGCCTGGGGGCGGTGGTGTGGTTCTTCCTGGCGCGGACCAAGACGTTGACCTGGTCGGGGTTCTTCCGGTTCTTCGCGGTGTGCGGCCTGTGGTCGGTGGGGGTGGCACTGGTCCTGGCGGTGGTGTCCTCGACGCTGGGCAACGCGGGGGTCGAGGCGCTGGGTCCGACGGTGTTCGTAGCGGGTCTGGGCGAGGAGGCCCTGAAGCTGATGCCGCTGGTGGTGCTGGCGGTGGCGGCCCCGCGGCGGGTGTCGCGGTTCGCGGCGGTTGACTGGTGGTTGCTGGGTCTGGCGTCGGGGTTGGCGTTCGAGGCGGTGGAGGAGGGTGCCCGGCGGGTGTTCCTGCTGGCCGAGATGCAGCGGCAGGGTCTGCTGGTCGAGTACCAGGAGCTGTACGGCGGGTCGGTGCCCGAGGGGTGGACGACTTTTGGTCTGCTGCCCTCGGACCGGTTTCACGAGGGTGCTGGGTTCGCCGGTCACGCGGTGGCTACCGGTATGGTCGCGGCCCTGGTCGGCCTGGGCGTGGTGGTGTGGCGCCGGGCGCGGGGCCGGGGCGCGGCCGGGTGGGCGTGGCGGGCGGTCGTGGTGGTGGTGCCGGTGGTGTGCCTGGTGACGATGATGGCCGACCACCTGGTGTTCAACGCCCACCACGACGAGCAGGTGGTGGCCGGGGACGGGGCCTGGCTGGACCCTGACGTCACCGCCGTGCCGTGGTGGTTGCGCGTGCCGTGGTCGGTGTTCGGGCACGGGCACTGGCGGCCGGTGTGGTTCGTGGTCCTGTTCGTGGTGTGCCTGGTGGTGGACGGGTACCGGTTGGGTGCCCGTCCGGCCTCGTCGCTGGCGGGGCAGCCGGTGGGCGGGCGGCTGGGTGCGGTGGTGGTGCGCCTGTGGGTGCGGCCGGGCTGGTGGGCCCGGGTCTGGGCGGTGGGGTGCACGGCGGTGCTGGCTACCGGGTGGGTGGTGGTCCGTGACCTGGGGCAGGTGGCTGGGGCGCACGTGCGCGGTGCCGGTGAGCCGGTCCGGGTCGTGATGCGCCGCGGCGCGGTGGCCGCGTCCACCGCCCGGGGGCTGCGCGAGGCGGCGATGGACCACGCGGCGGGCCCGGTCCGCCCGGCGCGTACCCGGCTGGTCGGGCTGGTCGTGGGTGCCGGGCTGCTGGCCGTGGCCCTGCTGCTGGCCCCTCACCTGGCTGCCGGTACCGGTGAGGGCCTGCTGCGCCCAGACTTCGACGGGTGGCTGCCCGGTGTGCTGACGCAGCTGTCCGAGTACTGGAACGGGCTGCCCCTGGCCAAGCAGGTCGCCCTGGGGCTGGCCCTGGGGGCGATGTTCGCCCTGTGGATGGGCCCGGTCGGGTGGGGCGTGGCCGGGGTCCTGACCTGGGGCCTGGCCCACGGCGCCGGGGTCGTGACCTTCGCCCGCGACCCCCGCGCGGCGACCGTGGACTACCTGGTCAACCTGACCCCCGCCCAGGCCGGGGCCGACCTGCTGGACGTGGTCCTGACCTTCGCCCCGGCCAACTTCGCCGCCGGGGGCCGGGCCCTGGCCCGCAACGCGGCCCACCATGCCACGACCGACCCCGTCGCGTTCGTGACCACCCGACGACAGCTGATGGATCACGGCCTGCCCGCCCACCCGGCCACCCCCGCCCGCCCGACCGTCCCCGCCCACCCCGGCCATGCCGACCAGATACCCACCCACCCCGGACCGCCGACGACCCCACACCCCACGGCCCCTGGACCGGGCCACCCACCGGCCCCGGCAGCCAGCCCGACCCACCCACCGGCCACGGCCCGCTCCGGACCAGCACCGACCAGCCCTACCCCCGGACCGTCCTGGTCCCAGGCCGGACCGACACCCCCACCGGGCGGCCAGTGGACCGTCCCCGGCGCCCAGACCCCTGGTGCGGTGCACCCGTCGACCGGCCTGCCGGCCCACCCGCCGACCGGCCCGGGCCACCCACCGGCAGGAACAGCACACCCACCGGTGCCGACGAGCCCGCACCCCCAGCCCGGCGCACAGCAACCACGACCGCCGACCAGACCAGACCTGCCGGGGCCTGCCACCGCGCCGCGCCCCGCCGGGGACGCCGGACCGGCTGGCCGCCCCACAGCAGGCGACCTGCCCGACAGTGCCAGACCACCCAGACCGACCGGCCCGGACGCACCCACCGGACCCTCCCGGGCCACAGACCTGCCGAGCCACCCAGACGGGCCCGGTACCGCCGCGCGACCCGACCCCGCCCCGGTCCCCGGTCGCGCGGCCGACCACGTCACCACCCAGAAGATCCCCGACCTGCCCAGACCCGGCGCACCCGGCACCGCACCCGCTGCCACCGTCCACGCCACCCCAGAAGCCGCCGCCGCGGCCTCCAGAGCATCGGGCGGGGCCCCGCCCGCCCGACCAGGACAGACCGGGACCGGACCCGGACGGCCCACCACCGAACCCAGGACGCCACAACCTGCCCGAAACGACCTGCCTGCACACACCGACACACCCAGCCCGGCACGACCGGCCGAACCAGCCGGTGCAGGCGCCGGTTCCCATGGCGGAAACCAAGACGGTGGCAGCAGCCGCGGCGGCCGTGGCGGTGACGGCGGCGAGGGTCACAACCGCCGCAGCGACAGCCCAGGAGAGGACGGCGACCCAGCACACCAGAACAGACCGAACGACCGAGACCCCCAGCACAAGCCCAGCGCCAACGACGGCAACGGCACAGTCCTCGAACCAGTCGGCGGCGGCGAACCGCTGACCCAACCGACCGGAGAACGAGGTGGAACACCCACCGGCCAGCCCGAGTCCCCGGGAGCGAGCGCTAGCACAGACAATGTCCGTGCGATACAAAGGCAGAACGAAGCCGCAGACACACTCGCACGGATGGGTCACGATGTCGAGCACCAGCCGACGGTGCTCCCGACCGACAGAGGCGTCGATCCGAACAAGAATCCGGATTATCGAATAGAGGGGAAGATTTTCGATGGCTACTCGCCACAACAAGACACTCCGGCGAGGAGCGCCTATGCGACGATCCGGGACAAGGTGGACGACCACCAGGCGCCGCGTATACTCGTCAATCTAGATGACTCGCTGCTGGACGTCGCCGACCTCCGTCAATGGCTTGTGGAGCACCCGATTCAGGGTCTAGAGGAGGTTCTTGTAGTGCGTAGTGACACGGTCCAGCAGATATTCCCCTGACGAAGTGAGGAGTTCGAATGTTCAGCTACACTCTCGGACTGAGGACAGAGTTCGCTGTTGCCGAGGTGAGTAGAATAGTTACCGATGCTCTGGGCGTAGAGGATCTCTCCAGAGTTCACGAACGGCATCCTGGCCTGTTTGTGAGTGTTCGCGACTCGTCTGATCCCATCAGGCAAAGTATTTATTCGGAGTTTCTCGGAGCCCTTTCTACGGCGAGCCTGTACTACTCGATGAACTCTCGAGACAAGGAACAGCTGTGGCGGGCAGAGCGGGTGATGGCGGTGTCTGCGGCTCGTCTGGCCGTCGAGACAGACGCGCTCGCATTCATGACGTTCGACCTGGACAGTCTGATCATGCGTCGCACCGACGGAGTGCTGTACTTGTACGGGAGCTTCAACGCTTGGAGGGAGCCTGAGGTCACTTCACAGATTCCCCAGCCGTGGGTCACGACGGACAACAAACACGATGGGACCCCTCCCGGAGGCGTCACATATGGTTGAACCAGATCAGCGGAGACTCGCGCCGAGCGCATCGCTCAGGAGTGGTGGAACAGTATCCAGAGGGAGAGAGGAACCGCCGTGACAGACTACGAGCACTGGATGGACGCTTTCGATCGCGCATGGCACCACCCGGAAATGGTTGATAGCATCGAGTGTCCAACTTGCGTAACGCGCGCGCTTACACTGGTCTACACTGTGCGCAGCGTGGGCGACCGTGAGGGCATGAGCGCCTTCTGGTGCCATCGGTGCCTTCGCGGCCTTCCGCCTAGAATCGGAGAGCTGCCGAAAGGTTTCTCAGGGACTCTCTTCGAGGCGGCGCCCATTCCGAATTACAATCTGATCGTGCCGGATAGCAGTTCCGTCTCTGAGCCCGACGGGGAATGAACAGCCCCAGGTCGCGGATGGCTGCCGAGAGGGCTCCCGGTTCTGGTGCTCCACGCCGACGGGCTAGGGGGCACCTACTTCCCCGCGCACATGGACCCCGCCCAGCTCTCCTCGACCCTGGCCAACCCCAGCACCGCCGCCGTCGCCAGCATCACCAAGATCGCGGAAGATACCCCCCTCGACGCGCTCCGCAAGTCCTACGGTCTTTACGCCGGGCACTCCTACTCGGTGGCAGGGGTCACCGCCGACGGGAAGATCGCGCTGAGCAACCCCTGGGGCTACAACCACCCGATGCCCGTGCCCATCGACGACTTCCAGAGGCTGTTCAACCACATAGACGTGTGGCCGTGACCACCAGAGAGGAAAGACAGATGGACAAGACAGGCGAAACGCGGGTCAAGATCTACTACGGGTTCCCGAACAGGGTCGGTGTCGACCGGGTCGGTGTCATGCAGTCGGCAGCAGACGAGGGGTACGTGAGGTTCGGGATCCTTCACGGTGAGATCGGTAGCGGGGACGAGGAGGTTGTCGAGGCGTTGGTGGGTGACCTGGTAACGATCAGCGGTGTGACGTGGCGGGTGGTCTCGGTACACGAGCGGTCCCCGCTCGTCGAGGTGGACGGGGTGCCTGTTATGGGTGGCGGGGGGTTGGCGGTGGTTATCGAGATGGACCCGCCCGGTACCCCGCCGGTCGCACCCGTCGAGACCTGGACCTCAAGACCGCCGGTGAGCACGGTGGTGCCTCGGCAGGAGTGGGTCGACCCGCCTGGTGCGCCGCGTCCCCGGGTCGAGCGGTCCCACGTGCTGGACCTGGTCGCCCAGCCCGACGCGCAGGCCGCGCCCGAACCGTCCACCCGGTACGAGGTGAGACTCCCCGGCGGTATCGAGGCCACCTACTACACCGACACCGCTGGTCTGGTGCGGTACTTCGAGACCGTGGCTGGCACTTTCCGCGAGCCCAACCCGGTGCTGGTCGCCCCCCAGCCGGAAGCGACCTACGCCGTGAACTACCGTGACCGTCGCGGTCGGGTCCACTGCGCGGTCCTGCGGACTGATGCCCTGGGGCGGGTGGTCCGAGCCGCTGACGACGACGTGGCGTTCATCGAAGGCCAGGGTGGGACCCTGATCGCCTCGTGGCCGGGACAGGTCAGCGTCTTCCACCTGCTGTCGGATCTGACCCCAGCGGCCAGCCAGGCCGTCGAAGTCCTGGGCAGGGACCTGACCACAGCCATGAGCCGCAGCCGTATCGCCGTCACCGTCCACGCCACCTATGACACCGACGGCCCCGACGCCGCCCCCGCCCGGCTCCAGGTCGACTACTCCATCGACGGACAGGCCGCGACCCAGACCATCGATAACAGATAACCTGGACACCCGAGCAGGGTGACGGGGGCGTCGGGTCTCAGCATCTTCTACCCGCTGAACAGCCCGTCTGCCGCGCCGCCCAGGCTGGTGACGGTCGGCTGGTGCGGTTCCGGCGCGTCCGGACGTGCCGACGCCGCAGGTCCTGGCCGAGCACCCACGGCCGTTCACCAGCGGCACGGTGAGCGTGGCCGCTGGCGACGCGCCCGGTTCCAGGACCCCGCTC
>WRMB01000058.1 GCA_009777345.1 Micrococcales bacterium | reverse complement strand
CCCAGACGGGTGTGCTGGCAAGGCGGAGCAGCGAAGGCGGGCTGGAGGCCCGTTGAGCAGCGACAACGCAGCCAGCGCGCCCGGCTGGTGGCGCGTAGTAGGTGGAAATCGGTGGATCAGGGCTGAGGCTCACGGCGTGGCCTCACCGTCCTTCGGGCTCTCCGTCGGCTGCGCCCGGCCGGGACCGATATCACCGAGCACCCCCTCGGTGATGTCCCGCAGGGCCGCGGCCAGCCGGATCGGGTCGTGCCGGGCCGAACCGTTGCTGCGGCGGGCCTGGCGCACCAGCAGCCGGGCACCCATCGCCTGGCACAGCGGGTCCAGCCGGTCCAGGTCGTCGACCGCGCTGGGGTCCACGACGACCACCTCCGGCTGCAGGTCGGGCGCGTGCCTTCGCAGCACCCCCAGGTGCTCGTGGGCCCGCATACCCGCGGTCTCCCCGGCCTCTTCCGGCTCGATGTTCAAGATCACGACGATCCGGGCCGTGGTCGACAGCAGGGCGTCACGCAGCTTGGGCATCAGCAGGTGCGGCAGCACCGACGTGTACCAGGACCCGGGCCCGAGGGTGACCCAGTCCGCCTCCAGCACCGCCTGGACCGCCTCGGGGCACTCCGTCGGCTCGGCCGGCACCAGCCGGACCCGTTCGATCGGGTCCGCGGTGCGGGCCACCGCCGACTGGCCGCGCACGATCCGGTGGCGTCCGTCGGCGCGGTGCACCTCGGCCTCGATCCGCACCGGTTCCAGGGACATCGGCAGCACCCGGCCCCGGGCACCGAGCAGCCTGCCGACCAGGTCCAGCCCCGCCACCGGGTCGTCCAGCAGCTCCCACACCCCGGCGATGAGGAAGTTGCCCACCGCGTGCTGGTCCAGCGGTCCCAGCGAGGAGAACCGGTGCTGGAGCACGTCCCGCCAGGTCCGGCCCCACTCGGTGTCGTCGCACAGCGCCGCCAGGGCCATCCGCAGGTCGCCGGGCGGCAGCACCTGCAGCTCGTCGCGCAGACGGCCCGACGAACCGCCGTCGTCGGCGACGGTCACCACCGCGGTGATGGTGTCGGTCAGGTGCCGCAGGGCGGCCAGGGTCGCCGACAGCCCGTGCCCACCCCCCAGCGCCGTGATCGCCGGTCGACGCTTGTTCCGCTGGAGCACCCGCCCGTGGGCCGTCTCGCTCATCGCGCCATTATTCCTTGCCGACGTCCCGGGCCTGCACGGACACCCGGTGGCCCAGGCCGCGCAGCCGGGTGGCGACCTGCTCGGCGATCGCCACCGACCGGTGCTTGCCGCCGGTGCAGCCCACCGCGATCGTCATGTAGTACTTGCCCTCGCGCAGGTACCCCTCCAGCACCGGTTCCAGGGCCTGCACGTAGCGGTCGACGAACGCCGTCGCCCCGGGGCGGGACAGCACGTAGTCGCGCACCGGCCCGTCCCGACCGGTGAGGTGCCGCAGCTCGGAGATCCAGTACGGGTTGCTCAGGAACCGCACGTCCGCGACGTAGTCCGCGTCCAGCGGCAGGCCGTACTTGAACCCGAAGCTGACGATCGAGACCTGCACGACGTCCTCGTCGGGCCGGGCCAGGGCCTGACGCACCTGCCGGTCCAGCTCGTGGACCGTGGTGCCGGACGTGTCGATCATCCAGTCGGCGCGCGAACGGACCTCGGCCAGCAGCGACCGTTCCAGCGCGATCGCCTCCAGCGTGGTGGTGTCCCCCTGCAGCGGGTGCGGCCGACGCACGAACTCGAAGCGCCGCACCAGCACCTCGTCCGAGGCGTCGAGGAACATGATGTGCACCTCGACGCCCTTCCGCGCCAGGTCGTCCAGCTCGCCGGCCAGCTCGTCGAAGTCCCGGCCGCGGACGTCGATCACCGCGCCGAGCCGCTGCACCCCGTGGGCCGACGACGCGGTCATCATCCCCACCAGCGGTGCCAGCATCTGCGCGGGCAGGTTGTCCACGACGTACCAGCCGAGGTCTTCGAGCACCGTCGCGGCCCGGGTCCGGCCCGCCCCGGACATCCCCGTGATGAGCACCACCTGGGGGTGGGCGGACCGCGGTGGTGGGGTGGACGCCTCCAGCGCGGGAATACCGGTCGGGACGGTGATCGGCGACGGCTCGTCGGAGGTCATGGCTCGATCTTGGCACGGTCCAGAAGGTCGTGGCGGTTGAACCGTCCTCGCTTGGGTCCGTCTCACCTTTTAGGGTCTTGAGCTGCAGCTGCCCGCCTGACCCCAGCGTCACTGTCTCACCTTATGGACGCAGTGCCGCGACGACGGCCGCCGCGGTGTGCGGGCCTATGGTCGGCACGGCGGCGATCTCGGCGACGCTGGCCTCCCGCAGGCGCCGCACCGAGCCGAACGCCGCGAGCAGGGCCTGGCGGCGGGCTGGGCCCAGCCCGGGCACGGCGTCCAGCGCCGAGGCGGTCATGCCTTTGCTGCGACGCTTGCGGTGCGCGGCGATCGCGAAGCGGTGGGCCTCGTCGCGCACCCGTTGCAGCAGGTACAGGCCCTGGGAGGCGCGCGGCAGGACTACGGGTGCGTCGTCGTCGGGCAGCCACACCTCTTCTAGCCGTTTGGCCAGCCCGACCAGGGCGACGCCGGTGACGCCCAGCTGGTCCATCGCCGCCGCCGCCGCGGCGACCTGCGGCGGACCACCGTCCACCACGACGAGGTTCGGCGGGTAGGCGAAACGGCGGGGCCTGCCCGTCTCCGGGTCGACCGGACCGGACACCTCGCCCGTCGCGCGGTCCGGTGCCTGTTCCTGGTCGGCCAGGTAGCGCCGGAACCGGCGGGAGATCACCTCGTGCATGGCGGCGGTGTCGTCGCTGGCCCCGTCGCCGTGCTCGCCGCGCACGGTGAACAGCCGGTACTCCCCCTTGCGTGGCAGCCCGTCCTCGAACACCACCATCGACGCCGACTGGTACGTGCCCTGGTTGTGCGAGACGTCGTAGCACTCGATGCGCAGCGGCGCGGTGTCCAGGTCCAGCGCCTCGGCCAGCTCGCGCAGCGCCTGGGACCGGGTGGTGAGGTCCCCGGCGCGGCGGGTGCGGTGCAGGGCCAGGGCGTGCTCGGCATTGGCCAGCACCCGGGCCGCCAACTCGCGCTTGTCGCCCCGCTGCGGCACCCGGATACGCACCTTCGACCCGCGCAGCCCGGCCAGCCAGGCGCTGACCTGCTCCACATCGGTGGGCAGCACCGGGACCAGCACCTCGCGCGGCACCCCCGCCGGGCCGTCCCCGCCGTACACCTGGGACAGCAGGCGTTCGACCAGCGCGGCGTCGTCGACGTCCTCGACCTTCTCCACCACCCAGCCGCGCTGGCCGCGGATCCGGCCGTCACGCACGTGGAACACCTGGACGGCGGCCTCCAGCTCGTCACCGACCAGGGCGAACACGTCAGCATCGGTCCCGTCGGGCAGTACCACGGCGTTGCGTTCCATGGCCTTGGTCAGGGCTTCGAGGTCGTCGCGCAGCCGGGCCGCGCGCTCGAAGTCCAGCTCCGCGGCCGCCTGGTTCATCTCGGCGGTGAGCCGCCGGGTGAACTTCGCGGTAGACCCAGCCATGAAGTCGCAGAAGTCCTCGGCCAGCACCCGGTGCTCGTCGGCCGTGACCCGTCCGACGCACGGCGCGGAGCACTTGTCGATGTACCCCAGCAGGCACGGCCGGCCCGAGGTGGCGGCCCGCCGGTACACCCCCGTCGAGCAGGTACGCACCGGGAACACCCGCAGCAGCAGGTCCACGGTCTCGCGGATCGCCCAGGCGTGCGCGTACGGCCCGAAGTACCGGGTCCCCTTACGCTTGGCGCCGCGCATCACCTGGGCCCGCGGCACCGGTTCGTCCAGGGTCACGGCGAGGTACGGATACGACTTGTCGTCGCGGTACTTGACGTTGAACCGCGGGTCGAGCTCCTTGATCCAGGAGTACTCCAGCGCCAGCGCCTCCACCTCGGTCCCCACGACGGTCCACTGCACCGAGGCCGCCGTGGTCACCATCTGCTGGGTCCGCGGGTGCAGCCCCGCCAGGTCGCCGAAGTAGCTGTTCAATCGGCTGCGCAGCGACTTCGCCTTGCCGACGTAGACCACCCGCCCGTGCTCGTCGGCGAACCGGTACACCCCCGGGGAGTCGGGGACCTCCCCGGGCGCCGGACGGTACGTCGCAGGATCAGCCACCGTCCGAGCGTAGTTCGTCCGCCGTGCCGGGTGCCCTCGGCACCAGCTCGCGAGGTCAGCGCCGGAGAACCTTCAGACAAGGCAGACGGACGACCGAGCGAGGGAGATCGCGGTAGCGAATGGTAGAATGGCAACCATGACGGTAACGGTCGATCGTGCTGGGCGCGTCGTCATCCCCAAGGACGCCCGCGACCGCCTCCAGCTCGGCCCCGACGCCGAGCTGGACCTGGCAGTCGAGGGTGACTCGATACGCTTGACGCCGGTGCGTAGGGCTGGCCGGACCTTCCACCTCGTCGACGGCTTCCCCCGTATCGACACTGTCGCCGGAATCACGACGACGGACGCCGACGTGCGGGCGTGGCGCGATGCCGACCAGCGATAAGACCAGCTTCGCCACAGACACGAGCGTGGCTGTCGCCGCTCTCGACGCCAACCATGCGGCGCACGCTGCCTGCCGCGAACGAGTGATGGCCACCGGCGCCGCCCTGTCGGGCCATGCCGCGTTCGAGACCTACTCGGTCCTCACCCGCATGCCCGGCGCGATGCGACTCGACGCACCAACCGCAGCCGAGATCCTGCGCGTGGCCTTCCCCCACCGGTGCTGGCTCGACGCACCAGCGTCTGACGCCCTTCTCGCGCGCTGCGGTCCGCTCGGCATCGTCGGCGGTGCGGTATACGACGCCCAGGTAGGTGAAGCCGCCCGCGTCAACGGTCGCACCCTCCTCACCCGCGACCGCCGCGCCCAACGCACCTACGACCTGCTCGGCGTCACCTACGAGCTGCTCGAGTAACGAGCACCGCCTGACGGCTAGACAGGAACGACGTCGACGTGAAGACCGAGCGTCGTGGCCAGGTGGACGATGTCGCCGGGGTCGGAGGTGTAGATCATGTCACCGTCGGCGGCGGTGAGCACCAGGGCGGCGTCGACCACGTCGCTGGTGCCAGACTGGGCGAGAAGCGTTCCCGCGGCGAGGGCAGCCGGATCGGTCAGGGGTACAGCGTCGACCGCGGCGACGAGGCGGGCGAGGTTGGCCTGCCGAGGGTTGCCCCGCCAGACCTGGGCGACGACGGCCGTGCTGGTGACCGGCTGCTGCTTGGCCGCGAGCGCGGCTTTGGTCCGGGTCCACATGGCCCGGTCGCCGCGTTCGGCGGCGATGAACGCCCCGGCGTCGTAGACCCACATCACGCCGCCCCGGCCGTCGTGCGGTGCCCGCGCACGACGATGGCAGCCTCCTGGTCTGCTCGTACCTGTGCTGTGATCTCCTCATCCGTGATGACACCGTGCTCGGCCTCATAGGCGGCGATGGCGTCGCGCAGGGCACGCAGTCGGGCGTCGCGGGTGACCTTCTCGGTCATGGCGGCGTTGGCCCACTCGCTCAGCGACCCGTACTCGCCGTCGGCGACAGCCTGCTGCCCGACTGCCAGCGGTTCCGTGTCCGCAGTGATGGTCACACGCCGCTTCGTCATACGAAGATCATACTGCTAGTACGAGCATGTGCATACTCCTAGCAGGACGGTCTGCCTCGTCCCGGCGTCGAGGAGATGTCGCTCCGAGAGCGACCTGGGCGGTCCAGACGGTTGCCACGCTGGTGGGACACCAACCGGTCGCCCGTAGCCCTGCCCCGCCGCCGGAGGCTTGGCGCGCCTGGAGCGTGGCCTTGGAGGAGGACGCGGTCAGTCGGTGAACGACGCTCCTGCCCCTGAGCTGGGGCAGGAGCAGCCAGTCCGGCCCTGACACGGTCGATAGGATGGATGCACCATGCCGCTCTTGATCGTCAACGCCGACGTCGACACCCTCACCGCCGACGTCGTCGTCCGGCCTGGCGGCCTGGACACCGCAGTATCGACCGCCAGCACCCGGGCCTCGGCGGCGCCCTCAAGCCCCGCACGGTCCGGTAGGCACCGTCGTGGTCGGTTCGCCAGGTTCCTGCGACGTCAACCGTCGAGTCCGGCCGGCCCTGCTGTCTCCGGGGGGCACGACCAGCTCGACGCGCTCCGGACCGCGTACCGCACCGCACTGGGCACCGCCCTGTCACAGGGTGCGCAGTCGGTCGCCGTCTCCCTGGCAGGTACGACGACGGCCGACCTCCCCGCTCCCCCTCCTGACCTGGCCTTCAGCGCGGCGCTGACCGTGATCCGCGAGCTCTTGGCCGACCACGACCTCGATGTCTGGCTCTCCGTCCCCGACCGCGGCGCGGTGCTGGGGTCTCGACCCGGTCTGGCCAACCTCGCCGCCGACCTCGACACCGGGCCCGGGCCGGGCCCAGCCGTCTGGTCAGAACCGATACGGCCCGGTCCCCCACCGGCACCCGCCCTGGAGGCCCCCGGCAAGACGGCCTCGGACGACTCTCTCCTCACGGAGTACTCGTTGGAGTACCCGTGGCAGGCGGAGCCGATGCCACCGCACGAACCCATGGCGCCCTCCGCTCCGGCCGGTGGCGCCGACCTGGCCGCGGCCGAGCCGTCGGAGGTCGACGACCCGTTCCCCTCCCCGCTTCGACGTGCCGAGAAGGCCGCACCCCCGAGGAAGCCTTCGTCCCGAACCCTTTCCGCACCAGCCAGAGTCGACCCGCTCCAAGCCGCTCCTCGTCGGAGGGCGCTGCGGTCCCCGGTCTCTCCTCCCAGCCAGGCCCCTGTCGACCGACCAGAACCGGCTTGGGCCGCGCCAGCCGACGCGCCGCAGCCGCAGTACGAACCATCAGCCCAGACCTCTCCCGACCTCCGCCGTCGGGGGTCTGCCTCGGTCGTTCCAGGAGACCCCGCCAGAGACCTGGCTGACGTCCTCGAACGGCTCGACGAGCCCTTCTCGACCACCGTGCTGCGCCTGATCGACGCCAGGGCGCTGACCGACGTGCAGGTGTACCGGCGAGCCAACCTCGACCGTCGGTTGTTCTCCAAGCTGCGCAGCTCGCCGGTCTACGCACCGAGCAAGAAGACCGCCCTGGCGCTGGCCGTCGCTCTGGAGCTGAACCTGGCCGAGACGACGTCGCTGCTGGCCCGGGCCGGCTACACGCTGTCGTCGGCCCTGCGCTTCGACGCCATCGTCGCGTACTTCATCGACCGCGGTGTCCATGACGTCTTCACCATCAACGAGGCCCTGTTCTACTTCGACCAGCCTCTGCTCGGCGCCTGAACCCGCACCGACCGTGTCACCGACGGTCGCGGAATGTCGCTCTCGGAGCGACCTGCTTCCCCTGGCCGGTTGCCACCCTGGTGGCACAGACCGAGAACCGCCGAGAGGACACCGCCGTGCTGGAGCAGACGAGACCTGCCCGACCCACCGCCGACCTGGTCGCCGGGTTCACCGAGGGGTTCGTCCGACGGGTGCTCACCGGTCACGGCGTGGTCTCCGGGCTGGGGGTGTGGCTGCTGCTGGCGCTGGTCGCACAGGACGCGCCACCGGCAGCGCGGGCGGTGCTGGAAGAAGCGCTGGGCACCGACGCCGAGGACGCCGCCGCCCGGGCTGCTGCGCTGCTCGACCAGGCACATCCCGAGGTGCGCCACGCCGTGGCCGTGTGGGTGGACCAGACCTGGTCGACCCCGGCGTTCGACCAGTGGGCCACCAGGCTGCCCGGCTCCGTCGCCCGGGGTCCGATGCCGACCCAGGAACAGGCCGACGCCTGGACGGCCGAGCGGACCCTGGGACTGGTCCAGCGCTTCCCCGCCGACCTGAGCCCCTCCGCCGTCCAGGTTCCCGCTGTGGTGCTGGCCTCGGCCGTGGCCACCAAGATCTGCTGGGACGCTCCGTTCGACGAGGCATATGTGTTCAGGCCCGAGCAGGACGACCACGTACCAGAAACGCTCGGCGGTGCCTTCTCCCACGCCGCGGAGGTGCTCAGCACCCCGCCGTCCGGCCACCAGGTGGGCCTGGCCGACACCGCCGCGGCCGGACGGGTGGCAGTGCACGCGGCACGGTCGGAGGGCCTGCGGGTGCTGTCGGTGATCGCCGAACCGGACTGCCCGGTCGGCAACGTCCACCAGGCAGCCCTGGAGGTCGCAAGAAGCTCGCTCGCGATCGACCTGTTCGGCGCCCCGCTCGGTACCGGGCACGCCTGGACGCTGACCGAGCGCACCGCGTCCCAGGTCAGCGACAGCGACCGAACCACCGAGACCCGCGCCCTGCTGCCCGCCTGGGACGCGACCA
Organism: Micrococcales bacterium; assembly: GCA_009777345.1. GTDB lineage: Bacteria > Actinomycetota > Actinomycetes > Actinomycetales > Cellulomonadaceae > Cellulomonas. Next base: position 11,267 of record WRMB01000058.1, on the reverse strand, counting down.
CCTGCACATCCTTGCGCGGCGAACCGTGGTTCCCAGCAGTGGCGGCCACCGGCAACAGGTGGGTGACCGAACCGAAAGACGTCGACGGTCAGCAGCAGGCCGTGGCCTCCTACGACCGGCTCGGGTTCTCCGCCGCTGCGGTCACCGATATGCCCTGTTGGGCCGCCAGCCTGGTCGACACGCGGGAAGTGCGGCTGCGTCGTCTCGAGGTCCGGTTCGACCGCCCCTACGCCGTGGTCGCCGTGGCTTGCCCACCACCGTCGAGCCAGCTTTCGGCCGCACGGCCACGCTGGTGGCGGAGGTCGCCGAACCGGGCCGACTCCGACCGGACACTCACCGTCGACGGCACCACCGAGGTCAGCCCCTGGGACGGCATCCCCGTGTTCAGCGCCTGGGTCGCCGAACCGCGGACCGTCAGCCGGTGAGCCTGGTCATCGCCCGTGACGGGCTTGCAGGGCTACGAACTCGCTCCGGTTGCCGCCTGCCCGATGGCCTACGGGTGCCGTCCGCCGTGCCCGTCCGGAGACTACCCACCTGCGCGACGGCCCCCCTCCCACTCGTTAGCCGATAAGGATGCCCCAGTTCGAGGGCTCGACGCCGATCAGGCGGTTCCAACCACCTGATCGGCGCGCAACCCTCGAACCTGCACTGTCTTATCGGCTGCTACTGGAGAATGGGCGGCACCAGGCCCGGAACCCTCGCACCAGGACCACGACACCCAGGCCGTCAGGGAGACGAGAAGCCCGCGACCGCAGCTTGCGACAGTGAAGACACTTCGCAGTCAGGAGAACGTGGGATCTGCCCAGGCTACGGTGGTCAGGCGGTTCAGGTCTCCGGGGTAGCCGCGCTGGCCGACGTCGGAGTTCTCGATGACGGTCACCTCGAGCCGAACCCGGACCAGGTCCTCGACGCTGACCGACACATCGCTGGCCTGACCGAAACGGACATCGACAGATTCCAGCGGCTGGTTCGTCGTCACGTCGAGCACCTCGAACCGCACTAGCTTCCCGGTACCGCCCGAGTTGTCGTCCTGCCCGACCGTGGCTTTGAAGGTGGTCGCACCGTTCGGTACGACGTAGTCGATCGATGCGACCTGGTCCTTGTCTCCGAGCAGACAGACGAGGGCAGTACGGAACGACCGCTGTGCGATCGAGGCTGTCGCCTCTCCCCACTCGAATTCCGCACCGTAGGACCGTTCGCGGTAACATCCCTTGCCCTGAGCGGCAGCCTTGTCCAGACTCAAGGCTGTCACGCTGACGGGCGCAGACGCACTGGGGCCTGGTGCAGCACTCTGGTCAGCGACAGGAGACTGCGGGGAAGTCTGCGGGACTGCATCTGGGGAAACCCCGGTGATCGAGGAACCGTCGTCGGAGCGGGGCACCTGGAACACCCCGACCCAGACCCCGAGACCGAAAGCCACGACAGACGGGACCGTCATCAGCAGGATCCGGTTGCGCCAGCGGTGCGAACCCGGCGGCCCCCCTGGGGCGGGTCGCGCACCTCCAACCGGACCAGATGGGTACACAGTGCGCGGTGGGACCAGACCGGGCGCGGGTGGGGCTGGCTGGTACGGGCCCGGCGCGGACATGGCGCTGGCTGGCCCGACGAACGCTGGCACAACTGCTCCTGCGCCAGGCACCGGGGCACCGGTGGTCGCTCCCTCCCCCGAGGCGGTGTGCTGCATCGACGGCCGGGACGGGACGGGTGGCGGGGCCGAGCCGGACTGCTGAGGCTGTGGGAGCACCGCCTGGGTAGCCGGTGACGGCACAACAGGCTGCTGGGTCACCGGTGCCGCTGGCTGCTGGGCTGCCGGGGCCGATGACGTGCTGCCGAGCACGGTGCGTAGTGCCCCGGTGGCGGTGACCATCTTCGGGTCCCCGAGAGGTGCGGACAGGTGCCCGGTCACGGTGTGCAGGGCGCGGGCCAGCGCCGGGGTGAAGGCTGAGCCTCCAGTCAGGAAGAGCTGAGTCAGGGTCTCGGTCTGCGACGTCTCCATAGCCGTCTTGGTCAGGGCTGCAGCCCGGGCCAGGGGTTCGGCGATGAGCTGTTCGTACTCGTCGCGGGTGATGGTGACCGTAGTCTCGTTGTCCGCAGCGACCGAGACCGCGATATGGGCGTCAGCGTGGTAGGAGAGGTCTTGTTTGGCACCTCTGACCGAGTCGAGCAGGGTCAGGGCAGAGCCGATATAGGCCGGGTCAGCCAGGATCTCGACCATGTCGGCGTGGCCAGAGGCCCGCAGCTGGTCGAGGGTCCACTGGTACAGCAGGTCGTCGAAGTCGTTGCCACCCAGACGCTCGTCGCCTTTCCGAGCGATGACGATCAGGCCGTGGTCGGTGGCCTCCAGCACGGCGACGTCGCAGGTTCCGCCGCCGATGTCTACCACGGCGACCCGGGAACCCGGCGGCAGGGACTCCGGTTCGATGCTGGCCCGGACCGCCGCGACCGGTTCGGGCAGCATGATGATCTGCTCGTCGGGAAACCCAGCCAGGCGCGCAGCCTCGTGCAGGGCGGCCTGGCGCTGAGGCCCCCAGTGCTCCGGGTGGGTCAGGACGACCTGGTCCGGTGGAGTGCCGCCAGCAGCACGTACGGCTCGCTCCCGGACCGCCGCCAGAACCTGGGAGACCATGGTCGGGGCCGAGACCAGGTCGTCACCGAGCACGACTGGTTCGTGGCCCAACCGGGCCTTCGGTGCGGCGACGAACGTCTGGGGATGGCTGCGACGGGCGTTCAGCGCCGCCTGGCCCACCCGCCACTGCCCGTCGATCAGCACGACCGCCGACGGCATCGTGTCGGAGCCGGGTTCTAGCCGGACTCTTTCGATCCGCCCTTCACGGGCCCACACCGCAGCCGTGTTGGCCGAGCCGAAGTCGACCGCAAGCACCCAGCCCATTCCCACTCCCCAACGTCGGACGTGCTGCAATAGTCACCAGCCACCAGACCTCACGGTAAGGACGTCCATGTACTGGACTCGATTTTGACCACATGATGGCTACCCGCAGACAAGGCTGGCACTCAACCCGAGTCTGCTGCGCCAGTAGTGTCGCCTCAGCCGATGACGGCCTTGGTGACGTGGGTGATGACATCGGGGTCGATGAGGATGCGGTGGTGGCCCAGGCCGTGGGTGGTGACCAGGGTGGAGCCGGACCAAGTGTCGGCGATCTGCTGGGCGACGGCCAGCGGGACCTCTTTGTCGAGGGCGTCGTGGATGATCGTGGCACCGGGGAGCTGGCCGGTAGCGGCCATGGGGGCGATGTCGAAGTCGTGCATCGCGCGGTGGGCGTACCGTTCGTTGGCCGCGAAGAACAGCTCGTCCAGGCGGGGGGCCAGGCCGATCTGCCGGGCGAAGCGGCCGCTGATCTCGGCCATCTCGGGATTGGGGCTGATCAGGCACAGGCGTTCGGCCTGGGCGCCGTCCAGCAGGGTGCGGCAGGCCGACGCGCAGCCCAGGGAGTGCCCCACGACCGCGTGGGCAGGGCCGAAGTGCTCGTAGACCTGACGGAACGAATCGACCATCTCCCCGCCCGTCGAGCGGCTCGGGCCGTGCTCGCCGGGGTCCGAGTCGCCGTGGGACAGGCTGTCGAACGTCACCACCTGGAAGCCTTCGGCGACCAGCTGGGGGGCGAACGACGCGACCTGGCCGCGCCAGCCGCCCCACCCGTGCACCAGGTAGACCACCGGGCCCTCGCCCCAGGTCTCGGCGACGATGGTGCGCCCGACGGACAGGCCCGCGGCGGGGACCGTCACCCGCTCCCCCGGTTCGTGGCGGTTGTCCTTGCGCCGACCGGTGTTCGTCGGCAGCGTGCACCACACGTCGACGGCCTTGCGGACCGCCAGGCTGGGCGCCACCCGGCTCGTGGTGCGGAAGTACGTCCGCAGCCCGGCGACGACGACGGCCTTGCGCGCTCTCTTGGTCCACGCTCTGTCGATCACAGCAGATGCCACGGGCCCAAGCCTACGACTGGTGTCCAGCACGGAGGTCGCAGCCGCCGACGCACGCCGACCTGGCGTGACGACCGTACGGCCTACGACCTGGTCACTTGCCCCGACCGCGGCTGGACAGCCGGGTGGCCGACCAGTCGTCGGCGACGGCGAAGGTGCTCATGACGTGCATACCGCAGGTGGTGGCGGCGTCCTCGACGTCCGACGGGGGGACGTGACCGGGGCGGCCTGCCTTCGGGGTGAGCACCCAGACCGGGCCGTTGTCGTCCAGACCGCCGAGGGCATCCATCAGGACGTCGGACAGGTCGTCGTCGTCGGCGCGGTGCCAGATCAGGGCACCGTCGGTGACGTCGTCGTAGTCCTCGCCGACCAGCTCGACCTCGACCGTCTCTTCCAGGTCCGTCCGCAGGTCGGCGGCTGCGTCGTCGTCGTACCCGAACTCCTGCACGACCTGACCAGCGGCGAACCCGAGCCGCTGCGCCCGGGTCGACCCCTCCGTGCTCGATGACACCGGGCACCCTTCCTGTTCTGTCCGGCAGCCCTGTGCCGCCGTGGTCTCGCACACCGTAGCCCACCGTACGCGGTCTGGCCCTGGCAAGTCCCGCGCGTCGCCGACACCGTCTCTCAGCGCGACTTTCGCCCGGTCCTGATCGCAGAATGGACGACCAGGACAGCCGACGGCCGCTGTCGCCGGGCCCCCGAGGACGAGGAGCGCACATGTCCACGCACGACGAGCCCACCCCCTTCATCGACGGCCTGCTGACCCAGGTGCCCGATATCGACCCGGAGGAGACCGCTGAGTGGACGGAGTCCCTCGACGGGTTGATCGACGCCCAGGGCGCGCCGCGCGCCCGGTACGTCCTGACGAGCCTGCTGCGCGCCGCCCGGACCCGCAACGTCACCGTGCCGGTCACGCTGAACACCCCGTACGTCAACACCATCTCCGTGCACGACGAGCCCTACTTCCCCGGCGACGAGCAAGCCGAACGGGCGTTCCGGCGGATGGTCCGGTGGAACGCGGCGGTCATGGTGACCCGGGCCCAGCGGCCCGGGATCGGCGTGGGCGGGCATATCTCGTCCTACGCCTCGGTAGCCACGCTGTACGAGGTGGGGCTGAACCACTTCTTCCGCGGCAAGGACCACCCCGGGGGCGGTGACCAGGTGTTCTTCCAGGGGCACGCCTCGCCGGGCGTGTACGCGCGGGCCTTCCTGGAGGGGCGGCTCACCCAGGCGCAGCTGGACGGGTTCCGGCAGGAGGTCTCCCACCCGGGCGGCGGGCTGCCGTCGTACCCGCACCCGCGGCTGCTGCCGGACTTCTGGGAGTTCCCGACGGTGAGCATGGGTCTGGGCCCGGCCGCCGCGGTGCACCAGGCGTGGACCAACCGGTACCTGCACGCCCGGGGCATCAAGGACACGTCCGGCCAGGACGTGTGGGCCTTCCTGGGCGACGGGGAGATGGACGAGCCGGAGTCGCGCGGCATGCTCCAGCTGGCGACCGCGCAGGGCCTGGACAACCTGACGTTCGTCGTGAACTGCAACCTGCAGCGGCTGGACGGGCCGGTGCGCGGCAACGGCAAGATCATCGCCGAGCTCGAGGCGTTCTTCCGCGGCGCGGGCTGGAACGTCATCAAGGTCATCTGGGGCCGGGAGTGGGACCCGCTGCTGGTGGCCGACAAGGACCGGGCCCTGGTCCACCTGATGAACACCACCCCGGACGGGGACTTCCAGACCTTCAAGGCCAACGACGGCGCCTACGTGCGCGAGCACTTCTTCGGCCGGGACCCGCGCACCGCCCGGCTGGTCGCGCAGATGACCGACGACGAGATCTGGGCCCTGAAACGCGGCGGGCACGACTACCGCAAGGTCTACGCGGCGTACAAGGCCGCCCGGGAGCACACCGGGGCACCCACGGTGGTGCTGGCGCACACCATCAAGGGCTACGCGCTGGGCTCGCACTTCGCCGGGCGCAACGCCACCCACCAGATGAAGAAGCTGGCGGCGGACGACCTCAAGGGGCTGCGCGACACCCTGCACCTGCCGATCACCGACCAGGCGATCGACGCCGACCCGTACGCCCCGCCGTACTACAACCCGGGCCCGTCCGACGACGCCGTGGCCTACCTGCTGGACCGGCGACGCGCCCTGGGCGGGTTCCTGCCGGAACGGCGCACCGCGCACACCACGGTGCGGCTGCCCGACCCGGACGCCTACGGCCGACTGGCCAGAGGCTCGGGCCACCAGCCGGTCGCCACGACGATGGCCCTGGTCCAGCTGTTCAAGGACCTGCTCAAAGACCCGCACCTCGGGCCCCGGCTGGTGCCGGTCATCCCCGACGAGGCGCGGACGTTCGGCCTGGACTCGATCTTCCCGTCGGCGAAGATCTTCAACACCGCGGGCCAGCGCTACACGGCCGTGGACTCCGACCTGGTGCTCAGCTACCGGGAGTCGCCGACCGGGCAGATCATGCACGTCGGGATCAACGAGGCCGGGGCCGCCGCCGCGCTGCAGGCCACCGGCACCGCCTACGCCACGCACGGCGAACCGCTGGTCCCGTTCTACTTCTGCTACTCGATGTTCGGGTTCCAGCGCACCGGCGACCAGTTCTGGGCCGCCGGGGACCAGATGGCCCGCGGTTTCCTCGTCGGCGCCACCGCCGGGCGCACCACGCTCACCGGGGAGGGCCTGCAGCACGCCGACGGGCACTCGCCGCTGTCCGCCGGAGCCATGCCGCACGTCGTGCACTACGACCCGGCGTACGGGTACGAGATCGCGCACATCGTGCGGGACGGGCTGGAGCGCATGTACGGCGACGGCCACGCCGCAGGTGGGCGTGACCCGAACGTCCTGTACTACCTCACGGTCTACAACGAACCGATCGTGCAGCCCGCCCAGCCCGACGACGTGGACGTCGACGGCATCCTGCGTGGCATCCACCTCGTCGCCCCCGCCGACGGCGACGACCGCCCGCAGGCGCAGATCCTCGCCTCAGGCGTGGCCGTCCCCTGGGCCCTGGAGGCCCGCGACCGGCTCGCCACCGACTGGGGCGTCAACGCCGCCGTATGGTCGGTGACCAGCTGGAGCCTGCTGCGCCGCGACGGCCTGGCCGCCGACGAGCACACCTGGCTGCACCCCGACGACCCCCACGAGGCGTACCTGACCACCCGGCTGCGCCAGGCCCAGGGCCCGTTCGTCGCCACGACCGACTACGACCACCTCGTCGCCGACCAGGTCCGCGCCTGGGTGCCCGGCGACTACTCCACGCTCGGCGCCGACGGTTTCGGCTTCTCCGACACCCGGGCCGCCGCCCGGCGCTACTTCAAGATCGACGGCCCGTCCGTCGCGGTCAAGGTACTGCACCGCCTCGCCCTCGCCGGTGCGGTCGACCCGTCGGTCCCCACGCAGGCAGCTGAGCGCTACCGGCTGGACGACGTCACGGCGGGCACGTCCGGCAACCCAGGCGGCGACGCCTGAGCAGAATCAGCCAGACGCTGGCACCCAGACCCACTTGCCGAACAACGGGTGACCGCTCTTGTCGACTCTTCCCATGACCCCATACTCGTTCACCTGGATCGGCGAGCCTGAGATGTTGATATTGGAAGTGATGACCCTACCAGTCGACTGGTCGATCACCGCATAGTCTCCGTAGCCGGAACCTGCTCCGTAGACGTGATCGCGGAAGAATACCAGCCCGTCGGTATGATCAGTTTCCATCCACAGCACCTCCCCGGACGCAGGGTCGAGTCCGATGATGGAGTAGGGCGGTGACGTGCCACGGCACACCCAGGCCAGATCCCCTTCGCGCAGGCAGTTGTAGTCGCCGTTGTAGCGAATATCGTCCGGGTCCGGCGTGAACGTCTCGACAGTTCCGTCGACCGTCGAGAACCGAAGAAGCGACCGAGAAGAGCTTGTCCGCTCGGGGTGAAGGATAATGTAGGTCGGGTCGACCGGGTCGACGTGCCGACTTCTTCCTCTGAGCAAGGGCTCCGCAGCGGCCTGCCCGGTCTCGAGATCCAAGGAGTACATGCTTCCAAGGTGCGCCGCGACCGTGTATCGTCCTGAAATCGCCGGAACGACGCCCGAGTAGCCCCCCGACATCACCGGGACAGTATCCGCGTGGCTCTTCCAGCGGACCTCTCCGTTGACTGGGTCGATGAGTACTGAAGGATAGTCGGCGAGAGGGTGGAAGGTCAGCAGTACGTCGCCGTTCCGCTCCACGGCGCCGAGGTCGGTGTTCATTTTGGCAGATCGAGGTGTAAATGGCCGGTCTATCGGTGTAGAAATGCTCCAGAGAACGGTGCCGTCGTCGATGCCTAGACCGGTAATGTTGACAGTATAGGGGACATTACCCTCGGGGTCGGTCTCTCCATCCTCCCCTGTCGCGACTACCACCACGTCTCCGACGACGAACGGCGCCATCAGACGGACGTAGGTACAGCCGGTCGGCAGCGGGGTGACCCACGACCGCCCGGGATCGGCCAGGTCGGCGGACCGGGCGGTGCCGTCTTCCTCGACCCACAGCAGCGTAGTCCCGTGCAGCGTCCCGAACTCTGCCCGTGCTCTAGGCACCTCCACAGCCTGGTCCAGGTCGAAACGCGACGGCGGGTCGAAGGCCACGACCGGAACCGTCCGGGCCGCGCTGGGCGTGCCACGGTCCAGGGTAGTACCGTCTGGCCCACCACCAGAGTCGGTGCAGGCCGACATCAGCACCAGAGCCGCCAGGCTGACCACCAGCCACCGCCCCCGGCTCCAGCCACAAGAACCGGCCAGCTGGACTGTGCGCATCAGAATCTTTCGCCTCTCATTCGATCGATATCTGGTATGACCGGCTCGGGCACGTCGACCTGCCCGTCCAGCGGGATATTAGCCTCATTGGAATAGTATGCGACATAGCCGGTGTCCGCCGCCGTGAGACTGTTGGCCGTAGCCTGAATCAACTCTTGCCTTTCCACCTCGGCCAGGTCGAGCGCTTCCACCACCGCATGGAGGTTCACAGACGCCGCATACGCCTCGTTGCCTATCTCCTGGAGCGCCAGGCCCAGGAAGAACAGGAGCGTGTTCAGCTGGTGGTACGGACCAGTACCCTGCCCAGTCCCAATACGCGGATCACGTTTCATGATGCTGGCATCACCGAGGTCCTTGAACGCGTTGATCTCGACGGCGGCGCTGCACAGCTCAACGGAGACCAGGGCGGTGCGCCTCACGATCTCCAGCGCCAGCTCCCTGTCGTGCCTGAGCGTTGCCGGGACCTCCGTGACCGGCGCCACCCGCGGGTTGAACAGCTGGCGCTCGCTGACCGTCATCATGTGGTGCGCCGCGTTCAAAGACTTGCCGATCTCCTTCTCGGCGATCGTGACGCTCTCGTCAACACTGTTCTTGGACCCGTTCAGCAGAAGCTCCAGCACTTCGAGAGCTCCGTGGTAGTGCGGGATACTCGGCCTGGGCGGATTCACGTAGTCAGCAGCCCTGAAGTCGCCAGCACCCGGGTAACCACTTGCGGTAACTGCCGACAGAGCCAGGCTGGATACCCCGGCGGCCGTCTGGTGCGGGCCTGGAACGAGAGACACCGCTCCCAGCGCGAACGCAATCCCGGCAACCACGTCCCTGACATCGATATCGGCAGACCCGGCAGCCCCGGCCCGGGCCAACCGCCAACAGGTACCCGCCATGCGGTGAACAGTCTGGGTGGCAGCGTAGCGGGCCTGGTCCCACAGTTCCGCCTCCGCACCGAGGGACGCATCGACGAGTTGAACGATGAGGTCGCAGGCGTAGACGGCATCCTCAACCTGACGGACGTAGTCCTTGAAGGCCATGATCGCCTGCCCCCGCAGACCTTCGTCCTCGTCCGACCAGCCATCCCCGTTGGCATCCCCCCACAGGATGCGGCGCACTTCTCCAATATGAATCATCAGATCCGATCCCCGTCTAAAACGATGCTTGACCGGATCCAGCTCTTTCTTCCAGCTCTCGATCTCGCCCTTGTCTGGAAGGTCCCGCCAGCGGTCGACGATCTCTTCGATCCAGCCCTGGATCTCGCGAAACCTTCCGGAATACGAGTTGAGGGGTCATTCATGACCTCCAGGTTGTGATCGATTGCCTTTCCACCGTACCTCCCTTCGGAATTTGGACGGGTATAGCCGAAGAACTTCGTCCCGCCGTCTGGTATTTTCTCTGCGTCGCGGAGGTGATAGTAGCCGGTAGACGTCGAGTTCTTGTCCTCATACCAGTCGAAAAGACCCCCTCCCCCGCGCTTACCTGGTCCCCACGGACCACACATGAAAGCGTCAACCGCCGCAAAGCGCAAGCGCTTGATCGCGTACTCTATATCCTTGTCACTCGGCACTGCATCCACCCCTTCATGGTTATTTCGTGCATAGTCATGAACATGACGCTCGGCATCAGAACCGTGGCCTCGACGGTGGCAACTCCGGCCCGGTTTCCGCCCACCCGTCTTATCCTCATCTGCGGCACCCTCCTCGTCTGCGGCATCCTTCGTGCCGACCTGTCGCCCTCGGCATCTCCGTGTCCTTTCTCTCTCGGGCTTGCTGCACCTTCTCGGCTGCTGCCGTACCGGCCTACGGGAGCGGGTTGGGCACGATGATGGTCTGGACCTCGGCGACCTGGACCGGGAACGACCCGGACTGCCCGGCCCCGGACCAGGCCACCGTCCAGTACGCGGTCGCCATCACCGTGAACCACGAACCAGGCGTGCTGGCGTGGTCGGGGTAGAGGTACCCGCAGGTCGGCGAGGGCTCCCGGCCGTCGTGGTAGGCCGGCCGGCACCGCTGGTACCTCCCAGGAGACTGCACCCCGACGGCTCAGCACCACGACCTCCCTGCGACACACACGACTGCCTCCCTGCCACAGAACCAGAAACAGCTCAGACATAACAGACATATGCCTTGACGAGTTTTTAACCTAGCACGGCGACCCGCCGGGGGGAAGGCCCCTCGTGCACAGCCTGTCATCACGCGGCCCACCTGCCCCGACGCGACGACACCAGGCCCGCCCCCGCACCGGACGCTGCGAAGACCCCCTGTGACGGACCACCACGGACGGGCGACGGCGCCAGAACGTCCAGGTCCCCTGATCTCGTCGGAGGAGCTCGCGCACGGTCTGGGTAGCGCCGTTCCACCGTCTCGAGACGGTGGAACGGCGTGGGACCCACGAACCCACGCGGCCTTATCGGTCTGGTGGTGATGGGGGCACGGCCGCAGTCCCTGCTGGCGGTCGGTGGCGGGTTCGGGCCGGTCTGCGGTGTGGGCGCTCATGGTGGGGCTGGTCGGGGGTTGTGCCGGGGGCGGTAGGTCCTATATGTTGCTTGCGCCTGG
>WRMB01000057.1 GCA_009777345.1 Micrococcales bacterium | reverse complement strand
GGATGCGGACCTGGTGCGAGTCCGGCCGGTCCGAGCCCCGCACCAGCCCCGACGGGCTCAGCTGGACCAGCGGCCCGTACACCACCGTGCCCACCCGGCGCTGCAGCCACTGGGAGAGAGTGTCACCGGTCAGCACCCTTGGCACTGTAGACGACGACAGTGCCGGTATCGGCACGTTCGTGCCGTCTGCCCCGTGGTCCTGCCTCAACCGTCGTCAGTCTGTGCTCTCGACCACGGAGTGGACGGGGCCGGTGGCGGCGATGATGTCGGTCATGGTGGCGGCCAGGGCGCGATAGGCAGCGTCGCGGCCGGTCTGGGGGCGGTGGACCAGGCCGATGCGGCGGCCGGGAGGGTCGGTGAAGGCGGCGGTGGTCAGGGCGCCGGTGGCCGTCTCGGAGGCGGCGGCGGTGGCGGGGAGCAGGGTGACGCCGAGGTTCCCGGCGACGCAGCGGAGCACGGTCGGCAACGACGTGGCGCGGGTGGAGTCGGTGATGGGATGGACGTCGGCCTGCTGGCAGGCGGCCAGGGCCTGGTCGCGTAGGCAGTGGCCTTCGGCGAGCAGCAGCAGCGGCAGGTCGTCCAGGACCGACAGCGACAGGTCGGTGCGGCCGGACAGGTGGTGACCGGCAGGCAGGGCCAGCACGAAGTCCTCGTCGTACATCGGTATCTCGACCACCCCGGGGACCGGCAGGGCCAGCAGCGCGGTGTCGATCCGGCCGTCGCGCAGGGCGTTGAGCAGGCGGGCCGTCTGGTCCTCGACCAGGGTCAGCGTCAGGTCGGGGTAGCGTTCGGCCAGACCAGGCAGGACGACCGGCAGGACGTACGGGGCGACCGTCGGGATCATACCCAGGTGCAGCCGGCCTGCCAGGGGGTCGCCGCACCCGGCGGCGGCGGTGCAGAAGTCGTCATAGGCGTCCAGGGCAGCCTGGGCCAGGGGCAGCAGCTGGGCGCCGTCGGGGGTGAGCATGATCTGGCGGCGGTGGCGCTCGACCAGCTGCAGGCCGATCGTCGTCTCCAGCGCGGCCAGGGCCTGGGAGAGCGACGGCTGGCTGACACCCACGGCCGCGGCGGCGGCGTGGAAGCGGCGGTGCTCGGCCACCGCGACGAACGCCCGCAGCCCTGAGCGGGTCGGCTGAACTGCATGATTGGACATGCCTATCATTTTAGCATGTGAGATCGGTTTTGATTATTCGGACTGGTAGCGGCAGAATCGTCGACGACGCAGCCCGCGACCTGACGAAGGAGCCCCCTCATGCCTCTGCTCACCATCGGCGACCAGTTCCCCGCCTTCTCGCTCGCCGCGGTCGTCGGCGGCGACCTGTCACAGGTCGAAGCGTCCGCGCCGGACGACTACTTCACCACGGTGACCAGCGACGACGCATCCGGTAAGTGGAAGGTCGTCTTCTTCTGGCCGAAGGACTTCACCTTCGTGTGCCCCACCGAGATCGCGACGTTCGGCCGTCTCAACGGCGAGTTCGAGGACCGTGACGCGGTCGTCTACGGCGTCTCGGTCGACAACGAGTTCGTCCACTTCCAGTGGCGGGTCCAGCACCCCGAGCTGAAGACGCTGCCCTTCCCGATGCTCAGCGACCTGAACCGTGAGCTGGTCACCGCGACCGGGGCGCTCAACGCCGACGGCGTCGCCGACCGGGTCACCTTCATCGTCGACCCGGACAACAAGGTCCAGTTCGCCTCGGTCACCGCCGGTTCGGTGGGCCGCAACGTCGACGAGGTGCTGCGGGTGCTCGACGCCCTGCAGTCCGAAGAGCTGTGCGCCTGCAGCTGGCGCAAGGGCGACCCGACGATCGACGTCGTCAACCTGCTGGGCGAGGCCTTCTGATGGGCGTGGAGAACCTCAAGGACGCCCTGCCGGGGTTCGCCAAGGACCTCAAGCTCAACCTGGGGTCGCTGTCCCGCAGCACGGTGCTGACCTCTGACCAGCTGTGGGGCACGATGCTCGCCTCCGCCGCCGCCACCCGCAACGCCACGGTGCTGCGCGAGATCGCCGACGAAGCGGGCCAGCACCTCAGCGAGGCGGCCCGCACCGCCGCGCTGGGGGCGGCGACCATCATGGGGATGAACAACGTGTTCTACCGGGGCCGGCACTTCCTCGGTACCTACGACGACCTGCCCGCCGGGCTGCGGATGACGATCATCGGCAACCCCGGGGTGGACAAGTCCCTGTTCGAGCTGTGGTCGGTGGCCGTGTCGGCGGTCAACGGCTGCGAGGTGTGCACGACCTCCCACGAGGCGACGGTCCGCAAGGACGGGCTGAGCCGGGAGGTGGTGTTCGAGGCGCTCAAGGTCGCGGCCGTCGTCGCCGGTACCGCCCAGGCGCTGACCGTCGCCGAGACCCTGGCCACCTGACCGGTGCTGGTGCCCGGCCACCGGTCGGGCACCAGCGGGGCCCGGGTGATATCCGAGCGATGCGCCGGACGGTGAGGAAGAATGTGGACATGTCGGTTGAACGCAGTCTCCGGAGGTTCGAGCCACCGGCGCGGCTGCGCGACGTCGTCGAGCACGCCTGGGTGGCGGAGCGGGGCGTCGGTGCCCCCGCGAGCAGCGCCCGCGAGGTGCTGCTGCCCGACGGGTGCGGACAGCTACTCATCGTCGCCGGGACCCCGGCCGTCGTCTCGGACCCGCTGACCGGGGACCGTTACGACGCGGACTCGTCGGTGCGCGGTCCGGCGCTCGCCGTGCGGGTGCGCGAGACCACCGGTCCCGGGGTGGCCCTGGGGCTGAGGCTGACCCCGGTCGGACTGGCCCGGCTGTGGGCACCCCGGCCCGCCCCGCGCGGTCTGGTACCCGCCGCCGCCCGGCTCGGTGCCGATGCGGTGACCGCCGTCGTCGACGCGCTGAACAGCCAGGACGTCGAGGCCGCCGTGCTCAACGCCTGGGTGGCGGTCGACCGGGTGCCGCAGCACGACATCGCGGACGCCGACCGGCTGGCCCAGGCCCTGGCCGTGGCGCAGTCGGTGCGCGGCGTGGTCCGCAGCGTCGACCTGGCCCACGAGGTCGGGGTGCCGCTGGGCCAGCTGCACCGCTGGTGCGTGCAGCTGCTCGGGGTGGACCCGGGCCGGTGGCTGTCCGCCGTGCGGTTCGCCGCCTTCGTCCGCGAGGCCGTGGGTCCCGGGCCGGTGCGCCCGGACCGGATGGTCGCCGCGCTGCGCTGGTACCTCCAGGCTGGTTACCCGCCCCGCGAGACCGAACGGTTCACCGGCCTGTCCGCCGCCGATCTGCGCCGTCTGGCCGACCGTCTGGAGCAGGGGAGCTCGATGCGCGAGCACCCGGTGCAGGACGTCCTGGTCTGACGGTGCTGTCGGACGGTTCTCCGCGGGAGACGCCCGAGGTGCGCAACGTGGGCACGGCGGGGTCTGGTGGGAGCACCATAGGATGCTGTCGTGACAGAACGTACACGGGTGGCCGTGCTGGGCGCGGCCGGACGGATGGGACGCACGGTCGTGGCGGCGGTGCAGGCCGCCGCCGACCTGGAGTTGGTCGCGGCGGTAGACGTCGACGGCGACCTGTCGGCCGTGACGGCCGCCCGGGCGCAGGTCGTGGTGGACTTCACCGTGCCCGCGGTCACCGAGCAATACGTGCACGCCCTGGTCGACTCCGGGGTGCACGTCGTCGTCGGCACCACCGGGTGGGACGACGCGGCGCTGGCCCGGGTGCGCGACCACCTGCGCGCCGCGCCGGGCGTCGGGGTGCTCGTGGCGCCGAACTTCGCCGTCGGTGCAGTGCTCGCCGGGTATTTCGCGGCCGCTGCCGCCCGCTGGTTCGACTCGGCGGAGGTCGTCGAGCTGCACCACCCGGACAAGGTGGACGCCCCGTCGGGCACCGCCCGGCACACCGCGGCCGCTATCGGCGCCGCCCGGGCCGCGGCCGATCTCGGACCGGTGCCGGACGCTACCACCCAGGCGCTGGACGGGGCCCGCGGTGCGGTGGTCGACGGGGTGCACGTGCACGCCGTGCGGCTGCGCGGGCTGGTCGCCCACCAGGAGGTCCTGCTGGGCAACCCGGGGGAGCAGCTGACCATCCGGCACGACTCGTTCGACCGGGTCTCGTTCATGCCTGGGGTGCTGCTGGGCGTGCGGCAGGTGGCCGACCGGCCGGGCCTGACCGTCGGCCTGGAGACGCTGCTGGGCCTGGCCCCGCTGTGAACCGGGCCCCGGCTGTGAACAGGGCCCGGCTGTGAGCCGACGCTGGCTGACCGTCGGCGGGGTCGTCGGGCTGACGCTCCTGCTGGTCCTGTACGCCGGGGTGGTCGTGGTGCGGTCGGTGGCGCTCATCGGTACGGGCCAGGCCGTCGGTGTCGCGCTCGGGCTGGCGTTCCTGGTGCTGCCGCTGGTCATCCTGGCGCTGCTGGTGCGCGAGTGGCGTCTGGCCGTCGACACACAGGTCATGGCCGACACGCTGGCGGCCGAGGACGGTCTGCCGGTGGACGACCTGCCCCGCTCGCCCGGTGGCCGGATCGACCGGGCCGCCGCCCGGAAGGCGTTCGACGCGGTGCGTACCCAGGCCGAGGCCGAACCCGACGACTGGCGTTCCTGGTACCGCCTGGCCTTCGCCTACGACGCCGCAGGCGACCGAGGCCGGGCACGAGCGGCGCTGCGCACCGCTGCCCGGCTGCGCCGCAGCCAGTAGAGAGAGTCTGATGCGCCAGCTCCGGCTCGCGTCTCGGGCCGGAGCCGGCACCGCGCAGGGTGCCGCGGACAGCAGGTGGCAGGATCGGGGTATGGGCCTGGTGCTGGTGGTGGACGCGGCGAACGTCGTCGGGTCACGGCCGGACGGCTGGTGGCGCGACCGGGTGGGGGCGACGGCACGGTTGCTCGACCGGCTGGCTGGACTGCCGGGTCGGCCGGTCAGCGGTCCGGGACTGACCGGACCGGTGGGGCGGGTGGTCGTCGTCGTGGAAGGTCAGGCGACAGCGGTTGCCGATATCGCCGGGGTCGAGGTGGTGCGGGCGCCGCGCGACGGCGACACCACGATCGTCGAGGTGGCGACCGGCCTGGACCAGCCCGCGGTCGTGGTCACCGCCGACCGGGGCCTGCGCGCCCGGCTCGGCGACGTGCCAGCGGTCGGCCCGCGCTGGCTCTGGGACCTTCTCGACGCCGGGCCCGCGGTGCATCCACGGAGCGAACCCCCCGCGCCGTTTCTGTGACGGTCCGGCCGGGCGTTTTTCTCGATCGTTCGGCCCCTTGAGGTCGTCCTGGAGGACGAGGTGGTACCTCTGCCGATCGGCCATGCTCTGATCGACCGCACAGAAGGAGGAGGCCTTTCTACGAAAACGTCGCACCTGATTGGTGTCGGCGTCTCGCTGGTGGGCCAGGGTGCTGTCTGTGTATCAGATCTGTGACATGTGCGTCCGAACGGAGACGCGCATCGTGGCCCGACCCGGCCGGCGGAGATGGGTTGATCTCCAAGGGGCCGGTCTAGACATATCCGTCTCGCCCGGTCCAGGGGCGAGATCGACCTGCTGAGGAGAAGCAGAGCCATGCGACGTACGACGACCCGAAAGTTCTCGATCCTTGCGGTCGTTCTCGTCCTGGCCCTCGCTGGGTGCACCGGCGGCAAGTCCGCAACCGCCCCGGCAGACCCGTGGGTGGTCGTAGCGACCGACGGCACGTACGACTACACCGGCGACCTCACGGTGGCGTACGACGAGGCCCTGATCGTCGAGTACGACCCTGATGTTTCGGTGTCAGGCTCCACGGTGTACTACGACCCAGGGATGACCAGCTGGGCGGGGGACATCGTCGCCGAACCGACCGGAGACTCCCGCAGGCAGGGGCTGACGATGTCGGCCACGGCGTTCCACGACGGGCAGCCAGGGCAGAACGCCTGCCGCCCCGACGACGCGGACGCGCTGTACTGGTGGCACGAGGATGTCGCCAACCCGTGCGACCAGTCCATCCAGCAGTACCTCACCGAGGGGTCGGCCTGGGGTGTCGCGTCGCAGTACTGGCTCGTCCGCACGGTCGGGAAAGACGGAGAGCCGCTCGGGCGCCCGCTGGTGACGCGGGTGGTCGTGGACTACGGCGACGATGCGCTGGGCGTTCCCGAATCCACCATCAGTGCCGATGCCGACGGCGACGTCACGGTGACCTGGACGCCCAGCGACGGCGCAACCTCGTACAGGGTGCTCATGTGGGCCAGCGAGGAGCCCTCGGACACGTCCGCACCCGGCCCGCGCCACGAGGGCGGCAAGGTACTGACCGAGGTGAGCGGGACCGAGTGGAAGGTCCCCAGCGGCGAGGCGTACGACGGGTCGTACCTGCAGAACGCACCGTTACGGATGGCGGCGCTCGAGAACAAGGACTTCCGCTCCAACATCTACGGAGGGGACTTCGACGACCCCGCCTACACCTATCACCTGTGCGTCGTCGCCACCGACGGTTCTCGCTACTCTGCCTGCCAGGAGCACAACCTCATGGGCGAGGTGGCGTCCCTGCCGTACTCAGGGGCGGTCAGCACCCAGCTGGCCCAGTACGCCGACTACCGGGGCAGCACCGGGATCCTCACTCTGGTGCCGACCGCCTACTACTACGTCGCCCTCGACGGGAACCTGCGCATGCTGCAGGGCCATATCGACCCCGACACGTTCGTCTACAACGGCGACGGGACCTGGCGGGTCGCCGTCTCCGGAGTCGGGACCAACACCTGGGTGTACCTCGACGACCGTGGGGTCGACCAGTCCGATATCAAGGTCTTCAACGCCAACGCCCAGGCCGCCCAGGTGCAGGCCCTGACCGGGTCCGTCGGTCCCAACGGGTCCTTGGCAGCCGAGCCCATCACGGGCGGGTCCAAGACCGCCCCTGACACTTCGTACCCGGTGTACGGTTCCACCGACCTCGTGCAGTACCTCGCCCGGCAGATGATCGCCCACACCGTGAGGATCGATGCTTCCGACTACACCGACCTGCCGGGTGAGCCTGAGCTGAGCGACGCTGTCGACGAGGCCATCACCCAGAACCCCTATGTCCTGTGCGTCAAGAACTACTATTACTACGAAGACCGTGTCGAGGTCGTGTACTGCTACTCGAAGACGGAGCAGGAGACCATCCAGAGCGCTGTCGCCAAGCAGGTGGACGACATTCTCGCCTCGATCGTGGACAGTTCGATGTCTGACCGTGAGAAGGTCACCGCGATCAACGACTGGATCGTCGCCAACGCCGACTACGACTACGCTGCGGCGGCCGCCCTCGCCGACTCCTACGGCATTATCCCTGACGGGTATGAGCATGCCTGGAGCCCCTCGGGCGTCCTGCTCGAAGGCACCGGTGTGTGCGGTGGGTACGCCATAGCCTTCTCCCTGCTGGCCAATGCTGCCGGCGTGGAGACCGTCGTCGTCACCGGTCCGATCATCGAGATGCAGCTGCGGCACGCCTGGAACAAGTCGTACGTGAACGGGCAGTGGAAAGCCACCGACGTCACCTGGAACGACGGGCTGTTCACCAACAGTTTCCTGCTAATCAACGACTCGCAGTTCGTCGGGTCCGACGCCCGCTACGAAGACAGCATCTGGATGAACGACGCCCGTCTAACCAACTACGCCACCCCGTGAGCGGCCGGCCGGTCGGTCAGCCGATGGTGACGCGGGTGCTGCGACGACCCCAGGTGCCGGCCGCGGTGGCGAAACGGCCGGGCAGGGGTGTGGCACAGTCGGGGCAGCGGCCGTCGGGGGCGAGGTCGTAGCGGAGCAGCTGGTACCAGTCGCGTGCGACCAGGGTGCGTCCGCAGGATGCGCAGCTGGTCACCTCGCCGGCCGGGTCGTGGACGTTGCCGGTGTAGACGAAGTGCAGACCGGCGTCCAGCGCGATCGTCCGGGCGGTGCGCAGCGTGTCCGGCGGGGTGCGGGGGACGTCGGGCATCTTGTGGGCGGGGTGGAAGGCGGACAGGTGCAGCGGCACGTCGGGGCCGGCCTCGGCGACGATCCAGGCGCACATCGCGGCCAGCTGGGCCGGGTCGTCGTTGTGGCCCGGGATCACCAGCGTGGTCAGCTCGAGCCAGGTGTCGGTGGTGGCCACCCAGGCGATGGTGTCCAGCACGTCGCGCAGGTGGGCGCCGGTGGTGTGCCAGTAGAAGTCCTCACTGAAGCCCTTGAGGTCGATGTTGGCCGCGTCCATCCGTGAGAAGAAGGCTGCGCGGGGCTGGGGCAGCATGTACCCGGCGGTGACAGCCACGGTGTGCAGGCCCGCCTCGTGGGCCGCGACCGCCGTGTCGATGGCGTACTCGGCGAAGATCACCGGGTCGTTGTAGGTGAACGCGACCGAGGCGCAGCCCGCGTCGTGCGCCGCCGTAGCGATCTGGGCGGGGGAGGCCGTCGCTGCCAGCCGGTCGGTGCTGCGGGCGGCCGAGATGTCCCAGTTCTGGCAGAACCGGCAGCTGAGGTTGCACCCGGCGGTGCCGAACGACAGCACCGACGTCCCCGGGTAGAAGTGCGCCAGCGGTTTCTTCTCGATCGGGTCGACGGCGAACCCGGACGAGCGGCCGTACGTGGTCAGCACCAGCCGGTCGCCGGCGCGGGCGCGGACGAAGCAGTAGCCGCGCTGGCCGTCGTGCAGGCGGCAGGTGCGCGGGCAGACGTCGCACTGGATCCGGCCGTCGGGCAGCCGGTGCCACCAGCGGGCTGTGTGGTTCGGCTCGGTCATGACGGATCGTCGCCGGTCGGGTCGGGCTCCTCCCAGGCCTGCACGGTGTAGCGGGACAGGCGCACGTCGGGGCCCCAGTAGTCGGACGCCAGCCCGGCCTTGCGGCGCAGGTGGGTGAGGAAGGTGCGCGGGTCGGGCAGCTGTTCCCACACCTGGGGCAGGAACGTCGCCTGGTGCCCTCCAGCGGCGAAGATCAGCCCGTCGACGCCGGGCCGCAGCGCCGCGAGCGCCTCGTCCTGGCTGGTCACCGCCATGGGTTCGGCGGCTGAGAGGACCGAGACCTCCACCCGGGTGCGGGTGAGCTCGTCGGCGGTCAGCGGTGGGAAGCGTGGGTCGTGCCGGGCGGCGCGCACCGCGTTGGCGGCCAGACCCTCGCGCAGCGGCAGGTGCTCGACCAGGGTGCCGATGCAGCCGCGCAGCTCGCCGTCCTGGGTCAGCGTGACGAAGGTGCCCAGTGTGGTGCCGGCCCAGTCCGGCCAGGGCGGGGGCGGTGGGGCCGACGTGCCCAGTGCGTCGGCGATGGCCGCCCGGGCCGCGGCCAGGAGCACCGGTCCGGCGTCGTCGGGCAGGGCACGGGTCGGCTCGGTCATGACGCATCTTCCCCTTCGTAGAAGGCCACAGCGCAGTAGCCGACGACGCGGTCGCGGTCCCCGGCGGTGTCCCCCGAGCTGCAGGCACCGAGCAGCCGCGGCACCAGCCCGCGCCGCCGCGCCACCTCCAGCATCCCGTTGACCGGGGTCGCCCCGCATGCCTGCTGGTGGTCCAGCGGCCCCTGCAGCGCCATGATCTGCGCCACCGTCGCCGCGTCGCGGGACCGTGCCTGGTCGTAGGTCAGGTAGTGCGACAGGTCCGAGCTGATCACCACCAGGGTGGCCGGGGAGTCCCACAGCGCCTCGATGACGTCGGCCACCTCCTCCCCGGTGGCTGCCCCGGCATTCAGCGGCACGATAGCGACGTCCCCGAGCACCCGTTGCAGGAACGGCAGCTGGACCTCCACCGCGTGCTCGTCGCGGTGCGTCCCTTCGTGCACCATCACCCACGGGATGTCGCTGAGCGCCGCCCGGGCGCCGGGCCAGACCGGCAGCGGGCCCAGCGGGGTGGCGAACGCGTCGGCCGCCGGCAGGGCCACACCCCGCACCGCCACCCGGTGGGTCGGCCCGACGACGACCACCTTGTCCACCTCAGCCCCAGCCAGCAGCGCATAGGCGCAGGCGGCGGTGGACCCGGAATACACGTACCCGGCGTGCGGCACGATCACCGCCGCCGGCCGGGCGGCCTCAGGTGGCGGCGCGGGCGCGTCGGCCAGCAGCCGGTCCACCTGGTCGCGCAGCACCTCGGGGTCAGCGGGGTAGAAGGCGCCCGCAACAGCCGCGGCGCGCACGCTCAGGTTGGTCATCTCGCCTCTCACCTCGTCCTCCAGGCTACGCGTGTCGTCGTGGTCAGTCCTTGTGGTCGGTGCGCCAGACCTGGACCGCGGGCAGCCGGGCCCCGACGGCCAGGGCGTCGAGGACGAGGCGTTCGTGGGGCACCGTCGGTCCGGGCAGGGCGCCGAGGGGGAACCAGCCGATGGTGTCGGCCTTGTCGGGCTCGACCAGCCGGGGCTGGCCGGTCCAGCGCCGGGCGGCGAAGAACATGTCGATGCGCTGCTCTACCTGGTCGGCGCCGGGCCAGTACCGGTGCACGGCCGTGAGCGGTACCAGGTCGTCCGGCGCGACCCGCACGCCAGCCTCCTCCTGGGTCTCGCGCAGTGCTGCCTCGACCACCGACTCGCCCGGGTCGACGTGCCCGGCGACGACCGCCCAGTGCCCGTCGCGGTACCCGGTGCCCGAGCGGCGCAGCAGCAGCACCGCCTCGCCCTCGGTGGCAGGGCGCAGCAGCACGACATAGGCGGCGGCGACGAGCAGGGTGCGCTCGGCCTGGTGGTCGTCGGGGGCGTAGCGGTGAGGCACGACCGTCAGTATCTCGTGTCTCGCGCCGGTTCCTCAGCCTGCGCCGAAAGCCGTACCATGCACTGCGGCGCCGGGTCGGACACCCGGCCGACGGAACGAGGGCCATGTGAGCGACAACGGGTACGGCGACTTCGAGTTCGAACGACGGTTCTTCGTGCGTGACGCCCCGGCGCACCTCGTGGACGACGCCCCGACCCTCATCGTGCAGAGCTACTACCTGGCCGCGGAGGGCTACGCCCTGCGGGTGCGGGTCCAGGCCCCGACGCTGCGGGCCACCCTGGACCTGGACGCCGACGAGACCACCCTGCTGGGCCAGCACGCCACCGAGGTGGACTTCGCCGCGGTGACCGTCAAGGGCCCGATGGCCGAGGGCACCCGGTACGAGGCGGAACGGCAGATCGAGCCCGATATCGCCGTCCAGATGGTGCTGCGCGGCGGGCACCGGGTGGCCAAGCTGCGGCACGCGGTGTGGCTGGGCGAGGACGGCTGGGTGATCGACGAGTTCCTGGCCGCGAACGCCCCGCTGACCGTCGCCGAGGTGGAACGCGGCGGACCGGTGACCGACCTGGCCATCCCGTCGTTCTGCATCACCGAGGTCACGGCCGACCCCCGGATGTCCAACGACGCGCTGGCGACCCGGCCGTTCGGCAGCTGGGCGGACGAGTACGAGGCCGAGCTGGCCCAGACCGGCCCGACCTTCCTGGGCGGGCTGGGGGAGAACCGCCGCCTGGAGGAGTAGTGCCCGCGTCCGGACTGCCGGCGCAGGACGCTAGGCTCTTGTGGTGAGGCTGGACCGGTTGCGCGCGCTGCTACCCCCGCGGCGTCCGCTCGTCTGGTGGTTGTGGCACCTCGTGCTCGTGCTGGCCATGCTGGCGGTGTCGGTCGGGTTCGGGGTGACCACCGCGACCGCCCGGGGGGCGCTGGGCCCGCACGAGGCGCAGTTCGAGGTCACCACCGACGGTGCTTTCACGGTGGACGTCGGCCCGCTGGGCAAGCTGCAGCTGGACTCGGCCCTGCCCGGTCCGCTGGGGGCGCGCGCCGTCGTGCAGGAGATCCCGCAGGACGTTACCGGTGTCGGCCAGGCCGATACGCTGATGGCGCTGCAGGAGGACCTCGACCAGTACGTCGGGCTGTTCAACGGGATCAGCCACGAGCTCCGTTCCGTCCAGAAAGCGCTGGTGCGGGACGCGACCCGGCGGGCCGGGGCGATGTTCGGCGGTCTCGTCGTGGCGGGGCTGTGCCTGCGGCTGCTGCTCGGCCGCGCGCGCCGCGAGGAGATCGTCGCGCCGCTGCGTTCCCACCCCCGGGTCGCGGTCGCGGGCGGGCTGGTGGTCGTCGTCGGGGTGACGGCGGGCGTCGGTTCGTGGGTCGGGCGGGACCGGCCCCGCCCCGCGGGGGTGGCAGCCTCGCAGGTGTTCGACGGCACGCCGCTGGAGGGGGCCCAGATCACCGGACGGCTGGGCGGCATCGTGGACACCTACTCCGGCCTGGTGGTGTCGTCGGTCCAGGAGAACGACAAGTTCTACGACGGGGCGACGGACTCGCTGCGGACCGCCTGGGGCGACTACGAGAAGCGACGCGACAGGGCGGCCCGGGCGCCCGCGCCGACACCCACCCCCGAGCCGACCGAGGGTGAGGTGCCTGAAGGCGAGGTGCCCGAGGGTGAGATACCTGAGGGTGCGGTGCCCGAGGGTGACGAGCTGTCGCCCGGCCCGACCCTCGCACCCAGTCCCACCCCGTCCCCGTCCCCGACGCCGACGAGACCGCCGGTGACCGTGCTCTTCGTCTCCGACCTGCACTGCAACGTCGGGATGGCCAGGGTGATCACCGAGCTGGTGACGCTGTCCGGGGCCCAGGTCGTCGTGGACGGCGGGGACACCAGCATCAACGGCACCGCGGTGGAGCAGCAGTGCGTGGAGACGTTCGCCGATGCGGTGCCGAGAGGCGTCAGGCTGGTCGCGGTCCCGGGCAACCACGACTCGCACACCACGACCCGGGCCTACGACCGGGCCGGGGCCACCATCTTGTCCGGTTCGGTGGTCACCGTGAACGGGATCCGCTTCTTCGGCGACGCTGACCCGAACCCGACCACGTTCGGCGATACCGCCTCGGACCGTCAGGAGACCGAGAAGCAGGCCGGGACCCGGATCGCGGACGCCGCCTGCGGCCAGCGCGTGGACGTCCTGCTCGTCCACAACCCCCGGGTCGCCCGGCCCAGCCTGGACCGCGGGTGCGCCCCGGTGTCGCTCAACGGCCATATGCACTCGCGCACCGACCCGGTGCAGGTCGGCCAGGGTGTCCGGTACATCACGGCCACGTCCGGCGGCGCCCACGGCAGCTCGGTGACGCTCGGCCCGCTGAAGACCACCGCCGAACTGACCGTGCTCCAGTGGGACCCGACGACGCGCCTGTTCGTCTCGTGGCAGATCGTCCAGATCAACACCGACGGCACGGCGACCGTCGGCGACCCCGAACCGTGGCCGTCGATCGTCAAGAAGAACCCGCAGAGCACGGCCCCAGACCCCCCGGGCGGCTACTGAGCCCGGATCCCCTCGAACCGAGACCGTCTTATCGGCTGACTGTTCGAGGGGTGCCTGGCAGCACAAACTTGACGCCCTGTCCTCGGACCGTGGATGTTCGTTCGGGTCGGTAGAGTTGCGCAGGTGAGCCAGCCTGCCGCGACCCCGGCTACCGACGACGAGTTCCCCCACCGCTACACCGCAGCGCTCGCCGCGCAGATCGAGCAGCGGTGGCAGGACGAGTGGGAACGACGTGGGACGTTCAGCACCGCGAACCCGTCGGGGCACCTGACCGACGCCCAGGGCGGGCACGCCGACGCGTCACGACCGTCGTACTTCGTGCTCGACATGTTCCCCTACCCGTCGGGGGCGAGCCTGCACGTGGGGCACCCGTTGGGGTATATCGCCACCGATGTCGTGGGGCGGTTCCGGCGGATGCGCGGGGACAACGTGCTGCACGCCCTGGGGTTCGACGCTTTCGGGCTGCCCGCCGAGCAGCACGCGGTGGCGACCGGGCAGCACCCGCGCACCAACACCGAGGCCAATATCGCCGTCATGCGGCAGCAGCTGCGGCGCCTGGGCCTGGCGCACGACCCGCGCCGCACCTTCGCCACCATCGACGAGCCGTACGTGCGCTGGACGCAGTGGATCTTCCTGCAGATCTTCGACGCCTGGTACGACCCGCAGGCCGTCCGCCCCGACGGCGGGACCGGTCGGGCTCGACCGATCAGCCAGCTGGTGGCCGAGCTGGCCGACGGGACCCGTCCGGTGCCCCAGGTGCCCGGCGTCCCGGTGGGCGTGGCGTGGGGCGACCTGGACCAGGCGGCGCGTGACGCCGTGCTGGACGCCCGCCGTCTGGCCTACCTGGCCGACACCCCCGTGAACTGGGCGCCCGGGCTGGGCACGGTGCTGGCCAACGAAGAGGTCACCGCCGACGGCCGTTCCGAGCGCGGCAACGTGCCGGTGTTCAAGAAGAACCTGCGCCAGTGGAACATGCGGATCACGGCCTACGCCGACCGTCTGCTGGAGGGCCTGGACGCCATCGACTGGCCCGAGAAGGTCAAGTCCATGCAGCGCCACTGGATCGGCCGCTCCACCGGTGCCACCGTCCGGTTCGAGGTGCCCGGTGGTGAGTGGCAGAGTCTGGACGGCAGCGACGTCCTCGTCGGCCCGGACCAAGCGCTGGAGGTGTTCACCACCCGCCCGGACACCCTGTTCGGTGCGACGTTCATGGTGGTCTCCCCGGAGCACCCGCTGCTGGACAGAGTGCCAGGGACGTGGCCCGAGGGGACGCCGAGCATCTGGACCGGCGGGCACGACCATCCCGCCGCCGCTGTCCGGGCCTACCGGACCTATGCCGCCGGGCGCACCGCTGTGGAGCGTCAGGCCGACGCCGGGCGCAAGACCGGTGTGTTCACCGGGCACATGGCCGTCAACCCGGTCACCGGTGCCCAGCTGCCGGTGTTCACCGCTGACTATGTGCTCATGGGGTACGGCACCGGCGCGATCATGGCGGTCCCCGGCGGCGACGACCGCGACTACGAGTTCGCCGGTACCTACGACCTGCCCGTCGTCTACACGGTCGAGGGTGAGGGCGAGGGGGCCCGGACCGACGACGGCACCGTCATCAACTCCTCCCACGCGACGCTGAACCTCAACGGCATGGACGTGCCGTCGGCCACCCAGGCCATGATCGACTGGCTGGTCGAGCGGGGCGTGGGGGAGGCCAAGGTCACCTTCCGGCTGCGGGACTGGCTGTTCAGCCGCCAGCGGTACTGGGGCGAGCCGTTCCCCGTCGTGTACGACGCCGACGGTCGGACGCACGCCCTGCCGGAGTCGATGCTGCCGGTGACGCTGCCCGACGTGCCCGACTTCAGCCCGCGCCTGTTCGACCACGACGACGCCGACTCCGAGCCGGAGGCGCCGCTGGGCCGCAATACCGACTGGGTCAACGTCACCCTCGACCTGGGCGACGGGCCCCGACAGTACCGCCGCGACACCAACACCATGCCCAACTGGGCCGGGTCGTGCTGGTACTACCTGCGCTACCTCGACCCCGAGTCGAACGAGCAGCTGGTGCCGCGGGACGTCGACCGGTACTGGATGGGCCCGGGCCACGGCAACCAGCCGGACGGGTCCGTCGGCGGGGTGGACCTGTACGTCGGCGGCGTCGAGCACGCCGTGCTGCACCTGCTGTACGCCCGGTTCTGGCACCAGGTGCTGTACGACCTGGGGCACGTGTCGTCCGCCGAGCCGTTCTACCGGTTGTTCAACCAGGGCTACATCCAGGCCTACTCCTACACCGACGCCCGCGGCGTGTACGTACCGGCGGACGAGGTCGAAGCGGTCGACGGCGGCTTCGCCTGGAAGGGCACCCCCGTCACCCAGGAGTTCGGGAAGATGGGCAAGGCGCTGAAGAACGTCGTCACCCCTGACGACATGTACGCCAGCTACGGTGCCGACACGCTGCGGGTCTACGAGATGTCCATGGGCCCGCTCGACCTGTCCCGTCCCTGGGACACCCGCTCGGTCGCGGGCTCGCAGCGGTTCCTGCAACGGCTGTGGCGCAATGTGATATCCGAGACCACCGGCAAGGTCACCGTCGTCGACGACGACCCGGACGACGCGACCCTCAAGGCGCTGCACCGGGCCGTCGCAGGCGTCACCGAAGACCTGGAGGGCATGCGCGTCAACACTGCCATCGCCAAGCTCATCGTCCTGAACAACCACCTGACCACCCTGGACCGGGTGCCGCGCGCCGCCGTGGAACCCCTGGTCCTCATGACCGCGCCGATCGCCCCGCACATCGCCGAAGAGCTCTGGGAACGGCTGGGGCACGACCGTTCGCTCCTCGACGCGCCCTTCCCGGTGGCCGACCCGGCGTGGTTGGTGGAAGAGACGGTGACCTGCGTGATCCAGGTGGCCGGGAAGGTCCGGTCCCGGGCTGAGGTGTCACCGTCTGCCACCGACGACGAGCTCACCGCCCTGGCCCTGGCCGACCCGGCGGTGACGCGCACCCTGGCGGGACGGGACGTGCGCAAGGTCATCGTCCGAGCACCGCGGCTCGTCAACGTCGTGCCGGGCTGACATGCCTCGCCCTGCGGTGCCAGGCTGGGTCAGAGTCCCGGCGGCTGTGCCCCGTGCGAGGACCGCGGGCGGCCCAGACCAGGTCCCAGGTCGGGTCGCGGTGGTCACCGACTCCACCGCGACGCTGCCGCCTGCCCTGGCCCGCGCCGCCGGGGTGCGGGTGGTGTCCTTGGACGTCGTCGTCGGCGGGCGGCGCACCCTGGACGGTGATCTCGACGGCGCCGGTCTGCTGGCCGCCCTGGAGCGCGGCGAACGTCCCGTGACCTCCCAGCCGCCCCCCGCGGCCTTCGCCGCTGCCTACGAGCGGGCCGCGGCGGAAGGGGCCAGCGCGGTCGTCTCCGTGCACCTGTCCGGGGCGCTGTCCGGTACGGTCACGGCCGCCCGCACCGCGGCGGCGGGGGCCGCCGTCCCGGTGGTCGTCGTGGACTCCGGCACCGTCGCGATGGGCCTGGGCTTCGCGGCGCTGGCCGCGGCGCGCGCCGGGGCGGCGGAGGTGGTGCCGCCCGCGCCGTGGTGGCGGCGGTGGCGGGACGCGATAGCGGTCAGGGGCGCGGACGAGACGTCCGCTGTCCCCGACCGCACCCCCGACGTTGCCGAGGTGGCCGCGACCGCGCGGGCCGTGGCCGCGTCGTCGTCGGTCTGGTTCCTCGTGGACAGCCTCGACCACCTGCGCCGCGGCGGGCGGCTGTCGGGCACCTCGGCGCTGCTCGGCACGATCCTGCAGCTGCGACCGCTGCTCACCGTGGCCGACGGGCGCATCGTGGTGGTCGGGAAGGCGCGGACCCGCCGGGTCGCCCGGGCTCGGCTGGTCCAGCTGGCGGTCGAGTCGGTGCTGGCCCGGCCCCAGGCCCGGCTGGCGGTGCACCACCTGGGCAACCCGGACGCGGCGGACGAGCTGGTCGGGCAGGTCGTGGCCGCTACCGGCGACCGGGTGGTCGAGACGGTGGTGACCGAGGCCGGGGCGGTGCTGGCCGCGCACGTCGGTCCGGGGGTGCTGGCCGTCACGGTGGCCGACGCCGAGACCTGCGTGGCGGTGGACGAGCGCGCCGCCGCAGGTCCCGGACCCGCTGACGTCGACCGCGGCCAGAGTCCCGACCGCACGCACCGTGACCCGTCCGGCAGGCCCGACCAGCGGGTGCCCGGCGAACCGTCCCCAGCCCAGCCCGACGACGGTCTCGCACCCAGTTCCGCCGGTTGACCGACCTGGAGCCGTCGCGCGGCACATAACGTGCGGCGTATGCCCGACTCACCACCGCAGTCCCCGACCGGCCCGGCCGCGGATCGTCGGCTCGGCATCGTCGGCCTGCCCGACGCCGACCGGGGCCGTGCTCTCGACGGGGCGGCTGACGGGGCTGCCGACAGGACGGCCCAGGCAGCGGACCAGACCGCGGCCCGGTCGGTGGCAGCGCTGCGCCGGGCCCGGGCCGAGTACCTGGCCTGCCACGAAGCCGCCCCCGACCCGCCGTCACCGCGGCGGTGGGCGGTGTCCCGACGCCTCGGCCTGGCCGCCGCCGGGGTGGTGGCGCTGGTCGCGCTGGCGGTCGGGCTGCGGGCCGGGACCTCGGTGGCAGGCGGTGCGCTGGGAGGGCCGGTGCCGTTGGCGACCCCGTCACCACCCGAGGCCGTGGCGACGGTGCCGGACACCGTCGTGGTGCACGTCGTCGGTGCTGTGACGGCTCCGGGAGTCGTCACCCTGCCCGGTGGGTCTCGGGTGGCCGACGCCATCGACGCCGCCGGCGGTGCCGTCGACGCCGACCTGGCCGCGGTCAACCTGGCCCGGCCGCTGGTCGACGGCGAACAGCTCTACGTGCCCCGACCCGGCGAGGTCGTCCCCGGGGTCGCGGGTGCCCCGGCCGGGATCGACGACGGTCTGGTCGACCTGAACCGTGCCACCCAGGCCGAGCTGGAAGGGCTGCCCGGTGTGGGGCCGGTACTGGCCGGGCGGATCACCGCCGCCCGGCCGTTCGCCTCGGTGGACCAGCTGGACCAGGTG
Source organism: Micrococcales bacterium (assembly GCA_009777345.1). Classification (GTDB taxonomy): domain Bacteria; phylum Actinomycetota; class Actinomycetes; order Actinomycetales; family Cellulomonadaceae; genus Cellulomonas. Next base: position 1,593 of record WRMB01000057.1, on the reverse strand, counting down.
TCCGGGATCGGCCCGGCGACCATGGCCCGGCTGCGGGACCTGGTCAAGGTCTGATGGCCCGGCCGTCCCGGGACGAGACCACGGTGCTCGTCGAACCGGTGCTCGTCGATCCCGTCGACCTGCGCCTGCTCCCCGTGGCCGTGGCGGCCTGGGCCGGTGCGGTCGGCGTGGTGCTCGCACCGGTGCGCTGGACCGTCGTCGCCGCCGGGGGCTGCCTGGTCGTGGCGGCGGTCGCCGCGGGCCGCCGGGGGCGTTGGTCCGGGTCGGTGGTCCTGACTGCCGCGGTGGTGGCCGCAGTGCTGCTGGCCGGTGCGGCCCAGCAGCAGGCACGCTGGTCAGGCCGGTGGCCGCAGGCGGTGGCGGAACGCTGGACCGTGACCGTCACCGGCACCACCACGACGCTCCCGGTTCCCTCCGGCTACAGCGGTTGCCGCTACCTGCTCTCCGTGTCTGAGCTGCACGCCCGGGACGTCAGCACCGCCGCAGCCACCCCGGTCCAGGTGACCGGGCCCTGCCAGCAGCTCGCCCCGGGCACCGTGGTATCGGTCACCGGACGGCTCGGGGCTCTGCCTTCTGGCCGGGCGGTGGCTGGGCTGCGTGCCACCGGCCCGCCGCAGGTGCTGGGCGCGCCGCCAGCCTGGTCGAGCGCCGCCGACCGGGTCCGGGCCGCCGGGCAGCGTCAGGCCGCGGCGCTGCCCCCGCCGCTGGACGCGTTGCTGCCCGGTATTGTCTGGGGCGATACCACCGGTCTGGACGACGAGACCACCGCCCGGCTGCGCACCGCCGGGCTGACGCATCTCACCGCGGTGTCCGGGGCGCACTTCGCGATCGTCGTGACGACGGTCCTGGCCCTGGGCGCGGCGCTGCGGCTGGGTCGGACGGTGCGCGTGGCCGGGGCCGTCGCGGCCGGGGCGGGGCTCGTCGTCCTGGTCGGACCGCAGGCGTCGGTGCTGCGCGCCGCGGTGATGGGGGCGGTCGGGGTGCTCGGCCTGGTGGCGGGTCGCCGGTCGGCGGCCCCGGCCGCGCTGGCCACGACGGTGGTCGCTCTGCTGCTGTTCGACCCGTGGCTGGCCACCGAGCTGGGCTTCCAGCTGTCGGTGGCCGCGACCGCGGGCATCGTCGGCCTCGGCGGTGGCTGGGTGCGACGCTGGTCGGTCTGGGTGCCGCGACCGCTGGCCGTGGCGGTGGCGGTGCCGCTGTCTGCCCAGCTGGCGGTGACGCCGGTGCTGCTCACCGTGACGCCGCAGGTCTCGACCTACGCGGTGCTGGCCAACCTGGCGGTGGCCCCGGTCGTGGCGCCGGTGACGGTGCTCGGGCTGCTCGGGCTCGGCTTGTCGCTGGGCTGGTCGGCCGGGGCCCAGGTGCTGGTCTGGCTGGCCGCGGCCGGGTGCGCCTGGATCGTCCAGGTGGCCCGTGCGGCGGCGGCCGCACCGGGTGCGACCGTGGCCTGGCTGCCCGGTCCGCTCGGCTGGGCGGCCGGGACCGGCGCGGTGCTGGCCGTGGTGGTCCTGCTGGGGCGAGGGGGGGGGGGAACGACCAGGCGCCCGGGGCTTGCCCCCCGCCCCCGGGGGTTCCCCCCCCCCCCCCCCCACA
>WRMB01000056.1 GCA_009777345.1 Micrococcales bacterium | reverse complement strand
ACCTCGACCACGAACCACACCAGGTCGTCGTCCGGCAACCAGTCCCGCATGTCCAGCGGCAGCAGCCCCGGCTGGTCGCGCTGCACCGGCAGATAGTCCTTAGCCATACCCCATCATCCCACAAAAGTAGCCTTGACCAGGCAAGACACGCCGCACAGCGATTCTGCAACAGGCTCTTGAACCAGTGGATCGGCGTGAAACCTACGAACCGGGATCAGCCAGCAGCGCTGGCCGCTGGGTGGCGCGACCCGGTGCGAGTGCTGCGCACACCGACGACGAGACGCTGGCAGCACGCGTTGAGCTGTCGGGTTATTCGTCACGGAGCGTGGTGAGGAAGTTGGCAGGGCGGACAGCGGCCAGCGCGACCGCGGCGGCGAACAGCACCCCGAAGTCGAGTGCGACCAAGCGCAGTCCCGGTGCGACGAGGGACACGTCCTGTACTGCGCAGACGCCCACGCCCAGCACCAAGCCGACGATGGTGGCCGCCGCGGCGCTGGTGGTCATGACCACAGCTGTGATCTGGACCAGATGGGCATGCTGAGTACCGCAGGCGGACAGTATGGCCAGGGATCGGCGTTCGAAGAGCCGGGCGAGGACGAGCAGGAGCACACTGGTCAGCGTCAGCACAACTGGAGCCAGAGCGTGGGCACGAAGCGCAGTGCCGTCGACCGACTTCTCGGGTGGGTTGTCGGTCAGAGCGCGGATCGCAGAGTTGGCAGTGACGGCCGATGACGCTCGGATGGTGTCTTCGAGGTTGCCCCGGTGTCCTTCTTCGGCTTCGACCCAGCATTCATTGACCCCACCGGTGGCGGTCGTGGGTACCAGGATCCACCGGGTCATGGTGGGAGCGCGCCCCTGGAGGTCTACGATATCGGCCACGGTGACCTCAGTGGTGTTCTCCCAGGACAGCAATGACCCAGCCGTCGCGCCGATGCTGGTCGAGGCCTCGCGGGCCAGGATCGCGCCAGGTGCGGTCACGTCCAGAGCGGTGCCAGACAGGACCTGGACGGCCCCGGGGCTGACCTGGGCGAGCATTAGACCGACCCCAGGGGCTGAGGTGGTGTGCACCACCGTGGGCTGGCGCACCCATCCGGCGGCACGCACGTCGTCCCTGGCTGCCAGGTTCTCGCAGGACTCGGCGACGATGGCGTCGTCAGCGTCGGAGATGACCAGGACGTTGCCGCCAGCGGCGAGCGCTGCGTCGTACTGGGCGACGATGTCCTGGTGCAACAGGTTGGTGGTGAGGATCCCCGCGCCGACGACCAGGGCGAGCAGCGTGTAGGCGGTGCGGGCACCCAGGGTTGACCCGCGCACCAGCAGCGAAGCCGTGTCGAGGGTGGCCCGTACCCCCCGAGGGTCACGGTCTCGTCTCATGTACCTGACCGTCCCAGATAGTGATGACCCGGTCGCACCGGGCGGCGACGTACTCGTCGTGCGATGCCACGACGACCGCGGTACCAGGAGCGGTCGCGAGCATCACTTCGCACACCTGGCCGGTAGCTGTGCGGTCCAGCTGTCCGGTGGGTTCGTCGGCCAGGAGCAGGTCTGGACTGGCGGCTAGGGCCCGGCCGATGGTCACCCTCTGGGCCTGACCGCCGGACAGCTCACGGGCGCGTTTTTCGGCCAGGTCACCCAGCCCGAGCCTGTCCAGCAGGCTGACTGCCTGTGCATGAGCCGGGCCAGGCTTCGACCCGCGCAGGATCGCTCCCATGGCCACGTTCTGCGCGGCGGTGAGCCGAGGGAACACTGTCGGGCTCTGCGCCACCCATGCTGTGCACACATCCGCCTCGCTGGTCGAGGTGTGCACAACCACGTCACCAGACTGAGGCCGGACGACACCACCGACGAGTGCGAGCAGGGTCGACTTGCCGGAACCGGACGGGCCCCACAGGCACACGCTCTGTCCGCGCTCGACCACCAACGACGCTTCCGTGATGACGGTCGGCCCCTTGGCGTAGGCGAAAGTTACCGAACGCAACGTCACGAGCGGCACAACGGCACCTTGTCGGTGGTGGTCAATGGGTTGGTCAGGTACTCGCCGGTCAGGGCGTCGTCAGGACGCAGGTAGGTCACCCCCGGAGTACCACCAGTCGTCTCGACAGTCATCGTCTCGACGGTGCCACCGTGCCGGACGACCAGGCAGCCTCTACCGTCAGTACCGATCAGGACCGCCCCAGGCGCGACCGGAACAACCGGTGCTGGTGTGTCGTTTACCAGTCTCGCCGATACCTCACCGGAAGAACCTTCTTCTGGTGGGGTGACCAGACCAGACAGCGCGACCAGATCGGCTGCCCCGTCGATGACAGGCACCTCGCCGCCTTCGAGGCGCAGGGTGTAGGTCGTCGCGGCGTCTGGGGTGGGGTTGATCCGCGCCTCGACCAGCGTGCGCCGACCAGAGAGCACCACCTCGCCAACCCCGGGTGCCAGAAAACCCACCCTCGGAACCACGTGGTCCACGACGAACCCGTCGCGGGGCACCCATACCGTCCACTGCGGGTCGAACTCACCAGGGGCGGGCTCAGGCCAACCGGACTCCTTCGCCACGGCTCTCACACCACTGGTAGTTGCCGAGGTCCACTTCGCACGATTCCCGGGGACCGGCTTGCCGAGCGCCGCGAGGAAGTCGTTGACCACCACGATCTGCTCCCTGCTGGACCTGTCGGTGACTGTCGAGTACAACGGCTTGTCGCCGAAGACTGCCCGGACGTCAGCACCGTCCACCTCCAGCACAACTTGACCTGCAGCGATGGCTGTACCCGACTTGACCGGTATGGTCGTCACCGTTCCCGCCGGTCCGGAGTAGACCACCTCGACCGGGTCGCTCCACACCAACGCAACTCTCGCCTCCTGTGCGTTCGACCCGGTACTGGTCTCCAACGGCGCGAACACCGCCGACGTACTCACCACCGGGACCACAGTGGTCCGGCTGTCCAGCACTACCCACGCGGCCACGAGCAGCACGGGTACAGACACGAGCGCGACCACCAACGGCCACGCCCGTGCCTGCCGTCCCGAACGTGCTAGGTCAGCCATTCGGGCCTCGTCATCGTTTCGTCGAGACCGCAAAGAGGCGATCGGCGTCGGCGAGGCATATCATGACCGCGCTGTCTTGTTCAGACGCATCCGTCATGCTTCTGTTCTGCTTAGCGGCCAGGGCCGCCTCCAGAAGAGTCTCGACGTCGTCGCCATCCCGGACGTCGACGCCAGCGTCACGAAGGCAGGTCGCGAATTCTTTGCGGTACTGATCCCGTTCGGTTGGATCAGTGATGACTTGGCTCTCGGCCCAGGCTGTCGCAACGTAGAACGCATAGTCCTGCCAGCACTGGTTGTGGACGTTGTCGAACTCTGCGGCGGCCGACTCCGGGTCTGCGACCTCACTGAGGTCCAAGTCGGTGGAGAACCCGATCTGCCCCGCCCCGATGCCCTCGATGTCGTTCGGCTCGTACCCAGCATCCTGAACACAGGTCCGCCAGGCAACGATCGCGCTCTCGTACTCGGAGTACGTGACCTCCTCGTCCTCAAGAATTATTCTCTGGAACTCAGGCATCTGAGCAATGTCCTCAGAGGTGTACAGAGGTCCTTCTTTGCCGCCGTGCGAGCACCCTGCTAGGGACGCTAGAAGCGCCCCTAGCAGGACTGCAGGCAGCACAGCCGGGATCCGCACGTTCACCCGATGCCGTGACACTGCGAGACGACGGACGTCCCGTTGTTCCTGTACACGGCGCAACTCTTGGTCACGTTGCTGGGGAATGTGAAATTGCGGTCGTGGCGCACATTGTAGGCATGGCACCCAGCTTTCCTGACTCCCGTGGACGTGCTCAACAGCTTAGTCCCGTTGTATCGGGTGAAGTCGAAGCTGGTGTAGCACAGGCTGGTGCCAGCGGCATCGGCGTTCTGGGAATCGGCTTTTTTCCCGCTTCCGATGATTGAGTGCCCCAGCACCCCTGACGAGGACGAGAAGCACTGGCTTCCTATGCAAAATTCTTTCTTGGGGAAACTGGCGTAGCCCACGGCGGTCGCGCCGGCGCTCGAAGCCGCCAGCACACTTCCGCTGGCAGACAGGAGCAGTGCTACTCCCAGGGCTGCGAGATGTTTTCTCATTATCAGTCGACTCCTCAATCAGACGGTGACCTGGACGCGCGTGACACCTATCGGGACAGTAGCAGGTTTCCCTGATGCTCTTGTTGGTGGCGCAGCGACACGCTATCCGCGGTCAGGACCGAGAGGCAAGCGGTTCGCTGCGGTCACTCCAGACAGCGTCCTATCAGGTGAATCGGTCATGCAAGACCCGACTCCGACGTGCAGCACAAATATCAGGCATAAACTCACATGTGCTGAAGTTATCTGCACATCATCCGGAGTTATCTGCACAGTACGACCCTGAGATCTCACCCCGACCTACTCCTCCTGGCTCAACCAGGTCGAACGCTGGCTCGGCCGCATCACCGACCTGCTGCAGCGCTCGGCCCGCCGCTCGGTCCAGGCCCTGGAAGCCGACCTGCGCTCATGGGTCGAAGCATGGAACGCCGATCCCAGGCCCTTCGTGTGGACCAAGAACGCCGAGCAGATCCTCGCCTCGCTCGGACGACTTCTTCAACGAGTTAACCGACCAAGACGCTAGGCGAGGGTGGAGGAGTCGAGCAGCTCGACGCCTGCCGCGGCCAGCTCGAGGCGGGCGGCGGCACCCGCCTCGGGGGTGACCGGGACCGTCAGATCGGTCAGGACGCGGGTGGTCAGGCCCTCGGCGACGGCGTCCAGGGCGGTGGCCTTCACGCAGTGGGACTCGGCGATGCCGACCACGTCGACCGCGTCGATATCGGCGTCGACCAGCACCGCGGCCAGGGACCGGCCGTCCGGGGCGACTCCTTCGAAACCCGAGTAGGCGGCGGCGAACTCGCCTTTCCTCACCTGCGCGTCGGGGTTCAGGGCGGCCAGGGCGGGGTGCAGCTCGGCCTCGGCCGTGCCCGCGACACCGTGCGCGGGCCAGGTGTCGACGAAGTCTGGGTCGGACGAGAAGTGCTCGCCCGGGTCGACGTGCCAGTCCTGGGTGGTCACCACCAGGGCGTAGCGGTCGCGGTGCGCGGCGGCGTAGTCGGCCACCGCCTGCGCGGTCCGGTCGCCGCCCGCGACAGGCAGCGCGCCGCCCTCGCAGAAGGTCGGCTGCACGTCGACGACGATCAGGGCCCGGTGCTGCGACATGGTCCTCGGTCCTCCCTCGACGGCCTTCCTCTATCTTGCCACCGGTGACCTGCGGCGAGCGCAGCGAGGTTCGGGGAGCGTCGTAGGAGCTCGTCGGCGTGTCGGGGCCGCCAGGACAACCGCGGTGGCTATGGTCGTGCGGGGTGGCTCGTCTGGGCTGCCTGAACCACGACGATGCGGGGACGGGTATGCCAGCCAAGATCAAGACCTGGTTGATCTGGTTGACCGTCGCGTTCCTGGTGTTCGCGGTGGTACGGAACCCCAGCCAGGCGGCGAACGTCGTCCGGGCGATCTGGGACCTGATCTACATGACCATCTCGGGGTTCGTGACGTTCTTCGGCGAGCTTGTGTCGTAGGCATGGGGTTCGTCGAGGTCCCGAAGCGGGGTGAGCGGGCGTTCAGGAGGCGTCTGGCACCGGGTGAGCGCTTCGTCTTCGTGGCCCGCAAGCACTGGGTGACCATCGCCGAACCCATCGCCACCGGGGTGCTCAGCTTCGTCGTCGTCGTGTTCTTCATGTGGCAGTACGAGCAGGAGACCGGTCAGGACGCCAGCTTCCTGCTGGTGCTGTGGTTGGTGCTCGGCTTCCGGGCCACCTACTACTACGTGGAGTGGTGGTTCGGCTGGTTCGGCTCCACCCAGCGACGGCTGCTGCAGCAGACCGGGATCGTCTTCCACAAGGTGAACATGATGCCGCTGGAGAAGGTCACCGATATGAGCTATACCCGTTCCCCGCTGGGGCAGGTGCTCGGGTACGGGCAGTTCGTCATGGAGTCGGCGGGCCAGGACCAGGCGCTGCGCAAGATCCAGTTCATCCCCTACCCGGACCAGACCTACGAGCTGCTGGTCTCCACGATGTTCGGCCCGAAGGACCAGCCGACGAGGCCGACGTTCGAGGCTGCCTACGAGGAGGACGTGGACGAGATCCTCGACGACGTGCGGGTGTACTCGATCGACGAGTGGGAGAAGATGTCGGCCGGGTCGGGCGACGAGATGCCGCCGTCGTTCCCGCCCCGGGCGCAGGACGTCGGCCCGTCCGCGCGTCCCGCTTCGGAGGCGCCGACGGGCGAGATCGACGTCGACACCCAGGTGTTCGACCCCGCCGACGAGGTCACCCTCAGCAGCAACCCGTGGCAGAAGGCATACCACCCCTTGGTCACGGACCCGGGCGACGACTGACCGCGCGAGCGCCCGCACCGGACGCGCCTCGTCGGTGCACCGCCTCGGGCGGCACGCCCTAGGATCGAGGCATGGCTCGTATCTTGTCTGCTGTCGCCTGGCCGTACGCCAACGGCCCGCGTCATATCGGTCACGTCGCCGGGTTCGGGGTGCCCTCGGACGTGTTCTCCCGGTACATGCGGATGGCCGGTCATGACGTGCTCATGGTGTCCGGCACCGACGAGCACGGCACGCCGATCCTGGTGCAGGCCGAGGCCGAGGGCGTCAGCCCGCAGGCGCTGGCCGACCGGTATAACCGGGTGATCGTCGAGGACCTGGCGGCACTGGGCCTGTCCTACGACCTGTTCACCCGCACCACGACGCGCAACCACTACGCGGTGGTGCAGGAGATGTTCCGCACCGTGCACCGCAACGGCTACATGGTGGAGCAGGCCACGATGGGCGCGATCAGCCCGTCCACCGGCCGCACCCTGCCCGACAGATACATCGAGGGCACCTGCCCGATCTGCGGCTACGACGGTGCCCGCGGCGACCAGTGCGACAGCTGCGGCAACCAGCTCGACGCCGCCGACCTGATCAACCCCCGCTCACGGATCAACGGGGAGAAGCCGAAGTTCGTCGAGTCCACGCACTTCTTCCTCGACCTGCCGGCCTTCGTCGACGCGCTCGGCTCGTGGCTGCGCACCCGGACCGCCTGGCGGCCCAACGTGCTGAAGTTCTCCCTCAACCTGCTGGACGACGTGCGCCCCCGGGCGATGACCCGGGACATCGACTGGGGTATCGGCGTGCCGCTGCCCGGCTGGGAGGACAACCCGACCAAGCGCCTGTACGTGTGGTTCGACGCGGTCATCGGGTACCTATCGGCCTCGGTCGAGTGGGCCAGGCGCACCGGCGACGACGAGGCGTGGCGCCGCTGGTGGGACGATCCCGACGCGCTGACCTACTACTTCATGGGCAAGGACAACATCACCTTCCACTCCCAGATCTGGCCGGCTGAGCTGCTGGGGTACTCCGGCGGCGGGTCCAAGGGCGGCGAACCCGGGAAGTACGGTGCGCTGAACCTGCCCACCGAGGTGGTCTCCTCGGAGTTCCTCAACGTCGAGGGCAAGCAGTTCTCCACGTCCCGCGGCATCGTCATCCACGTGCGGGACTTCCTGGCCCGGTACCAGCCGGACGCGCTGCGCTACTACCTGTCTATCGCCGGTCCGGAGTCGCAGGACGTCGACTTCACCTGGGCCGAGTTCTACCGGCGGACCAACGACGAGCTGGTCGCCGGGTGGGGCAACCTGGTCAACCGCACCGCCAGCATGGTCGCCGCGAACTTCGGCCAGATCCCGACCCCGGGCGTGCGCACCCCGGCCGACGAGGCGCTGCTGGCCACCACGACGGCCGCCTTCGGCCAGGTCGGCGACCTGATCAGTGCCCACCGGCAGCGCCAGGCCCTGGGCGAGGCGATGCGGGTGGTCGGCGAGGCCAACCGGTACGTCGCGGACACCGAGCCATGGAAGCTCAAGACCGACCCGGACCGGCAGGGCACGGTGCTGCACACCCTGACCCAGGCCGTGGCCGACCTGAACCGGCTGCTGGCGCCGTTCCTGCCCCACTCGGCCCAGCAGGTGCACGAGACTCTCGGCGGCACCGGGGTGTTCTCCCCGCAGCCGCGCATCGACGAGGTCACCGACCTGGACGACCCGTCGCGCCACTACCCGGTCATCACCGGCGACTACAGCCGCGTCCCCGGCTGGGCGCCCGAACCAGTGGTACCCGGCACCCCGGTGGCCAAGCCCACGCCCGTGTTCCGCAAGCTGGACCCGGCCGGGATCGCCGACGAGCTGGCCCGGCTGGCCGACCAGCTGGGCAGTGGAGACGGTTCCTAATGTCCTGCCTGGTCAGAGTGATACTGGTCGAGACGGGCGCCCCCGTTCGGTGAGGCGCGGGTTGATGCTGGAGAACTGTCGGACCGAGACCATGCTGTCGTCGGCAGTGGGCCGCGCGATGCCGTGACAGGCTGTGCCAGCTGGCTCAGGCCGACCTCGTGTGCGGTCCGGTGGAGCGGACGTACAGGTGCGCGAGGCCGACCGGTCGGGAGCGGCCGTCCTCGGTCGCTCATTGACACTGTCGAGGGACCAGAGGTAACTTGCGGCAATCGGTTGTCGAGACAGGTGCTGGCCAGGGGCCTAGGACCAGGCAGGTGGGATCAGTTGACGACACAGGTGGGGCCGTCCCCGTGGAAGGCGAGGCTCGTCAGGCGGCGCAAGCTGATATTTGACGCGGTCATAGTGCTCCTCGTCGTGTGGCTCGGCTGGTTGTTGCTGTCCGCGCCGACGTTCACCTACTTCAACTCAAAAGAGGAATGTCAGTGCCAACCAATCATCGGGCGCCTGGACGGTCACCCGCTGTGGGGCACCGGTTCCTCCGAGGATCTCGAGACCGCGGATGGTCGTGCCGTCGAAAAACATGGCGAGTATGACGTACAGGCCGAGAGGGCTGAGGCGGTACGGAGCCATGAGACCGATATGATCGTATCGTCGTGCCAAGATGCCAGAGCCAACCGTCAGACCGAGGCGATCGCGGTCATGATTTCCGTCGTGATCGCGGTGGTGCTACGGCTTAGCCTGAGTCGGTCGTCGAGACAGGAGGGTCGGCCAGCACTCCCGTGGAAGGCCGCACTCTTCAGACGACGAAGGCTGATCGTCGATGCAGCGGCCGGGCTCGCTGTCTTGTGGCTCGGCTGGCTGTTGCTGTCCGCGCCGACGTTCGCCTACCTCGAGACTGGAGAGACAAACCGTTGCGAGCCAATCATCGGGCATGTGGTCGGTTACGGCCTGCAGGGTTCTGAGACCAAAGAAGCGGGTCAAATCGTTGACGGCATGATCGACAGTCACTATACCGGACGAACTATTCACAACGCCGACGAGCATGATGCTTGGGTTGCGGCCATCGAAGCGGCGCGAGGTCACGGGGCTAATATGGTTGCGGCCTCGTGCCAAGATGCCAGAGCCAACCGTCAGACCGAGGCCAGCATCGCCATGATGGCCATCGTGATCGCGGTGGTGCTGCGACTTCACCTGACCAGGATCAACGAGAAGACAGACCGGCACGCGGAACCAGGAGGAACGGATGATCAGGATTGATGCTACAACCGGAGACTACCTCGATGGCGACTCGAAGGCTAACCTGCCAGAATACGACAGCAACTTCGACGGGCTGGTTCGTAAGCTCAGGGTGGCTATGATCGACGCATATATGTGCGACGAAGGCTTTAATATAGAACGCCATGGGAACTACTATTGGAGGCTTGATGGCGAGATATCTATCACCGAGGTGACTCGTCCGACCGGCGGCGAAGGGGGTTTTGCATCTGCTGGCCACGGGAAGATAGTCGCGGGTCCGATCTCCCTCCCAGGTCCTGACTTTGTGGGAAAGTTCTCTGAGCACGTCGCCACGCTGGACCGCTGGATCGACAGGTTCCGCAGGCTGCCGAGGCCCGATGGCTTCGTCCCGGTCATGGACAGGCTGACCAACGTTGCCAACCAGCTCGCTGTGGGCGACCGCGGCGAAGGCCCAATGGATGATCTGTTCGTAGAGGTAGAGGCCAAGGCGGCGCTGCTCAAGGGCGACACGGCGGACACGTACAGGAAAAATTTCGTAAACCAGTTCGACACGGTGCTTGAGAACCAGCAGTCCATGGCAATTGCTCTCGCACAGTTCTTGCTGGCTCAGAAAGCGATGTGGGAGGCTGCCAGAGGAGACTTCATCACTATCGTGAAGAACTGTACCGTCGCATTCGACGCTGCCGCAGAGGGTAACTCGCCGCCTGACTCGTTCACCGATACCGCACTAAAGGTTATCACGGCAGCCGTAACGGCTGCGGGGCTCATCGTCGTTCCTGAGTCGGCAACGGTCGGATGGGTGACGCTGGCTGTCTTGGAGACAGCAGCCCTTTTGCCCGAAAAAGGGCATGTCCCGTCGAAGTTCACGTCCATCAGGGACAGGATGCTGGACCTGTTCCAGAAGCTTGACGCGCAGATCAAGGCGGTCGAGGACCAGATCTACAAGAACAGCGGGTTAGATATGGACCGGGTCTCCGGGGCGACAGCGCAGGCAGGGGACCGTGAGACGGTCCGAGCAAACTTCAAGCTTCAGCCAGCCTATCTGGATCCCAGCACGCTGGGTCGGGGAGAGATAGCGGCGGGCCGAAGGATCGTGACCGATATCGTGAAGTGCATGGTGGGGGGTCCGGACAGCTATGGGAACGATGTCATCGGAATTATTCCGATCCTGACGAAGACGCTGGGCATGATACCCACCGCTGACGAGTTCGTCGCGCCCGCGATACGCGACCACGACGTGGGACGAGGGCACTATGGCCCGATGCTGGCCCTGAATGAGCTCCTCGACATGTTCACGGACCTCGTCAGAGGTCTGCGGGACGACGTCCAGCTCAGTGCTGACAATTTCCAGGCGGCCTACGGCGTCCTCCTGGCGCACGGCGACCAGGTCGTGGTCGACCTTCAGGCGGTCCAGGCCAGGGTGGCGGCCCTCCAGAACCCCAGCGGTTACGACGACCCCTGGCGCTACGACAAGACTCCGGCACCGAACGAGTCGTTCCGTGAGCAATACATAGATCTGCGCAGGATGACCGAGTGCCCGACGGTCTGTGCGCCACGAGATGCGGTCAACCAGGACTTCCAGGAAATTGTCCCTGAATTCAAGCGCTGAGTGGTATCATGGTGCCTGTTCGAAGTGAAACAGTCGACCTTGCGACGGATCGTCCGCGGCTGGGAGGGGAGAGCAGGTATGCCACGGGACCGCAGCTGGCCACCCGCACCTGAGCCGCTGCCGGTCGAGGTGGTCGACAACCACACCCACCTGCAGATGGCCGTCGGATGGACTGCGGGGCCTGACCTGCCAGAATGGCGCGGCAGCGTCGATTACACCGTTGGGCTTCCCGGGGGCGCAGAGGTGATGGCCGAAGCCCTGGTCATGGCGGGCCGGTCCAAGCGCGATGCTTGGGACCACATCTTCGGCCTGCGCAAGCACCTGAACTTAGCGGCATCGGTCGGCGTGACCCGGGTGGTCGAGGTCGGTTGCGACCTGGACTCTCTGGAGACCACCGCCGGTCTGGCCGAGTCCGACCCCCGGGTGCTGGGCGCGGTGGCGATCCACCCCAACGAGGCGGCGCTGCACGCCGGGGTGCGCCAGGTCGGCCCGGACGGTCTGGCGCCGCGCGTCGAGCCGAGGCACGACGTCCCGCTGGACGACGCCCTGGCCGCCGTGGCCCGGGTGGCCGCGGCCCACGACCGGGTGCGGGTGGTGGGGGAGACCGGCCTGGACTACTTCCGCACCTCCGCGGCGGGGCGGGCGGCCCAGCGTGAGGCCTTCCGGGCTCACCTGGCCATCGCCCGGGAGCTGGACCTGGCGGTGCAGGTCCACGACCGGGACGCCCACGCCGACCTGGTCGAGGTCCTGGTGCGTGACGGCGCCCCGGCGCGCACCGTCATCCACTGCTTCTCGGGTGATGCCGAGCTGGCCCGCACCTGCGCCGAGCACGGCTGGGCCTGCTCCTTCGCCGGACCGTTGACCTACCGGGCCAACGACGCCCTGCGGGCTGCCGCCGCGGTGCTGCCCGAGCACCTGCTGCTGGTGGAGACCGACGCCCCGTTCCTCACCCCGGTGCCGTACCGGGGGCGGCCGAACGCGTCGTACCTGGTGCCGCTGACCGTGGTCGAGCTGGCCCGGGTGCGCGGTCTCGGGGTCGCCGAGACCGGCGCGCTGGTCACCGCCAACGCGCTGCGGCTGTACGGACCATGGTGACGATCCGCACATCCACCCCCAAAATCCCCCATAAGGGGCCGCGGATCGGTTACGGTAACTAGTCGGTCCTGTGTCGCGGTGGCCGTCCCTGCTTGGTCGGGCCTGCGGCGGCACGACGACCTAACGTGGTGTGAGTGGAGAGGACTTCAGTGGCCAGGTCTCGCTTGGCGCACCGGGCGCGGCGGCGTCCGCGTGCGCGTGGGGTGAGGCTGCTCGTCCAGCTGACGGTCCTGGCCCTGGTCGTCGCCTCGACCAGTGCTTTCGCCCTGCTGCACACATCGGCTGTGGTCGTGGTGGACGGGCAGCCGGTCCAGGTCGAGGGGTACGCCCGCACGGTCGGCGACCTGCTGGCCAACGAGGGTATCAAGGTGGGTGAGCGCGACCTGGTCATCCCGTCGCTGGACCAGCGGGTGCCGTCTAAGGTCGTGGTCCAGCACGCCCAGCAGATCACCGTCGTGGTGGACGGCGAGCGGCAGACGGTGTGGACGACGGCAGGCTCGGTCGGCGAGGTGATCGACGACCTGGGCCTGCGTGACGACGTCCGGGCCTCGGCCTCCCGTTCCGACCCGGTGGGTCGCGACACGCTGCTGGTGTCCACGGTCAAGACGGTGCACGTCGTCGTGGACGGGCAGACCATCGACGCGGTGACCGACGGCAGCACGGTGCGCGACGCGCTGGTGGACGTCGGGGTGGTGCTGGCCGCCGCCGACCGGCTGTCGGTGCCGCTGGGCGCGACGGCGGTGGACGGGCTGGCGGTCGTCGTGACCCGGGCCCAGTCGGCGGGGGACACGGCCACCGAGGCGGTGCCGTACGAGACCCAGGAGGTCGAGAACTCCACCATGGTCAAGGGCGACCGGAAGGTCGCCACCCGGGGCAAGGCCGGGGTGCGCACCATCACCTACCACGTCGAGACGCTCAACGGGGTCGTGGTCTCCCGGACGCCGATCGCCTCCACGGTCACCACCGCACCGGTGGCCGAGATCGTGCACATCGGCACCGCGACCGTCCCGCCGGTGGGCAACGTCGACCCGGGGTCGGCGCAGGCCATCGCCCGGGACATGGTGTACGCGCGCGGCTGGGACGAGCAGCAGTTCGCCTGCCTGGTCCAGCTGTGGAACAAGGAGAGCGGCTGGCGGGTCAACGCGGAGAACAAGTCGTCGGGTGCCTACGGCATCCCGCAGGCCCTGCCCGGGTCGAAGATGGCGACGGTGGCCGACGACTGGCGGACCAACCCGGCCACCCAGATCACCTGGGGCCTGAACTACATCACCTCGCGCTACTCGACCCCGTGCGGTGCCTGGTCGGCCTTCCAGTCCAAGGGCTGGTACTGATATCACAGTCCTGAACCAGGGCTGCAGCGACGACCCCAATAGCGGACCGATAATCGTGCCCCAGCTCATGGGTCCCACGCCAATCCACTGGTTCAAGACGGTGGATCGGCGTGAAACCCACGAGCTGGGATCGATGTCGCTCCTGGAGCGACCTGTCGGGGGTGGGACGGTCGCCACCATGGTGGGACATCAACCGGAAGGACCACGATGAACACCACCCTCGCCTCGCACATCACCCAGGTCGTCGTCCACCCGGACGGTGCGACGGTCACCCGCACCGCCCGCCTGCCCGAGGGGGCCGGACGCCGGAGCGTGGCGATCGTCGTGCCCTGGCAGGTGGAGCCGGACTCCCTGACCGCGGCCCTCAGCCCAGGCACCCGGCTGGTCTCGCTGGACTTCGAGGTGGACCGGTCCCGACCGGCCGGTTCGAGCGCGCGGCGCAAAGACCTGGTGGCCCGGCTGGACGAAGCCAGGATCGCGGTGACCAGGCTCGACGATGCTGTTGCGGTGCTGGAGGCCCGCGAGCGGTTCGTCCTGGCCAGCTGTCGGCTGGGGACGCGGACCGACGCCAGCGTCGACCGGCTCAGCCAGCTGGACGACTACCTGGCCGCCCAGCTCGGCGAGGTGCGGCGCACGATGTCCGAGCAGCGTCGGGACCGGGTCGAGGCCGAGCGTCACCGTGAGCGCATCGAGAAGGCCCTGGCCGACCTGGGCAAGGAACGTCCCGACCCGGTGGGGCGCGTGGTGGTGGAGTGCGAGAGCGCCGAGCCGGACGCCCCCGAGGTCACCCTGGGCTACTTCACCCGCCAGGCCGGCTGGCGGCCCCAGCACCAGCTGCGGGTGGACGATCTGGCCGGTCCGGTGCGTCTGGCGTTCGCCGCCTGCGTCGCCCAGAGCACCGGTGAGGACTGGCTGGACGTTCCGCTGGTGGTCTCTACCGCTCGCCCCGGACTGGGCAACACTGCTCCTGAGCTGGACCCCTGGCGCCTGCGCATGCCCCGTCCCGTGGCCCAGACGATGCGCACCAGAAGTGCGCCAGTGGGGTCGTACGCCTGGGCGGGGGACGGGGCGGTGGCCAGAGAACCGGTCGCGGCCCTGGGAGAACAGGCCTTGGCCGCCGCTCCGGCTTCGCCGGAGCCGGTGATGGTGTCCGGCGAGGCGGGCCAGGCCACCGCTAACGCTTCCCAGTGGACGATCACCACTCCCTGCCGTCTGGAGTCGGGCCAGGGTGAGCGGGTGCTCGACGTGCTGGAGCTGGCGATCGGGGCCCGGTACCGGCACGTGGCCGTCCCCAAGGTCGACCGGGACGCCTTCCTCCAGGCCCGGCTGGACGGCTGGAGCCAGCTCGACCTGCCGCCCGGCCCGGCCCGGGTGTTCCTGGAGAACCGGTACGTGGGCACGACGTTCGTGGACACCGGCACCACCGAAGAGGACCTGGACGTGGCGCTGGGTCGCGACGCGGCGATCTTCGTCACCCGCGAGAAGTCCGACGAGCTGGCGCGGCACCGGCTGGGCCGCAAGTCCCGCGCCGTCCGGGCCTGGAAGATCGCGGTGCGCAACAACAAGCCCACCGAGATCGAGCTGGTGCTGCACGACCAGATCCCGCTGTCGGCCGACAGCGATATCACGGTCACACCGCGCGAGCTGTCCGGCGGTGAGCTCGACGCCGATACCGGCGAGGTCACCTGGACCCTGACCCTCGCCCCCGGCGCGGTCGAGGAGCGCACCGTCGCCTTCGATGTCGACCACCCCAAGGGCACCCACCTCTCCCTGGGTTGACCAGGCGTTTCGTCGTCCTCACGGCTTCGGGACCGGGACCGGGACGACTGGGCTCTCTGGGGTGTCTCACGCCCGGCCGTTTGCAGTTGTGGTCACGACCTTGTTACGGTCTGGTCTCGCTTTCGAGCCGGACTGCTCCTGACAGGGGGTGCAGCTGCCGACGAGAGGGTGACGGCCGGACGTGGGCGATTTGCCGCGTCCGGTCAGGTAAGCCGGATCGGCAGGTCTGGGACCGACGCTCCGCCCCCGGGCGGCGCACGACGGCCACGGTGGTCAGCCACCAGGGTTCGCGGTCTCCCAGACCTCCCGTGCCCGGGCCCTGCAAAGGCTGGAGCCTTGTGAGTACGACGAGCACGACGACCCGAATCCCGCGGCCGAGCATCGACGCCACCGAGGTGGCCCCCTCGACCGCCCAGCTGCCGACAGTGCGTCCTAGGCGTCGCCTGCTACGCCTCACCGGTCCGGGTCGTCGGACCCTCGTCGTGGCTGGCGCTGTGGTGGCCCTGGTCCTGGCTGGTGGCGGCTTTGCCGTCGCCGCCGCGCACAAGACCGTCACGCTCGACGTGGACGGCGAGGTGCGCACCGTGTCCACCTTCGCCGGTTCGGTGTCCGGGCTGCTCGACCAGCAGGGCATCACCGTCGGCGAGCGCGACCTGGTCTCCGGTCGGCTGCGCGACGGTGCGACGATCGTGGTGCGGCACGCCAAAGAGCTGCCGATCGTCACGGCCGACGGCCCGACCACCGTGTGGAGCACCGCCCTGACCGCCGACGAGGCGCTGCAGACGCTGTCGGACGAGCACGGCGAGGTGGCGCTGGTCGTCGCCCGGGCCGCTGACGGCCAGCCGGAGCTGCCGCTGGACCTGACCGCCGACGGCCCGGCCGAGGTGGTCGTGGACGGTGGCACCATCGACGTGACCGCCGGTGACGTCCAGGTGGCCGCGGCCCTGGCCGGTGCCGGGGTGGACCTGGCCCTGGAGGACGAGATCACCGTCGTGCCCGCTGGTGACAGCGTGCAGGTCGTCGTGGTCCGGGTGGTCACCGAAGAGGTCACCACCACCAGCGAGGTGCCGTTCGCCTCGAGCCAGACCGACGACCCGAACCGGACCGTCGGCACCAGCGCTGTCGTCACCGCGGGAGTGCCCGGGGTGCGTACCGTCGTGGAACGGGTGACTACCGCCGACGGTGCCGAGCGCACCCGCGAGCTGCTGTCCGACGAGGTGACCACCGCCCCGGTGGACGAGGTGGTCGCGGTCGGCACCAAGCCGAAGCCCAAGCCCGCCCCGACGCCGTCCTCCGGCGGCGGCAGCGCCCCGAACCCGAGCGGCTCGGCCGCGGGCCTCAACTGGGCCGCCCTGGCCCAGTGCGAGTCCGGCGGTAACCCGACCGCCGTGTCCAAGAGCGGCAAGTACCACGGTCTGTACCAGTTCTCGGTATCGACCTGGCAGTCGGTCGGCGGCTCCGGCCTGCCCTCCCAGGCGTCCGCCTCCGAGCAGACCCAGCGCGCCCAGATGCTCTACGAACGCTCCGGTGCCGGGCAGTGGCCGCACTGCGGTCCGCGCCTGTTCACCTGATCGCCACAGTTGTCGGCCCGGGACCCTACAGGGTCCCGGGCCGCGCTGCGTCTACGCCAGTCGTGGCCTGACGGGCTTGCCCTGGTTGCTCCTAGGGCGGCTTAGCCAGATCGGGTTCGGCCTGTTCGAACGTTGCGAAAACGTCTACGATGTGTTCGTGGCAAGGAGGGTGTGATGGGAGTTCTGGCAGCGCAGACGTATGGGCCGTCGACCGAGCAGGCTGCGGAGGTCCGCAGCTTCCTGGCGGCCCACGAGCTGAAGCACGGCGAGGTGCCCTCGCCGCGATACCTGCTGGTCGGCGACGGTGAGGGGGACCAGATCGAGCTGCCAGGCACGGTCTACCGGGTGCTGGTCCAGGTCGTCGAGGCTCTGGCAGCGGGCAAGGCGGTGACGGTGACGCCGCGGGAACCGCAGCTGACCACCCAGCAGGCCGCCGACCTGTTGGGGGTGTCGCGCCCGACGGTGGTGCGACTGATCGACTCCGGTGAGCTGGCCGCCGAACGCAACGGCAACCGTCGTCGGCTGCTCCTCAGCGATGTCCTGGCCTATTCCGAGCGTCGACGGGCCCGTCAGTACGCCATGCTCGCTGCCACCGCGGTCGACATCGATGACGAGGACGACCCGGCTGAGGTCATCGCTCGGCTGCGCGAGGCCCGCAGAACCGTCGCCGCTGAGCGGAGGGGCTGAGACGGCGTGTTCACAGCGCTCCTGTGGCCCAGCCTGCAACGTGACTTTCTGCTGAGCATGGCGGCCGAGGGGCTGTACCGGCCGATCTGGTCCCAGGCCGTCCTCGACGAGCTGGTCCGTACTGAGACCGACAAGCGGGTGCGACGCGGAGCCGACCCTACAGCGGCCCGTGAGGCAGCCTCATGGCTCTTCCAGCAGATGCGGCTGGTTTTCGACGACGCCTGTGTCACGGGTTGGGAACCGCTCGAAGGTACGTATGGTCTTCCCGACCCGGACGACGAGCACCTTGTCGCCGCAGCTGTCGTCGGTGGCGCCGGCGTCATCGTCAGCGACAACGTCAAGGACCTTCCGGCACAGTCGCTGCCCGAAGGGCTGGCCGTGGTCACGGCTGCCCGTTTCGCCACCGACACGGTCTCGGTCGCCCCGGATGTTGCTTTACGAGCGGTGACGTCCATCAGCGCTCGATACACGGCACCACCACGCAGCGTCGTCGAACTTCTCGCTCTTTTGCGGGTTCGCTACGGCATGGGCGAAGCGGTCGACCTTCTGGTAGAAGAGCTGCACGTCGGGTTGCCCTCGCAGTCCGATCGGCCATGAGACCAGACTGTCGAACAGCCGGTGATCGTCTCTTCTGCTGCGTCAGTCCGGCTCGGCGGCCTCTTCCGGGTACCGTGGGCGCGTGACGTCTGACGAGCCGGTGCTGCTCACCCCGGCTCGGGTGCGACAGCTGGCTGCGGCGGCAGGAGTGCGGCCGCGGAAGGCGCTGGGGCAGAACTTCGTCGTCGACGCCGGGACGGTGCGCAAGATCGTCCGGCAGGCGCAGGTCGAACCGGGGGAGCGGGTGGTCGAGGTCGGTCCGGGGCTGGGTTCGTTGACCCTGGGGCTGCTGGCGGCCGGGGCTGATGTGGTGGCGGTGGAGATCGACCCGGTCCTGGCCCGTCTGCTCCCGACGACCGTGGTCGAGCAGGCGCCTGGGTGGTCTCTGGCCGACGTGCCGGACGGGACGGGCGACGGTTCGGCGACGGTTGCTGGTCAGGTGCGTGACGCTGCCGGTCGGCCGCGTCTGACGGTGCTGGTGGCTGACGCACTGGAGGTCGCGACGCTGCCCGGTCCGCCGCCGACGGCGCTGGTCGCGAACCTGCCGTACAACGTGGCGGTCCCGGTGCTGCTGACGTTCCTGGAGCGGTTCGGCTCGTGGCGTCGCGGCCTGGTCATGGTGCAGGCGGAGGTCGCCGACCGGCTGGCCGCGCCGCCGGGCAGCCGCACCTACGGGGTGCCCAGCGTGAAGACCGCCTGGTACGCCGCGGCCCGGCGCACCGCCACCGTGGGCCGGTCGGTGTTCTGGCCGGTGCCGAGAGTCGACTCGGCGCTGGTCCGGCTGGACCGGCGAGACCCGCCGCCCACGACGGCCAGCCGCGAGCAGGTGTTCACCGTCGTGGACGCCGCGTTCGCCGGGCGGCGCAAGATGCTGCGGGCCGCCCTGGCACCGCTGGCCGGATCGGGTGCCGCGGCCTCGGCGGCGCTGACCGCGGTGGGTCTGGACCCCACCGACCGCGGCGAACGTCTCGGTGTGACGGACTTCGCCCGGCTGGCCGAGCACCTCTGGCGCGGCGGACCGGGCGCACGGGGTCGACCTGGCACAGTGACGGTGTGACCTCCGCGCTGTCCGAACCGACCGACTGGGTGCGGGCCCGCGCCCCCGGCAAGGTCAACCTGTCCCTGCGGGCCGGGCCGCCCGGGGCCGACGGGTACCACCCACTGGTCACCGTGTTCCAGGCGGTGTCGCTGTGCGAGGAGGTCATCGCCACGCCCGCGGACGACGTCACCGTCACCATGACTGGCGAGCAGGCCGAGACGGTGCCGACCGACGGGTCGAACCTGGCGGTGCGGGCCGCCCGGCTGCTGGCCCGCCGCGCCGGGATCAGCGAGGGAGTGCACCTGCACATCGACAAGCAGGTGCCGGTGGCCGGGGGGATGGCCGGGGGTTCGGCCGACGCGGCGGCCACGCTGGTCGCCGTGGACGAGCTGTGGGGCACCGGGGCCTGCCGTGACGACCTGCTCGACCTGGCCCGGCTGCTCGGCGCCGACGTACCGTTCGCGCTGGTCGGCCACACCGCGGTCGGCACCGGCCGGGGCGATGTGCTCACCCCGGCGATGGTGATAGGCGAGTTCCACTGGGTGCTGGCCCTGGCCGGGCACGGCCTGTCCACCCCGGAGGTGTTCGAAGCTCTGGACGGTCTGCGCGGCAGCGACGCCCCGGTCCCTGCTGTCGAGACTGACGTCGAGCTCATGCACGCCCTGCGCACCGGCGACCCGCACGCCCTGGGCGCCGCCCTGCACAACGACCTGCAGCCCGCGGCCCTGCACCTGGCCCCCGGTCTGGCCCGCACCATCGCAGCCGCCCAGGAGGCCGGAGCGCTGGGCGTGGTCATCTCCGGTTCCGGCCCGACCGTCGCCGCCCTGGCCCGCAACCGCGGCCACGCCCAGGTCATCGCCGCCAGCCTGACCCTCTCCGGCCTGGTCGACCGCGTCCTGACCGCCACCGGCCCCGCCCCCGGCGCCCACCTGCTGGTCTGAACCCGGCACTGAAGGACGCGATACCCAGGCACCTTGTCGCTGGTGGTTCAGGGTGTTCGCGCCGACGTCGGCTGCCAGGCGTTCTTGGGGCTGCGCTTGCTGGACCCGGTGGGGACGACGAGTTCGGCTGCTTCCAGTATCTGGAGGTGGCGACGGATCGTGACGGCTTTCAGCCCTGTCGCCGCGGTGAACTGGGCGGTGGTCTGCGGTTCGTCGCGGACACTCTACACTCTACACCCAACACTCTACACTTTACGCACGAGTGTAGAGTGTTGGGTGTAGAGTGCCCGAGTCGGGTCGCGCGCAGGCGCACTTGCCCAGCACGCACAACCGGACAGCAGAAACCGCCCCCACTGTTTCCGTCCCCACTGTCCTGCCCCACCGTTTACGCCTCACCCGCCCTGAGAACCGGGCCGATAAGGACGTGCGGGTTCGTGGGTTTGACGCCGTTCCACCGTTTTGAATCGCCTGATCTGCGTGCAACCCTCGAACCAGCATCGTCTTATCGGCTGCTGCTGGAGAAAGGACGCGCACTCTGCTGCAGGGTTCGTCAACCCAGGTCGCTTTCAGCCTGGATTCTGCAACAGGCTCTTGAAGTGTCGCACCGGCGACGCGGCTGGTCTGGTGTGGGTCTGCTGCGGGTCGCGTAGTTCCCGGACGGGCACGGCGGGCGGCACCCGTAGCCGGTCGGAAGCGTATCCGCCTACCACCCGCCCGGCTTGTGCTCGGTTCCTGGGTCCCAGTCTTCCGTCTGTGCCGCAACCGTCCGGACCCCGGGCCCGTCATGCGGGAGATCGCCGCCATGGCCACGGGAGTGGACCGGATCGGGGTGCTTGCGGGAGCTCTCGCCGGGGTTGCCGACCGGCACGTTGCGGCGATTCGAGAACTCTTTCGCCGGATTGCGGGTGTTAATATCGCAACCACGGCACACAGACTCAGACGCACGAC
>WRMB01000055.1 GCA_009777345.1 Micrococcales bacterium | reverse complement strand
AAATCTCTCTGGGCGATTTTGTGCTGACCGGCGGCGAGATCGCGGCGGCGGCGGTCGCCGACGCGGTGGGGCGTCTGATTCCCGGCGTGCTGGCCGACGAGAGCTGCTTTGAGGAGGAAAGCCACTGGTCGGGCTTGCTGGAGTACCCGCAGTACACGCGCCCGGAGGTCTGGAACGGTCTGCGCGTTCCGGAGGTCCTGCTGTCAGGTCACCATGAGAACATCGCCGAATGGCGGCGGGAGCAGGCGCTCAGGCGAACGGAGGAACGAAGGCCGGATATGATCCCTAAACCGTAAAAAACCCCCGGGCCGAAGGCTCCGGGGGGTTCGTTCTCCTCTAGGCGCAGAACACATGCCGCCCGATCGTTGTGATCACCGGCCTGCCGCGTATCCATTGATTTCTGGCGGTGACCGGATTGTAGTAGTAGATCGCCCCGCCGGTGGGGTCCCAGCCGTTGATGGCGTCTCCGGCCGCCTTGCGGGAGGACTCCGTCACGGCGGCGTTCCATTGCCCGTCCTGCATACAGGAGAACGCCCCGTTCTGGTAGATCACACCCGCCAGGGTGCCCGGAAACGACGGATGCCGCATCCGGTTGAGCACCACCGCGCCGACCGCCACCTGTCCGGTGTACGGTTCGCCCCGCGCCTCCGCCGAAATCAGCCGCGCCAGCAGCTCCAGGTCATGGCTGCGCGGGGCCCCCCCCCGGGGGGGCGCCCCCGCCCGCGGCGCCCAGCCGCTCGCGCAGCTGGGCGGCCCGCCGCGAGGCGAACTGCTCCACGGCGTCCGGGCCCGCGACCTCCTGCAAGAACTGCACCGCGTCGACCGACAGCGCCGCGTAGCCCTGGGCCAGCGCGGCCTGCCCGTGCGCGGTGACGACGTACCGGCGGGCGGGCCGTCCCCGGCGACCGGTACCGGTCGGGCTGACCTGGTGCACGGCGATCTGCTCGTCCCGCTCCAGCTCGGACAGGTGCCGACGCACACCGGTCGGGGTCAGGTCCAGCTGGTCGGCCAGGTCGGTGGCGCACACCGGCCCGTCGGCCGCGACGATCTGGAGGATCCGGCGACGGGTACCCGCCTCGTCAGGCCCGACCTCGGGCACCCGGCTGCCGAGCACGAGTGGCTGCGCGAGGGCGTCGGACCCGTCCGCCTGGGCGGCGGCTGGCGACCCGGCGGCGACAGCGGGGTGCAACGTCGCGGTCACTGCCTCACCACCCTCCGTCGGACACGCCCAAGCGAATAACACAACATCGTTGTTGTCAATATCGTAGCGCGCATCCGGGCCAGTCTCACCTCTCGCTCTCTGGCTCGCCCTGTGTACGGACCCGGGTCCGTGCTAGGGTGCCGGTAACGTCGGCCCGAACAGGCAAAGGACAAAGATGACCTTGCACGTACCCGTCCGAACGTCCAGGCGCACCGCGGGACTCTTGGTGGTCGTGGCGCTGGCAGCAGGCATGGCGGCCTGCTCGACCAGCCCGGTAGACGACCCCCCGACGAGCCGGACCGCCGACCCGGCCGACTCCGAACCCGCCGCGACGCCGTCGGACACCTCCGGGTTGACGGAGGTCGCCGAGCAGGCCCTGACGGCACTGCAGGGCGAGGACTACGCGGCGCTCGCCGAGCTGGTCGACCCAGACGAAGGCGTCGTCTTCGCGCCGTACTCGTGGATCGCGGACGACTCGGTGGTGCTGTCGGCGCAGGAGGTCAGCCAGCTGGGCACGTCGAGCACGACATACACCTGGGGGGCCCTCCCCAGCGGGGACCCCTTGGAGGCGACCTTCGCCGAGTACAGGGCGCACTACGTCTGCGGCACCTCGAAGTACGACTGGGAGGCCGACCCTGCCTGCTACACCGACGCTCCGCTGGTCGGCGTGGACCGGCGTCAGGTCGGCGAGGGCTCCTACAGCAGCAATATCTCCGAGCATTTCGGTCCGACGGCACACTGGGTCGAGTACGCCTTCCCCAGCTCTGACGGCTCCGTGGACTACTCAGCCCTCCGCCTGGTCTTCCGGGACCAGGACAAGACCTACTCGTTGATCGGCATCGTTCACGACGAGTGGGGACCCTGACCGTCAGCGCACGATGCCTGCGCGGTAGGCGAGGACCACGGCCTGGACCCGGCTCACTACGCCCAGCTTGACCAGCAGGGCCGAGACATGGCCCTTGACCGTGTTCTCCGTGATACCCAGGGTCCGCGCGATCCGCCGGTTGGAGTGCCCCTCGGCCAGCAGCAGCCAGATCTCCAGCTCGCGGGGGGACAACGCCTCCGCCAGGGCCTGGCCCTGGTCCGACGGTGACTCGCCACCCTCCCGAGCCGACCGTTCGAGCGCGATGTAGCGACTGACGACCTGGCGCGTCACGGCGGGGGCCAGCAGCCGGTCCCCGCGCACCACCTGCCGGACGGCGTCGACCAGTCCCTGCGGTTCCACGTCCTTGAGCAGGAAGCCCGAAGCACCAGCAGCGAGGCTCTCGAAGACGTACTCCTCGTCGTCGAACGTCGTGAGCACCACGACCTTCGTGGCGGACGTCTCCGGGTCGGCCAGGATCTGCCTGGTCGCTGCGATCCCGTCCAGGCCGGGCATCCGGATGTCCATGAGCACGACGTCGGGGCGCAGCGCGCGGGTCATCGTCACCGCGGTCCGACCGTCCCCGGCCTCGCCGACCACCTCCAGGCCCGGCTCGTTCCCCAGGACCAGGACGAACCCCAGGCGGACCATCACCTGGTCGTCGACCACGAGGACCCGGACGATCGGCGGGACCTCGTCGGTCAGCTCGTCAACCATGCTCGCACCCTCCATCCGGCCCCGTCGGGCCCTGCCTCGAGCGTGCCGTCGACCGTCCGCGCCCGCTCCCGCATGTTACGGATACCGTTCCCGCCAGGTGTGGGCTCGTCCGCGCCTGGCGGCGGGGGACGACGCGGTCCGGGGTCGGCGACCTCTACCTGCACGCCCCCGTCCGCTGCCAGGACGCTCACGCTGGCCTCGCGCGCCGCGGAGTGGATCAGCACGTTGGTCAGCGCCTCCCGCACGATCCGGGTCGCGGCCAGCGCGACGACCGGGGCCAGCGCCAGGTCGTCGCCCAGGTCCAGCCGGACCGTCAGCCCGGCGGCGCGCATCCGGGCGACCACCGCGCGCAGCTCGTCGAACGACCCGGCGGGCACGTGCTGTGCCACCTCCCGTGCCACGTCGTCGGGTCCACCGGACACCCGGCTGTCGGGTCCACCGGACACCCGGCTGTCGGGTTCGCTGTCTCGCAGGACGTGGACCGCCCGCCGCATGGAGTCCAGCGCCTCCTTGGCCTGGCCCCCGATCCAGCCGACCGCGTCGGCGACCGCCGCCGGGTCCCGGTCGGCCACGCGGTGCGCGGCCTGCGCCCGGACCGCGATGGCGGCCACGTGGTGCGCCACGACATCGTGCAGCTCGCGGGCGATCCGGGTGCGCTCGGCCTCCGCCGCCCGCCGCGCGTCGACCTCCCGCATGCGTTCGAGCTGCTCGTTGCGTTCCGCGAGCGTGCGCCCGAGGTCGGCCAGCCACTGGTTCTGCTCCGTCAGCACCGTCTGCTGGCGCTCCAGCCGGTGCACCAGCCAGCCGAACACCGCGCACACCCCGACCGCCGGGACGGTGAAGGCCAGCGCCGACAGGTCGAGCCGGTCGTTCCACAGGTAGGCCAGCTGGGCCCGCCGCCCACCCACCGGGACGCCCTGCCAGAGCGCGGCGAACCGCCCGCCGGTCTGCCGCAGCACCACCGCCGAGGCCGCCCCGCCCAGCATCGCCACCCACAGCGGCGCCCGCCCGGCACGGGTCACGCCGTAGCAGGCCAGGGCCAGCGGGACGAGCTGCACCTCGCTCAGTACCGGCCCGACCATCACCAGCGGGTACCCGACCGCGGTCACCACGAAAGCGGTCAGCGGCCAGCGGCGGCGCGTCGCCAGCACGGCGCAGGTGGCCCACAGCGCGCTGTACGCCATCGGTAACCACGGTCTCCACCACCCGATGTCTCTCGCCGCGGTGATCGCGACCCACCCGACGACGAGCACCGCCCCGGCCCCGAGCACGTCCTGTGCCAGGACCGGCAGCCGACGAAGACCCGTCATGGCACCACTATCTCGTGGCTCGTGGGTGCGGCGCTGGGACACGGGGTCTTCCTGCTTCTTCACCAGAGCCATCACCAGAGCACGGAGGCGTCCGGCACGAGCGCGGGGCAGGTGCCGCCGGGCTCGGTCGTCGGTTCGAAGTGCCACGGCTCGTTGGCGTAGACCTGGCACAGCCCGAACTGCCACCCGTGGCGCCTGAGCCAGGCGGCGGCCTCGGCCGGACCGACGTCGACGGCCAGGCCCTGCACGTGGGCCGACGCCTCGACCGGGGCGACGAGCCGACGGGCCTCGGCCGCGCCGACCTCGGCGGTCTTCTGGTCGAGGATCTCCTGCTGCCGGCTGGCGCTGCGCCGTCCGGAGGTGATAGTCAGCTCGATACCGTCCGCCCGCGCCGCCTGGCTCGCCTGGTCGAAGCGGCTGAGCAGGTCGGGGTCCAGATCACCGTGCGGCGGTTCCTGGGCGGATGCGACCATGCCGCCCCAGGTCAGGCCACCCCCGGCTGCGCCGGTCCCGACCACGCCCCCCAGGTAGGCCGCCACGAGGCAACCGACGAGCAGGAGACCGACCACCATCGCCGCCCAGCCCCAGCGGTGTGGCCTCGGGGCCAGCCGGTGCTGCCGTAGGTCGGGCTGGCCAGGGTCGACGCGGGCTGGAACCAGGACTGCCGACGATCCAGGACGTGGAGAAGGACTCATGCCGTCGACGCTAGGAGGCCGCGTCAGCCCTGTGATCCCCCGAAGGACGACCCCGGCACCCCACCTTGGTCGCGGTCCGTCGGGACCGGTCACGCAGACGATGCACCAGGTAGTGCTAGCCTGAACGGCACAGACCGGTCGAGTTCACCCACCAGCCCGGTACCGGGCGCACCGGCCAGAAGGACCGTCATGACTCTCCCACCGTTGCGCCGCGTCCTGCCGAGCGTCCTCGGCGTCGTCCTGGCGACCACCGGCCTGCAGGCCCTCACCCTGGCTGTCCCCGCCGCCGCCTGCGCCTGCGGGGCAGCGGCGCCGGTGGTCGACGACCCCGACGGGGCGGTGTCCATCGGCACGGAGCACGCGATCGTCTCGGCCGACGGCGGCACCGAGCAGATCGACATGCGGCTGGCCTTGGACACCCTGGCCAACGACGCCGGGCTCGTCTTCCCCACCCCGGCCCCGGCCACGGTCAGCCTGGGCGACCTCGACCTGTTCACCGCGATCAAGACGCAGACCGAGCCCAGGGTGGTCTTCGTCGCGGACAGCACCGGTGGAGGCCCGCGCTCGGGGGCCCAGGACGGCGCGGCTCCTCCCGTGGTGCTCGACGAGGTCCAGCTGGGGCCGCTGCACGCGACGACTCTGGCCGCGTCCGACGCCCAGGGCCTGGCCGACTGGCTCGACGTCAACGGATACGGCCTGGCACCGCAGGTACTGGACCTGCTGGAGAGCTATGTGCAGCGCGACTGGTACTTCGTCGCGCTCCAGATGACGGCCGAGGGCTCTCTGGACGGCGAGCTCGACCCGATCCGCTTCCGGTTCGACCGTCCCGCCGACGGCCTGGTGTACCCGCTCGCCCTGTCGCAGGCGGCGGCGGTCCCCCAGCAGGTCAACCTGTACGTGTTCGACGACCACCGGGCCGATGTCGCCTTCGTCGACCGCGGACCGGTCGACAGGTCCCTCGGTGGCACCCCGCTGTGGGCGGGCCCGGTGGACCACCCCGACCTGGTCGGTCTCGGCGCCTACCTCACCACCTACTCGCTGGACTTCTACGACCCGGCCACCCAGGTGCTCGGCGACCTCGCCTTCCCCCGGGCAGCCAACGACGACGAAGTGATCCCGGTCGTCTACCGCACCAGAGCGCAGCAGCCCGCCGACCTCAGCCAGACCGAAGAAGGCACCCCAGGCAGCTCGTCCGGCACACCCCTCGGCTGGATCCTGCTCTACGTCGGCCTGGTGACCGCGGTCGTCACCACCGTCGCGGTGGTCGTCCTGCGCCAACGCAGGGCGCTCCGGTCCTCCGGCGCGCCAGCACCACGGTCGTAGACAGCGAGCGGGTTTCTCCAGCACGGCCCAGGTCGCCTCCGCACTGGTCGACCTGCTCGTCGGGCAGGACCGCGCCCACCTGGACAGACTCGCCGACCTGCTGGACGACGGCCAGGTGATCGGCCGCAGCAGCGGCTATTGAGCCGCACCCTGCGCCGACCCAGGTCCTTGATGGTCTCGATCGCCAGGGCCTCGGTGCCCGCGGCGCGGTCCAGCGTCTTCGGCGGGCGGTCGACCAGCTGCACCAGCCGGTGCAGACGCCGGTTTCGGTCCTGAGTTTCGGGCGACGGCCACCAGGTAGAACACCGTTCATCGGTTCGCCCAGGGCTCGCGAAGAGGTATCTGCCCGGTGTTCCAGCCAGCGACGGCACCGGGTGGGGAGAACGGCAACCACAGGCGCACCGATGTGCCCTCGCCCAGGCGGGAAGACAGCTGGACACGGCCACCGTGCCGCTCGACGATGGTACGTACCAGGGACAGGCCCAGGCCCGTACCGGGCAGGCCGCGGGCGTTGGACGCCCGCTTCAGCTCGTCCCACACAGCGGCGACCTCGTCGACAGGTATGCCCTGCCCAGTGTCGGCGACCTCCAGGAGAACTCCGCCGGAGTCCTCCATACCCCGCAGGACGACTGACGCGCCCACCGTGGAGTACTTCACCGCGTTGTGCACCACGTTGTACACGGCGAGGAACAGCAGGTCCACGTCTCCGGCCACGTCAGCCACCCGCCACGGCACGGTCGGCAGCTCGGTGCGGATGGACCGTGGGCCCCACGCCGGGTTCGCCGCCAGCTCGTCCTCGATCATCGCCACCACGTCGGCGACCAGCTGCTCCATCGCGACCGGGGCCACCTCGATGGGGGCGGTCTCCAGGTCGGCCAGCTTGCGCAGGTCGGACACCAGCGATGCGATCCGGGCCGACTGGGCGTCGATCACCGCGACCGGAGAGCCGTCAGCCCCTGCCTCCCGGATCGCGTCGACCGACGCGCGGATCGCGGTCACCGGGTTCTTCAGCTCGTGGTCCAGCCGGGACAGGAAGGTCTGGTGCACGGCCCGGGCGTCGACCGCCCACCGGGCGTGAGCCTGGGCTACTGCCGTGTGGACCGCCTGCGCTGTGCTCGCCGCCTGCCGCACCCTGGCCCGACGGCGTGCCTGCAGCGCCCAGACCAGCACACCGAGCAGCACCGAGACCATGACGCCGCTGCCCATCACGACGGTGACGATCCGCCCCGAGACCCGGATGATCTCAGCCTGCGGGTTCCACGGCCGGACGAGCCCGACGACGATCCCCACGACCGCGGGCGACAGCACCAGCGCCCACACCGCGCGCCAGCGGCGCTCGGAGACCGACGGCACAGCCACGACAGGCCGGGCCTGGTCCGTCCCAGCCCCGGTACTCATCCCCGTGTCACCTCGGCACAGAACCGGTACCCGGCGCCGGGGACCGTCTCGACGAACCGCGGCACCCCGCTCTCCCCCAACGCCCGGCGCAGCTCGGCGACCCGTTGGTCCACCGCCCGGGTTGCGGTGGGGAACGTGTACCCCCACAGCGCGGCGAGCAACCGGTCCCGGGTGTGCAGCTCGCCAGGACGCGCCATCAGGTAGTCCAGCAGCATCGCGGCGCGCGGCGTCAGCGCCAGCTCTCTGCCGTCCAGGGTGGCGCGGCGGGTGTCCCGGTCCATCCGCAACCCGTCGGCGACCAGCACCGACGCCGTGGTCAACGGCTGCCCTCCGACCCGCTGGCGACGCAGCACCCCACGCACCCGGCTCAACAGCTCGCCCGGGTCGAACGGCTTGTTGACGTAGTCGTCGGCGCCCTCGTCGATCGCCGCGGCCCGGTCGGCCGCCTCGCCGTGCTGGGTGAGCAGCACCACCGGCGTCCAGTCTCCCGACTGCCGCAGGTGACGCAGCATCTGCCTGCCGTCCATGACCGGCATCATCACGTCGCAGACCACCACGTCGGGACGGTGCGTCCGAGCCGCGTCCAGCCCGGCCGCTCCGTCGGCAGCGACGACCACCTCGAACCCGGCCCGCTCGAAGAACGGCGCCAGTATCGACGTGATGGCCTCCTCGTCGTCGACCAGGAGCAGCACCTGCCTGCCTATCGCGGACCTCTCGCCCACAACACCTCCAAACCTGGACCTGAGCGGCCGTGCCACCCGCTCGCTACGCTGCCCATTGTGGCTAGTCCGCCGGGTCTTCGTGGAGCCTAGCCACGACTCGCCTCGGCTCGGCCGAGCCAGGTCCCTCTCCCGACATCCGACCGGGACAGGCCGACCGAAGCTGACGGACTACGGAGTTCGCGACGACCGTATCGCCGGTCTAGTCGGCGTATCCCTGGTAGGTGGCTGCGACCAGAGAACCCACCATGAGCTGGTGGTCGAAAAATGGTGTGACCGCACAATATCCAATCCCCTCCCCGGCAGTCAGCTGTGCAGCGCTGGCGAACCAGACGTGGTCCTGTCCGAACACATATCCGTTAGAAAAGCTCTTGCTGCCCGACGCGCCACGCGCTACCCAGTCGTAGCCAGCGGTCGTCGCAACACCTTTGAACTTTCCTTCGCAACGGGCGATCTGGTTGTCGTACTCGTTGACGATCGTGTCGACGTACGCCGCCGGCCAGGTGAAGGTGGCGACGATCTCCACGAAGTGCGGGTCGGCACAGTCGATCGGTTTAGCGTCGGACAGGTCGTAGGTGTCAGGCAGCTGTAGGTAACAGGTGCCGGGCTTGATGTCCTGGGGCAGCACGTAGTCTGCCGGGATATCCCGGTCGACGGCCCCTTTGCTCCGGCTGTTGGGGCCGGAGGTGGTGCTGGTGGGCAACACGCTCGGTGCCGTGTCGGGGCTGGACGATGCTGTGGGCCTGCTCGAGGCGGCTGGGGAATCGGAGTCGCCTGTCGGAACCTCGACGTTGCACGCTCCCGCACCCAGCCCGACGGCCAGGACCAAGATGGGCGCAAGCAGTGCGCCGGTCGTTCTTGTCTTCATGGTTCTCTCCAACAGTATTTCATCGGTCCGACCTGGAACAAGTCGTCTCCAGGCACAGACCACCCTATCTTGGCGCAGCACCGTTTCCGACCATTATCGTGTACCAGTGCTGTAGCACCCGTGCCAGTCTCGTCACAGCTGTACCAGTCCTGGCACACCTGTCACAGATCTGAAACACGATGCCCCTACCCGACCGATCAGGCAGGTTCCAGGTCTCTCCAGCCGCGGGCCTTGGCGGCGGCCGTGGCTAGTACGCCGATGACGGTGCTGGGGGATTCCAGGCGGCCCGCCAGGACCCCGGCCACGGCCTCGTCCAGGGGTACCCAGACGGGGACCATCGTGGCTTCTTCGTCGGTGCGGTCGAAAGGCTGCGGGGTCGGTGACAGGTCCCGGGCCAGGAAGATCGTGATGTGCTCCGACGAGCCGCCTGGGCTGGCGTACATCTGGGTCAGGCGCCACCAGGACGCGGCCTGCAGGTCGGCTTCCTCGGCCAGCTCGCGGACCGCTGCGTCCAGCTCGGGCTCACCGGCGACGTCGAGCAGGCCCGCGACCGGTTCCCACAGCACCCGGCGCACCGGGTGGCGGTACTGGGACTGCAGCAGCACCCGGTCCTGGTCGTCCAGGGCGATGACGACGACCGCACCGGTGTGGGCGACGTAGTCGCGGACCACTGTGGCCACGCCCAGGTCTACCCGGTCGGAGACCACGTCGAAGATCCGGCCGTGGAAGACCGCGTCGTGGCTGAGGACCGGGTAGTCACCGGGCTGGTCGCACAGCGGCTGATCCGCAGACGCGTACGGGTCGGTCATCGCTGTGGTTCCACCTCGAGCAGGCGGGTCTCGCGCTGGCGGGCCAGGGCCGCGCCGATCAACCCGGCGAACAGGGGGTGCGCCCGGGTGGGGCGGGACTTGAACTCCGGGTGGGCCTGGGTGCCGACGTAGAACGGGTGGGTCTGGCGCGGCAGCTCCACGAACTCCACCAGCGAGGTGTCCGGGGAGGCCCCGCTGACCCTCAGACCGGCGGCCTCCAGCCGGTCGCGGTAGGTGTTGTTCACCTCGTAGCGGTGCCGGTGACGTTCGGAGACCTCCGTCGTGCCGTACGCCTCGGCCACGACCGAACCGGGGGTGAGGTGGGCGGTATAGGCCCCCAGGCGCATGGTGCCGCCCAGGTCGCCCTGACCGTCGACGATCGCCTCCTGCTCGGCCATCGTCGCGATCACCGGGTGGGGGGTGCTCGGGTCGAACTCCGACGACGAGGCGTCGTCCAGGCCCAGCACGTCACGGGCGAACTCGATGACCATGCACTGCAGGCCCAGGCAGATGCCCAGGGTCGGCACCTGGTTCTGGCGGGCCCAGCGCAGCGCGCCCACCTTGCCCTCGATCCCCCGGATACCGAACCCGCCGGGCACCAGCACCGCGTCCACCCCGGTCAGGGCCCGGTGCGCGGTCTCAGGGGTCTGGCAGTCGTCGGACCGCACCCAGCGCAGCCTCACCTTCGCGTCGTGGTGGAACCCCCCGGCGCGCAGCGCCTCGGAGATCGACAGGTAGGCGTCGGGCAGGTCGATGTACTTGCCGACCAGTGCGACCTCGACCTCGTAGGCCGGGTGGTGCACCTGGGTCAGCAGCGCGTCCCAGACCGTCCAGTCCACGTCCCGGAACGGCAGGCCCAGGCGCTGCACGACGTAGGCGTCCAGACCCTCGGTGTGCAGCACCCGCGGGATGTCGTAGATCGACGCGGCGTCCGGTGCGGTGACCACGCCGGGCAGGTCCACGTCGCACATCAGGGCGATCTTGCGCTTGGTCGGCTCGGGCACCGGCCGGTCGCAGCGCAGGACGATCGCGTCGGGCACCACACCGATGGAACGCAGCGCCGCGACCGAGTGCTGGGTCGGCTTGGTCTTCAGCTCGCCCGACGGCCCGATATAGGGCACCAGCGAGACGTGCAGGAAGAACACGTCGTCCCGGCCCAGCTCCTGACGTACCTGCCGGGCGGCCTCCAGGAAAGGCAGCGACTCGATATCGCCCACCGTGCCGCCGATCTCGGTGATGACGACGTCCACGTCGTCGGCGGCCTGCTGACGCATCCGGGCCTTGATCTCGTCGGTGATGTGCGGGATCACCTGCACCGTGTCGCCCAGGTACTCCCCGCGCCGCTCCCGGGCGATGACCGCCGAGTAGACCTGGCCGGTGGTGACGTTGGCCGACCCGTGGAAGTCCTCGTCGAGGAACCGCTCGTAGTGGCCGACGTCCAGGTCGGTCTCCGCCCCGTCGTCGGTGACGAACACCTCACCGTGCTGGAACGGGTTCATCGTGCCCGGGTCGACGTTGAGGTAAGGGTCGAGCTTCTGCATCATCACCCGCAGGCCCCGGCTGCGCAGCAGCCTGCCCAGGGACGATGCGGTCAGGCCCTTGCCCAGTGAGGAGGCGACACCTCCGGTGACGAAGATGTGCCGGGTGGTGTGGTCCGGCCGACCAGCGAATCGCGTGCGCTCTGTCACGGGCTTCGATGGTACGGCACCGGAGGCCGGTCTCCTCACTGTGCGCGCCGACTGCCGGGTGTCCGGCGGCCCCGACGGTCACGGACCAGCTGGACGAGGTCCCGCACCCCGGTCCGGTCGCCGACGTACAGTACCGCGACCATCATCACCAGCCCGACCAGCGCCGCCCCGCCACCGGCGGCCACTCCCTGCCAGATGCCCTTGCCGAGCAGCATGACGACCGTATCGGCCACCCAGCGTCCGGCGACCGCGGCTGCCACCGCACCCAGCACCACCGCCCCCGAGGTGCGGACCAGTCCGGCGACCGCGGGCCGTCCCGCCACCCGGGCCACGACCACCGCCGCGACCACCCCGCCGACTGCGACGCCCAGCGCGTAGGCGGCGGAGAGCATGGTGATGAGCTGGACCGGCAGCCTCGTCACCAGGCCGACGACCATCAGCACCCCGGCCAGCGCCCACCCCACCGAGCCGACCACCAGGGCCGCCTTGGCGTGCTGCAGGGCGAACAGGGTGCGCTGCCCCTGGTACATCAGGGCATGGCCCGGCAGCCCGACGACCGTCCAGGTCAGCGCGATGGTCATCATGCCGACGACGTCGACCTTGTCGACCCCCTGCCGGGACGCCAGCACGCCGAAGACCACCGCCACCGCCGGAGCGGCCGCCGCCAGCACCGCCGCGCCCGTTCCTGTCGCGACGACCACCGCCCGGGCCGTGAGGGCCGACAGCGCCGCGAAGCGGTCGCGGGCCTCTTCCTGGGCCCAGGCCGACAGCCGGGGGAAGGCCGAGGTCAGCAACGGGATGGCGAACACGGCGACCGGCAGGATGTAGACCTGCTGGGTCCACACCCACACCGTGTACGACCCCTCCTGGTCGCCCGCGCTGGTGGCCAGCATCACCACGAGCGTCAGCGCCTCGCCCACCGCGACCCCAGCGATCCCGGCAACCATCAACGACCGCAGACGGGCCCCGAGGCCGGGCGGGAAGCTCAGCCGAGGCGCCGGTAGGTAGCCGATCCGGGCGACCGCGACCAGGGCCGGGACGCACATCGCCACGACACCGGCCGTCGTCCCCCAGGCCAGCACCTCCAGCGCACCCGTCGCCAGCGCCTCGGGGTCGGAGATCTCGTGGTGGGCCAGCCGTCCGTACCACAGGTAGGTGCCGATGACGACGAGCGACGACAGCAGCGGGGTGAACGCGGGCCAGAAGAACCGGCGGTGCGCCTGGAGCACCGCGTTGGCCAGCACGGTAAACCCGTACAGCGGTACCTGCACCGCGAACACCAGGAGGAAGAACTGGGTGGTCTGGCGCAGGGTCCCCAGGTCGACGCCTGCCTTTGCGTTGAGGTTGAGGGCGATGGCGATCGGACCGGAGGCCGCCGCCAGCACCAGGCCCAGCGGTACCAGCAGCACCAGCACCCAGCCCATCGTCCCGGCGATGATCTGGCGGGTCTGGTCGCGGTCTCTCCGGGAGATCGGCCCGGCGATCAAGGGGATCAGCGCCACGGCCAGCGTCCCCCCGACGACGATCTCGAACAGCAGGTTCGACATGGTGTTCGCCCGGTTGTAGGCGTCACCGATGTTCCCGGCCCCCACCGTCCCGGCCTGGGTCATCTGGCGCACCATGCCGAGCACCCGACTGACGACGGTAAGGACGGCGATCATCGCCGCAGCGCCCAGCAGGCCCTGACGCATGCCTCGGCCCTGCACCGTCGTGGGGTCGGTGTGATCGGCCTGGCTCACCTGGGGTGCGCCTTCTGGCCGACCACCGACTCCGACGACGGCACTGTCGACGACCCTGTCGGTGGCACCGGTCCCGCGGTCCTCCCCCAGGCGTCGATCTCCCGCAGCACCGGGGTGCGTTCGATCACCCGGGTGAAGCTGATCTTCTCGCTGGCGACCGTCAGCCCGGCCTCCGCGGCCAGCAGCGCCCAGCGCACCGCGGGCGGGGCCGCCGCCGCGACCCCGACGGCGAGTACCGCGCCCAGCGCGTTCGCCCCGGCGTCACCGAGCATGTCCCGACCCGCCAGGTCCGCCGGGGCCACAGCCCCGCCAGCACCGAGCACGGCACCACCGACGGCGGCAGCCGGGCCACCCGCCGCGAGCAACCCCGGGACGTGCGCCGCCCCGGCTTTCAGCGCCCGGCCAGGCCGCAGGTCCAGCAGGTTCAGCAGGTTGGCGCTGATCGCGACGCACGCTCCTGTGCCGCACCAGTCCACGGTCCTGGCCAGCCGCGTGGTGCCCGACCGGGGCAGCAGCGCCGCGGCGGCCAGCGCCCCGACCCCGATGCCGAGCACCTTCGCCCCGCCGGTGGTCAGCTCGCCGTGCGCCATCGCGGTCAGGTGCCCGCGCAGCCCCTTGCGGCGGTCCGTGGGGTCCTCGCCCAGGTCGTCCAGCAGCCCGAAGCCCAGCCCGGCGGTCCCGGCGACGGCCACCGCCCCGGCCACCCGGGGCTGCCCGGCAGCCAGCGCCCCGGCGACACCGCCCGCGACCAGCCCGACACCCAGCGCCGGACCCTCCATCAGGCTCACCGGGTCCCCGGCATGGTTGGTCCGGGTCCAGCGGGCCGCACCGCCCGGCGGTCGGGCGGCCAGCACCCGACGGGTCACCGTGGCACCCACGGCCCCGACCAGTGCACCGACGAGGGTCTGTCTCATCCTTCGGCCCCGTCCGGGACGGGCGGCGTCACCCGGGGCGGCAGCACCGTCTCGCCGTCGCCGTGACCGTAGTGGCCGACCTTCCCGGCGATCTGCGCGGCCAGCGCCATCGGCACCGCCACCTGGGCGGAGGTCGCCGAGATCCCGGACACGCTGGCCACCGTGCTGGACAGCGTCGGGTCGGCCAGCAGCGCGTCGACCAGGCTGCCCTTGGCGCGGGCGCCGTCGACCAGCACCGCACCGTCCGACTCCTGCTGGGCCGCGGCGACGACCGCGAGCCGGGCTGTCTGCACCCCGTCGCTCGGCGCGGCCCTGGGCTTCACGGGGGGGGCGACCACCACGACCGAATCGGCTGGCAGCGTGAGGTCCCCGTTTTTGGTCACCAGTGCGTTGTCGCTGGTGGTGAGGATGCCGAGCAGGCTCTTCGCCGAGTCGGAGAACGTGGTCGGGTTGGCGCTGTCGGCCCCGGTCAGCGCCCGCACCAGGCTGGTGGCCAGCGTGACATCGGTGGTGGCGTCCTGGGGCGCGGGGTTGAGGTGCTGGCTCAGCAGCCCGGACAGCTGCCTGCGGTAGGCCGCGCTACCCGGATCGGTCCAGGTCTCGGTGAGGGTGATGTGACCGGTGATGTCCGCCCCGGCCTGCATGAGCCGGACGTCCACCGCCCGGAGGGTCGCCTCGGGCACCGGGCCGAGGCTGATGATCGCGACCCGGTGGCCGGTGAGCCGGTCGGCGAGCAGCTCGGGGGCCGCCTCGACGACGAACGACCGCTCGTCGTCGCGGGCCTGGACGGCGGAGTCCCGCTCGCTGCGCAGGGTGTCCTTCTCCTGGCGCAGCTGGGCGACCTGGCCGGTCAGGGACTGGCCGATGGTCTGCTCCAGCGGTCCGGCACCCAGCACGATGCCCACGGCCAGCGCGAGGAACACCGATATCAGGGAGACGATGTGGTAGCGGAAGTCGATCACGGTATGGCTCTCCCAGGACAAGATGTGCGTCGGATCATGACCCACCGCCGAACAGGTGGCGGACCCAGGACAGCAGGTCGTCCCAGCGGGCCCCGAGCAGACCCCCGAACGTCTGCCCGGCCTCGGTCGAGGCCAGCGCGGCGATCAGCGCGACCAGACCAGCGACGGCCAGCAGCCCGACCTGGAAGTTGGAGATGCGGTGCCGGTACAGCCGGGACACGCCCTTGGCGTCCACCAGCTTGCCGCCGACCCGCAGCCGGGTCAGGAAGGTCGAGGCCATGCCCGCCCGCCCCTTGTCCAGGAACTCGACCAGGGTGGCGTGCGTGCCGACCGCGACGATGAGCTCGGCGCCCTTGTCGTCGGAGAGCAGCATGGCCACGTCCTCGCTGGTACCGGTGGCCGGGAACAGCACGTACGGCACGCCGAGCGCCTCGACGCGGTCCTTGCCCGGGGCACGGCCGTCCCGGTAGGCGTGGATGACGACCTCGGCACCGCAGCCCAGCGCCTTGTCGGAGACTGAGTCCATATCGCCGACGATCATGTCCGGCTTCCAGCCGGCCTCGATGATCGCGTCGGCCCCGCCGTCCACGCCGATCAGCACCGGGTGGTACTCGCGGATATACGGCCGCAGGGTGACCAGGTCTTCTTTGTAGTGGTAGCCGCGCACCACGATGAGTACCTGACGGCCGTCCAGCGGGGTGCGCACATCGGGCACGCCGATACCGTCGAGCAGCAGCTCGCGCTCCTGGCGCAGGTATTCCATGGTGTTGGCGGCGAACGACTCCAGCTGCACCGACAGGCCCTCGCGGGCGGCGGCCATGGCGGTGGCGACGGTCTCGTCGGTCTGGAGGACGCCCTCGGCCACCAGCGTGTCACCGTCGTAGACGGCGCTGTCCTCGATGCGCAGGCTGTGGCCCTCGGGTATCGCCATGACGTCGGGCCCCAGGTCGTCGACCAGCGGCACACCCGCGTCGAGCAGGATGCCCGGGCCGAGGTTGGGGTACCGACCCGAGGTGGACTTGGCGGCGTTGAGCACCATCGCGGGCTGGCAGGCCACCAGCGCCTCGGCCGACACCCGGTCGATGTCCAGGTGGTCGATCACCGCGATATCACCGGGCTGCAGACGCTTGGTGAGGTTCTTGGTCCGCGGGTCGACCCGGGCCGGGCCGACCAGCACGTCGCTGCGCTGGGCCGCGCTCTGTTTCTTCGCGAAAAGTCTCATCGTCGCTTATGATCCCACGTCGCAGCGGTCCTCACGTGGTCCAAGAGCTCACCCGGTCCAAAAGTTCGGCGGCGTGGGCCCGGGCGGTCTGCGAGTCCTGGCCGGACAGCATCCGGGCCAGCTCGGCCAGCCGGTCGTCCCCGTCGACCTGGTGGACGTCCGAGGCGCGCACCACCCCGTCGGAGCGGGTCACCACCAGGTGATGGTCGGCGAACGCGGCGACCTGCGCCAGGTGGGTGACGACGAGCACCTGGGTGCTGCGGCCCAGCTGGGCCAGACGCCGGCCGACCTCGACCGCGGCCCGCCCGCCGACGCCCGCGTCCACCTCGTCGAAGACGAACGTACCGGCCAGACCGTCGGAGCCGTCCGCCGCCAACGACACGGCCAACGACACCTCCAGGGCCAGCATCACCCGGGACAGCTCCCCGCCGGAAGCGGCCCGGGCCAGCGGCAGCAGCGGAGCGTCCGGGTGGGCGGCGAACAGCATCTCCACCTGGTCGGCCCCCCACGGGCCGGGGTCAGCCGGGCCGACCCGGACCTCGAGGCGGGCGCCGGACATGGCCAGCCCGGACAGCTCGTCGCTCACCGCGGTGGACAGCTGGGCCGCCGCGGCCTGGCGCCCCTGGGTGATCTGGGCCTGGAGACCGGTCAGCCGGGCGTCGGCCTGGGCCAGGTCGGAGCGCAGCGCCGCGACCCGGTCCTGGCCGCCGTCCAGGTCGAGCAGGCGCAGCCCGGCGTCCGAGGCCCAGGCCAGCACGGCCGCCACGTCCGGACCGTGGGCCCGGGTCAGCGTCGCCAGCTCGGCCCGGCGGCGCTGGGCGGTCTCCAGCGCGGCCGGGTCCGCGGCCAGGCCGTCCACGTAGGCCGCCAGCTCGGTGACCGCGTCGGCCAGCAGGTAGCCCACCTCGGCGGTGCGCCGGGCCAGCTCGGCCAGCACGTCGTCGTGGCCGGACACCTGCTCCAGCGCCCGCAGGGCCGTCTGCACGTGGGCCTCGGCGCCGAGGTGGGTGTCGTCGACACCGGCCAGGGCTTCGTGCGCGGCGGTCGACGCTCCGCGCAGGTCTTCGACGTGGGCCAGCCGTTCGACCAGGCGGGCCAGCTCGGTATCTTCTCCGGGCTGCGGGTCGATGCGCTCCACCTCGTCGAGGCCCAGCCGCAGCAGCTCGGCCTCCCGACGACGCTCGTCGGCCCGGGCCACCAGGTCAGCCAGGTCGGCGGCCAGGTCCTGGCGGGCGGTCCAGGCCCGGCGGTGGTCCACCACCAGGTCCTGGTGGGACGGTCCGGCGAAGTCGTCCAGCGCCTCACGCTGGCGGGCCGGGGCCCGCAGCTGCATCTGGTCGGCCTGGCCGTGCACCGTGACCAGGGCCGCGGCGACCTCGCCCAGCACCGCCTGCGGCACGCTG
Source organism: Micrococcales bacterium (assembly GCA_009777345.1). Classification (GTDB taxonomy): domain Bacteria; phylum Actinomycetota; class Actinomycetes; order Actinomycetales; family Cellulomonadaceae; genus Cellulomonas. Next base: position 3,943 of record WRMB01000055.1, on the reverse strand, counting down.
CGTCCGCCCAGGAAGGCCCGGGAGCGACCCGGGCTGCCGTCGGACGCGGGTGTCATGGTGCGCACGACCAGCAGCTCGTCGCCGTCCAGCGCGGCCCCGGCCTCAGCCGCCTGGGCCGCCGCGGTGCTGCCCGGCGGTACGACGAACCGCCCCTCGGCCGCCGCCGACGTCGCACCGGTGCGCACCAGAGAAGCGTCGGCCCGGCCCCCGGTGAGCAGGTTCAGCGCGGTGAGCACCATCGTCTTGCCCGCACCGGTCTCCCCGGTGAGCACGACAAGACCCGGTCCCAGCGGGACCGTCGCGTCGGCGATCACCCCGAGGTTCTCGATGCGCAGCTCGGCGATCACTGGGCGGTCTCCTGGGTCGGGGCGGTCTCCTGGATCGGTCCTGGGATGGTGCCGTTGGTCCGTCGCCAGCCTTCCACCGGCAGCGCGTACTTGTGCACCAGCCGGGTGGTGAACGGTGCCGGGCTGAGCCGGGCCAGGCGGACCGGCCGGTCGGTGCCGCGCACCTCGATCCGGTCGCCCGTGCCGACCCGCAGCGTGCGGCGGCCGTCGCAGGTGATCACCCCGCTGGTGGCCGAGTCCTCCAGCACCAGCAGGGTCACGACCGACGACGGTCCGACCACCAGCGGCCGGGCGAACAGGGCGTGCGCGCCCAGCGGCACCACGATCATGCCCGCCACGTCCGGCCACACCACCGGCCCGCCGCCGGAGAAAGCGTGCGCGGTGGATCCGGTCGGGGTCGCCACGACCACCCCGTCGCAGCCGAAACGTTCCAGCCGCCGGTCGTCCACCTCGATCCCGACGTCGAGCATCCGGGACGGTTCCGCCTTCTCCAGGGACACCTCGTTCAGCGCCCAGCCGTCGGTCTGCTGTCCGTCGGCGCTGGTCAGGCTCAGTGCGACGGTACTGCGTTCCTCGACCTCGTAGTCCCCCGCGGCCAGGCGCCGCACCGCCCCGGCGATATCGTCCGGTTCGACCGCAGCCAGGAACCCGAACCGGCCCAGGTTCACCCCGAGCATCGGCACCCCGGCCTCCCGGGTCAGCTCGGCGGCCCGCAGGATCGTCCCGTCACCACCCAGCACCACGGCCAGCTCGAAGGGCGGCAGGTCCGCGGCGATGGTGTCGTCGGTGGCCAGCACCGGCTCGATCCCGGCGACGGCCAGCTCGGCCAGTACCACCTCGGTCGCGGTGGCCGCCGCCGCGCGACTGGTGTGGCGCACGACGAGGGCGCGCCGCGTCACCGGGCACCTGCCGCACTGTTGAGCGCTGCACCGTCGAACGCAGCACTGTCGAGCAACGCTGCACTGTCGAGCAACGCATCGTCGGGTACTACGTCGTCGAGCACTGCGTCGCCGGTCTCCGTGTTGTCGAGCACCATATTGTCGAGCACAGCATTGCCGAACACCGCGGCCAGCAGGTCACCGTGCGGCACACCGTCAGCCGGACCGCGGGTCAGCCACAGCGGGTACTCCAGGTTCCCGGCCGGTCCGGGCAGGGTGCTGGCGACCAGCCCCCGGGCAGCGAGCCCCAGGTTCTCTGCGACCGTCAGGACACCGGCCACAGCCCGACGGCGGGCCGCCGCGTCGCGCACCACCCCCCCAGAGCCGAGCGCCGCCCGGCCCACCTCGAACTGCGGTTTGACCAGCACGACGAGGTCTGCCCCCGGTGCGGCGACGCTGGCCACCGGCCCCAGCACCAGGCGCAGCGAGACGAACGACAGATCGGCGACCACCAGGCCCGGGGCCGGGTCCACGTCGCCGGGGGCCAGGTCGCGGGCGTTGACACCTTCGCGCAGCTCGACCCGTGGGTCGGCGGCCAGCCGGGCATCGAGCTGACCGTGCCCCACGTCCACGGCGACGACCCGCCGGGCACCCCGGCGCAGCAGCACGTCGGTGAAGCCGCCGGTAGACGCACCCACGTCCAGGCAGTGGCGACCCGCGACGTCCGGACCAGACCCGGGACGGTATGCCCAGGCGTCCAGCGCCCCGGCCAGCTTGTACGCCGCCCGCGAGACGTAGTCCGGGTCCGTGGGGTCGGCGACCACCCGCAGCGGCGTGTCGTCGCCCACCCGGGTCGCGGCCCGGCTGACCGGTGCCGGACCGACCCGCACCCGCCCGGCAGCGATGAGCGTCTGGGCGTGCCGCCGCGACCGGGCGAACCCGCGCTCGACCAGCGCGACGTCCAGCCGCGCCGTCACCGGTCACCACCAGACTGGGCACCGCTGGACTGGGCACCGCCAGACTGGGCCAACCGGTCCTGCAGCCGCTGGTGAGCGTCGTCGAGCAAGGCCACCTGCGCCGACGGCGGCAGGTCGGCTACCCCCACCAGACCGTCCAAGACCGCATCCACCGCCGCGTCCTGGGTCCACGACGGCACAGCGCCGCCCGCAGGCTGGTTCTGCTCACCGTGCACCGGACCACGCTACCGCCAGCCCGTCCCGTACCGGGCACCGACCGGTCCCACACATACCACCACCGGCCGTGCAGACCGGGCACCGTCGCCGGTCACGGCTTACCGAGCGACGCGGCCTGGTCCGCGGTGAGCGGAACGACGCGGTTCCACAGGACGTCGCGGCTGCCCGGGTCGCGGGTCTCGATGCAGTACGGCGCGTCGGCGTAGCACCACACCTGGATCTCGTCGGTGACGAAGGTGGTGCCCCGCTCGACGTTGTCTACGGTCCACGGCTGCTCCTCCTCGGCTATCTGTGAGACGGAGTCGCGGGTGAGGTAGGTCCGCCAGGCCGCGGGGCCGTCCTGCGCGGTCTGCCACCGGGTGACGATCACCTTGTGCGCGCCGTCCGACGGCCACCTGCAGGTGAACTGCTCGGCAGCCTCGGAGGTGGGTCCCAGGTCGGTGGACGTTTTCTTGCACGTCAGGGGCTTGATGCCGTCCGCGGCCGGAAATGCCTGTTCGGCGGTCTCGATATTCCGGAAGAACTCAGCTGCTTGATCGGCAGTGAGCGGAGCGATGCGGTCGATGATACTTGCGTCCTGAGCATCCCAGATCAGGATGCAGTAGGGGGCATCGACATAGCACCAAACCTTGATATCTCGGAAGTCTCGGGTAAAGAGCACACCACGCTCCACGCCGTCGACCATCCACGGCTCCTCTGTCTCGGTGCGGTTACTGCCTCGATACGCCTGGGCGGCGTCCTGTGCAGTGATCCACCGACCGATGTACACTGACGAGTCCGACCAGCTGCACTTGTATCCCTCGTAAGCTCCGAGCAGGTAATCAAACTCCTCGTCCGAGACCGAGCATTTCAGCGGTTCGGATCCATCTGCAGCCGGGAAGGCTCGTTTAGCGGCCGACAGGTCCCACTCGGCAGTCGGGTCGGTCACAGGATGTGTGCTGAGCCAAGCCGCGACCCGCTGGATTTGAGGGGCGGACAAGGTGCCGAACTCTTGCATATGAGACTTAGACCTTGCATGCAGGCAGACCGGAATATCGTTGTAGCAGTAGGCCGAAGCATAGCCGGATCTGGTAAACATCGTCCCGACGACGTCACCGTCAACATTTTTCCAGGTGCCGTTATTCTTATATCTATGATCGCCAACGAACCGAGCCTTAGCCGATTCCACGTCTTGGTACAACTGAAGGTGAGGAGGGTTAGTTGTGCCCGTAACCGAGCAGTACTCATCGTAGAGCACGCCGTAAGACACCCGCGTTCCCGTCGTGTGGCACTTGTCTGGGTCAGGCGGCGCGAAGGCGTACTGCACGGCCCGGCTGCCTGCGAACTCAGGGCAGTCGTCGCTGGACCCGTCCCAGCAGGTGAGCGGGCTTCCGGAGGCAGTGGGGTCAGGTTTGTCGTCGCGGTTGATGAACAGCACGGTGCCGATGGCGAGCGCGACGACCAGGATCCCGCCGAGGATCCCGACGAGGGCCTTCTTGTTCGTGGGTCTCTTCGGCGTGCTGGGGTCGTCGGGCTCCGCGGACAG
>WRMB01000054.1 GCA_009777345.1 Micrococcales bacterium | reverse complement strand
CCGCCTTGCCATCGCACCCGTCTGGGCCCACAGCGCCAGAGGCTCCGCGCGGCGGCGTAGCCGACGTGTGGAGTGGCGCTGGGGAATGACGCTCGTGACGGCGCAAATCGGTGGATCAGGGCTGAGTCTTGGTTGGGGAGCCTGCTACAGGGTTCACCAGCTCTGGCCGCTCGTAGGCTCCGGACGGGCACGGCGGACGGCGCCCTACCACGTCCGCAGCCGCCTACCACGCGGTCGGGTGCACCGTTGGGGGAGACTGCAGCCCGGTCACAAGTCCCCTAGACCAGCCAAGAAGTGCTGGGCGTCCAGGGCCGCGGCGCAGCCGCTGCCGGCGGCGGTGATGGCCTGGCGGTAGGCGTGGTCGACGACGTCGCCGCAGGCGAACACCCCGTCAAGACTGGTCTGGGTGCCGGGTGAGGCGACGGTGACGTAGCCCGCCTCGTCCCGGTCGACCTGGTCGGTGAACAGCTCGGTGCGGGGCAGGTAGCCGATGGCGACGAACACCCCGTCGGTGGCCAGCTGTCGGGTGGTGCCGGTGACGGTGTCGGCCAGGGTGACGCCGGTGACGGTCTCGTCTCCTTCTATCGCCACGACGGTGGAGTTCCAGGCAAACTCGATCTTCGGGTCCGCGACGGCCCGGTCGACCAGGATCTGGGAGGCCCGCAGCCGGTCGCGCCGGTGCACCAGCGTGACCTTCGAGGCGAAGCGGGTCAGGAACGTCGCCTCTTCCACCGCCGAGTCGCCACCGCCGACCACGACGACCTCACGGTTCCGGAAGAAGAAGCCGTCGCACGTCGCGCACCAGGACACGCCCCGCCCGGCCAGGCGCGCCTCGCCGGGCAGCCCGAGCTTGCGATACGCCGAGCCGGTGGCCAGGACGACCGCCCGGGACCGGTAGACCGTGCCCTCGTCGACGGTCACGGTCTTCACCGGGCCGACCAGGTCGACGGCGGTCGCGTCGTCCAGCACCACCGTCGCGCCGAACTTCTCCGCCTGGCGCCGCATGGCGTCCATCAGCTCGGGCCCGGCGATCCCGTCGGGGAAGCCCGGGAAGTTCTCGACCTCGGTGGTGGTCATCAGGGCGCCGCCCGCGGTCACCGCCCCGGCGACGACCACCGGCGACAGCCCGGCCCGGGCGGTGTAGATCGCGGCGGTGTACCCGGCCGGACCGGAGCCGACGATGACGACGTTCTGCAGGGGTGTATCAGTCACGGCTCGTCCTCGTACGTAGAGTCGTTGTGGTGCTCCCAGAACGAGATGCACGCCGTCTGCGGCACCGGGCGGGCGCGGGGCCGCGTTGTCGTCGTTCGGCCGCACCTCCAGTGCGACCTCCTCCTCCGCCTTGCTCCGCATCCCGCCCAGCACCGCAGCCGACGCACATCTCGTTCTGGGAGCACCATACGTCCAACCGCCTCGGTGGCGGCAATGTTCCCGGAGCCGGACACGCGCTACCCGATCTCCAGCTCGGAGATCGCCAGCACATAGCCGTTCGGTGCCTGCGGCAGCTCGGCCAGCCAGATCACGAACGACCCCATCCGTTGTGGGTTCTTGAGCGTGAAGGTCTTGCTCGGGCTGGAGACGGGTCCGGAGGCCAGCACGGCGCCGCCGGTCTTCGTGGCCGGGTCGGTGGCGCGGATCTCCACCTTGCCGCCGTTCTGGGCGGTGCTGAGGGTCACCGAGCTGACCAGGGTCGGTTCTTCCAGCGTGACGATGATCGCGACCCCGTCCTTGAGTTGGCCGAAGTTCGGCTTGGTGTAGGTGAAGGTCGTCCAGGAGGTCATGGGGTCGCCGTCCCAGATCCGCCCGACGAGCTCTTCCTTCTCGTGGCCGCCGGACGGGTCGTAGGTCGTGACGGACGCAATGGCAACGGTGTCCGAGGTCTGCCGCGTCGGGCTGGCGGTCGGACTGGCGGTCGGGCTGGACGTCGGTGTCGTGGTCGGGCTGGCCGTCGCGGTGGTGTCGGCGGCTGTGGTCGGGGGGCCGTCGCTCGAGGAGCTGGCCCCGGAGGGGCGCAGCATCGCAGTGATGCCGATAACGGCGGCGACCAGCACCACGACGGCGAAGCCGACCAGGACGAAGCGGCCGGACTGCCCGGACCGCGACTCGCCGTAGGTCCGTTTCGCACTGTTCGTCCGGGGCGTCGCGTCGGCGGGTGCCGCGGTCGTCGGCCCGTCGCCGGGCCAGCGCGGTGCGCCCTGCCCGCCCGGTTGGGCCTGGCGGGCCTGCTGGGCCTCGAACTGGGCCAACCAGGCCGGTCCCGGCTGGGCCTGCGGTGCGGGCCGGTCCTGGGCCCGGTAGGCCGCGGGCTCGGCGGGTGCCGGACGGTGCCGGTCCGGTGCGGGCTGGACTGGTGCGGGCTGGACCGGTGCGGGTGCCGCCGACCGAGCCGGGGCCGCGGGCTGGGGATAGACGACCGTCGCCGCGGGCTGGACCGGCTGGGTCGGCCGGACCGGCGGTGCCGCCGGGGCGGTGGGCTGAGGCGGTGGGTAGACGGCCGTGGCCGCAGGCGGGGCAGGCGCCGGTGCCGCGGGCTGCGGTCGGGCCGCCGGGGCGGTGGGGCGCTGCACGACCGTCGCCGCGTCGCTGCTCGACTGAACCCGGATCTGGGCCCAGGGTTCCAGCGCCTGGACCACGTCGGCCGGGGTCACCGGACCGCGACCGGCACCCAGGGTGCGGCACAGCCGGTCCAGGTCGTCAGGGATGCCCATCCCGGGCAGCACGCTGGCGGGCGGTACCCACTGGCCCTGGCCCTCGGTGGGGGCCGCGGGCAGGCCGAGCCGTACCAGGTCGTCGGGCCGACCGGGCCACCGGCCGGTCAGCGCGGCGTAGAGCAGACGGACCAGGTCTTCGGTGTCGACGCCGGTGGCCTCGGCATCGGCCAGGTGCAGGTCGAGCAGGGCGGCGTCGATCGCCAGGCCGGTGAGCACCACCCGGCCGTCCTGGGCGATGTGCACCACCGACGGGCGCAGCGCCAGGTGGTGCACCCCGCGCCGCCGGGCGATGTCGATCGCCGCGGACGTCTCCCCGACCACGGACCGGGCCAGGCCCGCCGCGACCGGCCCGCGCTGCAGCATCGTCGCCAGCGACGTCCCGGAGACCTGCTCGTTGATGACGTACCCGCGTCCGTCGGGCAGGGTGCCGACGTCCAGCACCCGGGCCAGGCGCGCGTCGGTGACCAGGGCGGCCCGCCGGGCCGCGTCGAGCAGCGTCGGCCGACCGGCAGGCAGCAGCCGCACCAGCACGGTCCGGCCGAGGATCATGTCCGTGGCGGTGGATGTCGTGGCGCCGGGAATGTCGTCGGGCAGGACGTCGTCGACGCGATAGCGTCCAGCGATCACGTCGTGGTCGGCCACGGGCACCTCCGTCAGGTGGCAGGCTCCCCCTGGGCGTGCTTGTGCACGGAAAGGGGGAACACACCTAGATGCTAGTCGGCTCAGCGACGTTTGAGGCGCCTAACGAGGTTTCTGACGCTACCGATCAGCAGATCGAGCTCGGGGACGCGCAAGAGCTTCAGCACCACCAGGTACACCCCGCTCACCACCGAGCCCACCACCAGGCACAGGCCGACGGCCACCAGCCAGCCGCGCAGCCCGCTGCCTTCGACCAGGGTGACCAGGCTGACCGGACCGACCAGGCCGACCTTGCTCGCCGCGACCAGGACGACCCAGCCAGCCCCGGCCGCCACGACCACCGCCAGCGTCGCGCGCAGGTAGGTGCGCAGCAGCGCGCCGCCGCCGATGGTGCCGATCCGGACTTTCATCCCAGCCAGGGCCATCCCGGTCGACAGCAGGTACGACGCCGACATCGCCAGCGCCGCGCCGAACACCCACAGGTGGGGCGACAGCCAGCCGGCCCGGCCCAGCAGCCAGACCGCTCCCGTGCTGAGCAGCACCACCGCCGCCGCCCCGACCGCTACCGGGACCAGCCCCCGGGCGTCCTCGTAGGCGTAGTACACCCGCTGGCAGGCCGACCAGACACCGAAGGCGGGCAGCCCCACCATGAACGCGACCACCACGCGGGCCGTCGGCTCGACGGCGCTGCCGATCGACGGCAGCACCGCCTGGACCAGCGGTCCGGACAGCAGGATGCCCAGGGTCCCGGCCAGCACGGTGAACAGGCCCACCACCCGGGCACCTTGGGAGAAGGTACGGGCCACCTCCTTGTGGGCGTGGTCGGCGGCCTGGGACGACAGCCGGGGGAACAGTGCCGTCAGCAGCGACACCGTGACCAGCGAGTGCGGCAGCATGAAGATCATGAAGGCGTAGGCGTAGGCCGCCCGGCCTGCTACCCCCGGCACCCCGGCGTCCCGGGCCGCCCCGGCCAGCTGGCCCACCGCGATCGTCCCGGCCTGCCCGATGGCCAGCGCCACGAAGGTCCACAGCGCGACGTTGGCGGCGGTGCGCAGCCCCACCCCGCGGAACCCCCAGCGGGGCCGGTACCGCACCCCGGCCCGGCGCATGGCCGGCAGCAGCACCAGCGCCTGGGCGACGATCCCCAGCGTGGCGCCGCCGGCCAGCAGCGCGACCTGGGAGCCGGTCCAGGTGGTCGGCTCGACTGGGCCGCCCGGGGCCGCCGCCCGGATCGCGGTGGAGAACTCGTGGTTCTGCCAGAGGAACAGGCCCATCGTCGCGATCGACACGATGTTGTTGGCCACCGGCGCCCACATGTACGGCCCGAACGACCCGCGCGCGTTGAGCACCTGGCCGATCAGCGCGTACATGCCGTAGAAGAAGATCTGCGGCAGGGTCCAGAACCCGAACGCGATGGCCAGGTTGAGCCGGGTGGGATCCCCCCCGCCCCGGCCGTACAGCATGACCAGCAGCGGCACCGCGGCGGTGAGCGTGACCGTGAGGACCGCCAGGACGACGAACCCCAGGGTGAGCAGGCGGTCGACGTACTCCTGGCCCGCGTTGCGCTTGTAGGCCCGGACCACCTGCGGCACCAGCACCGCCGACAGCGCGCCGGAGACCAGCAGGTTGTACAGCACCGTCGGCAGCGAGTTGGCCAGCTCGAAAGCGTCCGAGGCGATGGTCGCGGCACCGATGACCCAGATCAGCACTGCCGCCCGCGCCTGACCGAGCACCCGGGACACCGCGGTGCCCAGGGCCATGACGGCCGCGCCGCCCCGGACCGAGCCGGGCCGGTCGGTGCTGGGCCCGTCCGGCTGGCTCGGGCCGGGCCCGCCCGGTCCGACGGGGGAGCCCACCGGGGGCATCTTCTGCGTCTGGTTCTGGTCCTCGACCCGCCGGTCGAACGGACCGGCTGGCCAGGACACCCACGGCAGCGCACCCGTCTCGGGCGGTCCGGCGGGATCCGGCGGCTGCCAGGCCCCCCAGTCGGCCGCCGAGCCGGAGTCGGACGGAGCCGGACCGTAGCCAGGTCCTACGGACGGTCCGGTCGGTAGCGGTGGTGCGGCCGGTGCCGCCGGTCCCCATACCGGCCTCGGCGGGCTGGCTGGGACGTGGGGTGCGCCTGCGGCTGGTGCCGCCGGTCCCTGCACCGGTGGCGGGGCTGGTTCCCACGGCGGTGCGGCCGGTGCGGGTCCGGCCGGTCTCCACGGCGGTGGTGCCGCGGGTGGTCCAGCAGGTGGTCCAGCAGGTGGTGCCGTCGGGACCGGCCCCCAGCCCGGCGGAGCGGGTGGGCCCGCCGGGCTGGGTGGTCCTGCTGGTGCAGGTGGTGCGGGCGGCCCGGCCCGGGGGGGTCGGGGCGGTCGCCAGCCGTCGGGCGGTCCGGCGCTCATGTCGTCTCGTCCGGTGGGTCGGGTCGTCGCTTCACCGTGGGGATCCCGGCGATAGGGGTCAGCAGCTTGACCATCGGGATCCCGGCGATGGGGGTCTCGCCGCCCAGCACGCCGAGCCGGACCGGGTCGGTGGTGGTGCGGTCGCCGCGACGGCCGGACTGCCCGCGCCGCACGGTCCGCACCACACCGAGCACCAGGCCGAGCCCGAGCAGCACGCCGACGACCGCGGTGCCGACGATCTCGAACTGGGCCCGCACCTTGGTCTTCCACTCCACCGGGTCGTTCGTCACCTCCACGCCGTTCGCCCCGACCAGCGTCGCCTGCACCGTGACCTGGCAGTTGGCCTGGGCGTACAGGGTGATGGCCACAGGGGTGTCGGTGTTCGGCGCGGCGGTGACCTCCGGGGACCAGATCGGGCCGGCCAGGTTCCCGCCGCGCAGGCAGGCCTTCTCCGGTTCCAGCCGGACCCGCACCGTCGCGGCCACAGGCAGGTCGTTGCGGATGTTGAACCGGACGTCGCCCTTCTTGGTGAGGAGGGTCAGGTCCGTGCGCTTGGTCAGGTACAGGGCGTTGCGCCGCTGGGCGACGGCCTCCCGCAGCGCGGTGACCGCGGCCGGGCGGCCGTTCGGGTCGGCCCGCCAGGCGTAGGAGGCCGCCAGGAGCGCCGCCTGGTCGACGCCGTTGGTGACCAGGCCGGGACGTTCGGTGACCGTCGCGAACTTCGCCAGGTCGCGGCGGTCCGCCTCCAGCGCGTCCAGCCCGGTGTCGGGTGCGGTCGCCGGTGCGTCGGTCGTGGCCCGGGGCAGGTCGCGGCGGCCGACCGGCAGGCTGGTGGTGGTGGTCAGCCGGACCCAGGGCGCCGCGCTCAGCGCCGTGACGAAGCCCTGCGTCCAGTCCGCGTCGGCCGTCCAGTCACGACCGGTGGCGACGAGGACCGGTTCCGGCCCGGAGCGCTGGTCCGGGCCGCGGGCGGCGGTCGCGAGCAGCGCCAGCGCCTGCTGCTGCGCCTGCGCCGACCCGAGGTCGGACGAGCCGTCGAACAGCGCGGAGACCGTCTCGTCGGGACTGAGCACCGTGAGGTCGCCGTCCGGCGTGGACACCTGGGTCAGGGTGCCGACGGCCGACGGGGGGGCGACGATCCAGGTCGCACCGGTCGCGCGGACCGCGGCCGCGGTCGCGGCGTCGACCGGGTCCACCGACCAGACGACGCTCCGGTCCGGGCCGTCGGTATTGGCCAGCTGGCGCGCCCGGGTCAGCAGGTCCCAGGTCTGGGCCTGGGCGAGCGCCTGGAGGTCCGGGTCGCCCCAGGGCAGGGTCAGGACCTCCCACCGGTCCTGGACCGCGGCCAGCAGCCCGGCGTCGTCGGCCGTCAGCGCCGGGTCGACGGCCAGCCCGACCTGCGGTGAGGAGGCCAAGGCCTCCGTCACCTCCGCCAGGCGGTCACCGGTCGCCTGGTCCAGCGTCCGGGCGGGGCCGTCGCCGATCTTGGGCAGCGTCGGCGCCACCGGCGGGCCGGTCAGCGCCGCCAGCAGCGCCACCGGCGCCTGGGGGATGTCCTGGTTGGACTTCACCAGCAGGAAGGTGCGGGCCTCGACAGGCGTCCGGGGGGTGGTGCCGTCGTCGACCTCGACGACCAGGCCGCGCGGACCCCACTCGTTGACCAGCCTGCCGTCGTCCAGCATCTGGCGTGCGGTGTGGGCGACGGTGAGCGGCACCTCCACGGAGGTCTCCGGCGCCAGCGGTCCGGGCAGGTCGACCTCGACCAGAGTCCGCCGCTCCACGTCGAGGGTGCCCGCCGCCCAGCGGTCCACGTCGGCGCGGGTGCGCATGTTCCGCGCCGCGAGGGACAGCGTGGCGCGCCCGGCTGCGACGGTCGTCGTCGAGACGTTGGTGATCTGCACCACGACGCTGATAGGTTCCTCGCCGGTGACGTCCAGCACCTGCGGGGTGATCGCCACGATCTCGACGTCGACGGTCGGCCGGGCCGTCGGCCGGGCGGTCGGTGTCGGCGTCGGTGACGTGGTCGGCCGGGCCGTCGGCTGCGCGGTCGGCCGGGCCGTCGGTGTCGGCGTCGGAGTGAGGGTCGGTGCCGTCGGGATCAGCGCCGTGGCCGGCCATCCGGCCAGCGTCATGAACAGCCCGGTGACGACGAGCCCGAGCAGCGCGCGGGACCGGGACCGGGTCATGGCGAGCCCGACGTCCCGGTGCCCGACCAGAGCGTCAGCGCGGTCGCGGCGAGCCGCCGTTCGTTGGGGTAGGACAGCTGCTGGCCCAGCGCGTCGAGCGGCACCCAGGCGACGTCCTCGACCTCCTGGTCGGGGTCGTGCTCGCTGGTCAGGCGGCCGTCGACGGCAGCGAGCAGGAAGTGGTGGACCACCTTGTGCACCCGACGGTCGTCACCGCCGAACCAGTAGTCGATGATGCCCAGCCGGTGCCGCACCTCGCCGACGATGCCGGTCTCCTCGGCGATCTCGCGCACCGCCGCCTCTTCGGGCGTCTCGTCGCCCTCCAGGTGTCCTTTCGGCAGGCACCACTCCAGCCGTCCGGCCCGGTTGCGCCGCGCGATGATCGCGGCCTGCGCCAGACCGTCGTGCACCTTGACCACCAGCCCGCCCGCGGAGGTCTCCTCCACCCGGAGCGTGGCCGCGGACGTCTTGCTGTCCGGGTCGATGCGCAGGGGGTGCCCACCCGGCGGCGACGGGAAACGGACCGGCTCGGCGGGCCCGGTGGGCGGGGACATGACGACCACTCTAGGGTCTGTCGTCCGTCTCGTGCGCTACCAGCGCGGACGATATCGATCGGCTGGCTCGCCCTCCGCTGGCCTCGCCTCGGGTGTGCCGCTGCGCTCGACACCCTCCGCTCGCCTCAATCGGGTGTACCGGGGGACGGCGGGTCTGGCAGGCTGGGGTCTGATGTCTGAGGATCTGCTGAGCACCGGCCGTACCGACCGGCCTGACCGGACCGGCCCAGGGGGCCGCGGTCGTCCTGGTGATCTGCGGCGCAACGCCGCGCAGGTGCTGGCCGCGCTGCCCGCCGAGGCGCTGGCGCTGGGCGAGGCGTTCGCCGCGGCCGGGCACGAGCTGGCGCTGGTGGGCGGGCCGGTGCGCGACGCCTTCCTGGGCCGGGCCAGCCACGACCTGGACTTCGCCACCTCGGCCCCGCCGGAGGTGACGGCGCGGCTGCTGGTCGCCTGGGGCGACGCGCACTGGGACATCGGCCGCAAGTTCGGGACCATCGGGGCCCGCCGGTTCGCCCGGGCGGGCCAGGGCGGGTCGTCGCGGGCGGACGTCGTGGTCGAGGTCACGACCTACCGGTCCGACCGGTACGACCCGCAGTCCCGCAAGCCTGTCGTCGAGTTCGGCGACAGGCTGGAAGGCGATCTGGCCCGCCGCGACTTCACCGTCAACGCCATGGCGGTGCGGGTGCCGTCGCTGGAGTTCTGCGACCCGTTCGACGGGCTGGCCGACCTGGCCGCCAAGACGCTGCGCACACCGGTCGCCCCCGAGCGGTCCTTCGACGACGACCCGCTGCGCATGATGCGCGGCGCCCGGTTCGCCGCCCAGCTGGGGCTGGACCTGGACGCCGCCGCCCGCGCCGCGACCACCGCCATGGCCGAGCGGATCGCCATCGTCTCGGCCGAACGGGTGCGCGACGAGCTGGTCAAGCTGCTGCTGGCCCCCGCGCCGCGGGCCGGGCTGGAGGTCCTGGTCGGCACCGGCCTGGCCGACCACGTGCTGCCCGAGCTGCCCGCGCTGCGCCTGGAGGTGGACGAGCACCACCACCACAAGGACGTCTACGAGCACACCCTGACCGTGCTGGACCAGGCCGTCGCCCTGGAGACCGGCCCGGACGGCCCCGTACCCGGCCCGGACCTGGTGCTGCGCCTGGCCGCGCTGCTGCACGATATCGGCAAGCCCAGGACCCGGCGGTACGAGCCCGGCGGCGGGGTCAGCTTCCACCACCACGAGGTGGTCGGCGCCAAGCTGGCCCGGCGGCGCCTGGAGGCGCTGCGCTTCGACCGGCAGACCGTCACCGAGGTGTCCCGCCTGGTCGAGCTGCACCTGCGGTTCCACGGCTACGGCGATCCCAGCGGCCAGGCCGCGTGGACCGATTCCGCGGTGCGGCGCTACGTCACCGACGCCGGGGACGAGCTCGAGCGCCTGCACCGCCTGACCCGGTCGGACTGCACCACGCGGAACCGCCGCAAGGCCGCCCGCCTGTGGGCGTCCTACGACGACCTGGAGCGCCGCATCGCCGCCCTGCGGGCCCAGGAAGAGCTCGACGCCATCCGCCCCGACCTCGACGGCCGGGCCATCATGACGGTCCTGGGCATCGGGCCCGGCCCGCTGGTCGGCGAGGCCTATCGCTTCCTGCTGGACCTGCGCATGGAACGCGGCCCCCTGGGCGAGGCGGCCGCCACCCAGGCCCTCCAGGCCTGGTGGGCCGCCCGGTCGTAGGCGGGCGGTCAGCCGGGAGTCGGCGCACCGACCGTCCGCGTCGCCGACCAGGGCGGGTCTACTAGGACCGGGCCGCCGTGCAGGCCCTCCCGGTGGCGTCGAGCGGCAGCAGCTGGGCGGGCACCTGGTCGACCGGTCGGTGGGCGGTCGGGCTGTCTCGCCCGCGGACGACGAGCAGGCACAGGTCGTCCTCCGGCTGGTCCAGGACCAGCGTGGCCAGCAGGTGGTCGCGGATCTGCGCGGCGCTGCCGTCGGGGGCGGCGCGCAGGGCGCGGGCGAAGGCGGCCAGGCCGTCCTCGAGCGGGCGGTCGCGGCGTTCGACCAGGCCGTCGGTGTACAGCACCACGACCGACCCGGCGGGCAGGTCGAGCTCGTCCTGGTCCACCTCGACGGCCGGGTCGTGCAGACCGAGCGGTGCGCCGTGCGCGGGGCCCATCCGGTGGACGGTGCCGTCGGGCAGCCGCACCAGCGGGGCGGGGTGCCCGAGGTTGGCGTACTCGACGTGGCTGCCGTCGGGGGTGGGCTGCCAGCGCAGGCTCACGATCGAGGCCACGTCGTCCCAGCGCATCCCGTCCAGCGCGTGGGCGACGGTGGACAGCGCCGGGCCGGGCGAGGCGCTGGACCAGGTGCGGGCCCGCAGCAGCAGCGACAGCTGGCCCATGACGGCCGCCGCGGTCATGTCGTGGCCGACGACGTCGCCGACGGCCAGCATGGTGCCGCGCCCGCCCAGCGGGAAGACGTCGTACCAGTCGCCACCGATCTCGGCCCGGTGCCCGGCCGGTCGGTAGGCCGCCGCGGTGTCGAGGTCGGCCACCGCGGCGGTCGGCGGTTGCAGCCGCCGCTGGAGGGTCAGGGCGGTCTGCCGTTCGGCCTGGTACAGCCGGATATTGTCCAGCATGGTGCCGACCCGGCGGCGCAGCAGCGTGGTGGTGACGACGGTAGACACGTCGAACCGGTCGGGGTCGCGCGCCTCCAGCACCATCAGGCCCAGCATCTGGTCGCGGGCGTACAGCGGCACCGGCAGCCGGGCACCCAGCCCGAGGTCGTCCAGCGCGTCCAGCACCCGGCGTGACGGGATCGTCTTCTCGAGCGCGCCGATGTCTACCAGCTGGGGTAGGACCAGGTCGTCGGGCTGGGCCAGCGCCATAGCCTTCAGCGCCTGGTGCTGTTCCATCCAGCGCGGCATGCCCCGCCGGACGGTCCGCGCCGACTCCTGCTTGGCCGGCTCGGCCACGATCTCGGTGAAGTACTCCGGCTGGCCGTCGTCGTCGAACAGGACGACGAAGCCCCAGTCGGCCAGCTCGGGGATGGCGGTGCGGGCCAGGGCGTCGGCCGCCTGGTGCAGGTCGACCCGTTCAGTCAGCGCGTCGAGGGCGTGGGTGATCAGCTCCAGCCGGCTGCTGCGGTTGGCGGCCAGCTCGGTCTCGGCGGCCTGGGTGTGCTCGGTGAGGACGGTGCTGGTCGCGTCCATGTGGACCGCGAAGAAATGGGTGATCTCACCGTCGGCGTCGTGCACCGGGGTGATGAAAAAGCGGCTCCAGAACCGGGTGCCGTCCCGGCGCCGGTTGAGCATCGTCGCGGTTACGGGGTTCCCGGCGGTCAGCGAGTCGATCACGTGGGCGGCATGCGACTCGTCGGGCTGCTCGGTGTAGACCGTATCCCAGCTGCGGCCGATGAGCTCGGCCTGGGACCAGCCGACCAGCCGGCAGTACGGGTCGTTGGCCCAGACGACCTCGCCGCTGATGGCGGTGACCAGGACCGGCATATGGGACGTCTGCAGCGCCCGGAGGGCGATCGCCAGCCCGACGGAGTCGTCCAGCGGCAGCTCGGTGCCGTCGAACATCCGGGCCACCGGCGGTGACAGCCGCTCGGCGCCGGGTTCGGGCTCCGCGGGCCGGGCGGGTCCGTCGGTGGGGGTCGGCGCGGCGGAGGTCGGCTCGGCCGGGCGAGCAGGCGCGGTGCCGGCGGGCTCGGGTCGGGTGGCGGGCTCGGCCCGGCCGGTCTGGAACTGGCGGATGCTGTTCAGCATGGGGCCGATCCGATCGCGCAGCAGCACGGTGGTCACCATGGTGGGCACGTCGAACTGGCTGGGGTTGCGCGACTCGAGCACCATCACCCCCAGTGTCCGGTCGCGGGTGTGCAGCGGCACCGGCATCCAGGTGCCCAGGCCGAGGTCGTACAGCGCCTCCATGGAGCGTCTGGCGTCGTCCGGCGTGGCCGAGCCCAGGTTGACCAGCGCCGCGAGCAGGTCGACGTCCACGTTGACGGGCAGGAGCGGGTCCCCGGGCCCGGCCTTCAGCGCCTGGCTGAGACGGGGAACCTGGCCGGCCCAGGTGGTGGTGCCCAGCCAGCCCGGCAGACCCGCCTCGACGATGCGGGCCGACTCGGCCTTGGCCGGGTCGGCCGCGACGACGACGACGAAGTCCTGGTTGCCGTCGTCGTCGAACATGATGAGATAGCTCCATTCGGCCAGCCCCGAGACGGCGGTGCGGGCCAGCGCGACGACCGCCTGCCGGTAGTCGTCGAGGTGGGCCGACATCGCGCTGATCACCCGGGTGATCAGCTCCAGCCGACTGGTCCGGTTCTGGACGATGGCATCCTCGGCGGACTTGGTCCGCTCCTGGAAGATCTCGGCGGTGGCCT
This sequence comes from Micrococcales bacterium, assembly GCA_009777345.1. Classification (GTDB taxonomy): domain Bacteria; phylum Actinomycetota; class Actinomycetes; order Actinomycetales; family Cellulomonadaceae; genus Cellulomonas. The sequence continues at coordinate 9,163 of WRMB01000054.1, read as the reverse complement.
CGAAGTGGATGACGGCGTGGTAGAGGATCTGGCCGGTGCCGGGGTCGACCGGGATGGCGACCAGCCGGCTCCAGAACGGGGTACCGTCCTTGCGGTACAGCAGCACCGTGAGCGGCGCGGCGTGGCCGGCCTGCACCTGGGCCCGCACCTGGGCGATGGCGTCCAGGTCGGTGCCGGGCCCGTGCAGCAGCTCGTGGGTGTGCCCTATCAGCTGGTCGATCCGGTAGCCGGTGAGCGTGATGAAGTTCTGGTTGGTCCAGACGATCTGGTCGTTGTCGGCCTGGACGATCGCACCCGCCAGCAGGTCTGACTCCATGACCTGGGCGACCGTCCAGTAGACAGCCTCGTCGGACAGCGGCAGCGGCATCGACGACGCCTCGTTCATATCAGGCACAGATCGTCCTCCAGACCGGTCGGACAGGTCGCGCGGCGCCGACCCCGATCGCCGGCGTCTACTCTGGTGAACCGTCCGTTACTCTACGGCTCGGACGGGCGCGGTCCAACCCGACGAGCGCCGCGGCAGAAGACTGGCCCGCCTTCCCCGGCGGTCACCCGGGGGCCCGGACCATCTTACCGGTGTCGTCGAGCCGGAGCAGCGGTGCGGGCACGACGGTCCGACGCCGGGCCAGCCTGGTCCCGGTGCCCTGTCCGCGGGCCACGAGCAGGCAGACGTCGTCCTCGGGCTGGTCGTGGACCAGCGTGGTGAGCAGATGGTCACGGATCTGCTCGGCACTGCCGTCGGGGGCCTGGCACAGGGAGCGGGCCAGGGTGGCCAGACCGTCTTCGAGGGGACGGTCCCGGCGTTCGACCAGACCGTCGGTGTAGAGCACCACGACCGAACCGGTGGGCAGGTCGAGCTCGTCCTGGCCGATCGCGACCTCGGGGTTGTGCACGCCGATCGGTGCGCAGTGGGCTGCCGGCAGCATGCAGACCGTACCGTCGGGCAGCCGTACCAGCGGGGCGGGGTGCCCGAGATTGGTGTACTCGACATGGCAGCCCTCCGGGGTGGGTAGCCACTGCAGGTAGGCGATGGAGGCCACGTCGTCCCGCCGCATCGCGCGCAGCGCCCGCATGAAGTCCTTGAACACCCGGGAAGGCGAACCGCCCAGCGTGGCCCGGGCCCGCAGCAGCACCGACAGCTGGCCCATAGCGGCCGCCGCGGCCATGTCGTGACCGACGACGTCGCCGACGGCCAGCATGGTGCGGCGTCCGTCGATCTGGAAGACGTCGTACCAGTCCCCGCCCACCTCGACGTGCCGCCCGGACGGGCGGTAGGCGGCGGCGACGTCCAGGTCCGGGCCGACCATGACGGACGGTGCCAGCCGGTGCTGCAGGGTCAGCGCCGCCGTGCGCTCGGCCCGGTACAGCCGGATATTGTCCAGCGCCAGGCCGGCCCGACGGCCGATCTGCGCCATGGTCACGCCGGAGGAGACGGTGAACTGTTCCGGGTCGGCCGCCTCCAGCACCATCACACCGAGCGGCTGGTCACGGGTGAACAGCGGCACCGTCAGCGCTGAGCCCAGACCGAGCTCCAGGTGGAGGGCCAGGTGGTCGGGGCTGACCTGGCTGGCGATCCAGTCGACGTCGACCCGCCGGGGCATCGGGACGTCGCCGGGCCGGGCCGCGAGCGCGGCCCGCATCTGGGACGAGCTGTGGTACCAGGTGTGGTCCCGCGCCGCCAGCCGGTCGACCACGGGCTGCTTCGCCGGGTCGGCGGCGGCGAGACTGACGTGCTCGACATGGCCGTTCTCGTCGAGCAGGACGATAAAGCCCCAGTCGGCCATCTCGGAGACGACGGTCTGGACCAGGGCCGCGGAGGCTTCGTGGTAGTCCAGGTGCTGGGTGAGGACGTCGCTGACCCGGGTGAGCAGCTCCGTGCCGCCGCGGCCGTCGACCGCCTCGACCGTGGCGCGCTCGTTGGCGACGTCGAGGCTCGCATCGGTGTGCGCGGCTATGTGGTGCGTGATCGTGCCGACGTCGTCGCAGACCGGGACGATGAGCATCCGGTTCCAGAACGGCATCCCGTCCTTGCGGTAGTTGAGCAGCGTCGTCGCCGCGGTGCCGCCCAGCGCCAGCGCCTGGTGCACCTGCCGCACCGCACGGTGGTCGGTGTTCTCGCCCTGCAGGAACCGCAGGTTGCGCCCGAGCGCCTCCTCGCGGGAGTACCCGGTGAGCGTGGTGAAGCCGTCGTTGACCCAGACCACCGGGTTGTCGCCCGCGGCCCGGGTGACGGCGACCGAGGTGCTGGTCGAGCCCAGCGTGTGCTCGACCAGCCAGAACGGGACCTCGTCGTCGAGGGTCGGCGCGGCACGGTGGCGTGCCAGCGTCCTAGGCTCGGCCACGGTGCCTCCCGACGGCCCGTCGAACCCGGGGCAGGCTTAGTCCGCGATATGGGACGGCGGGGATCATGTTGGTGCACCACCTCTCATTGACAGTAGTCACTGTACGGTGCCGCCTGGCCGGGCGCAGCGATGCTGACCGGCTTGTCGCCTTCGGTGCGATCTCTCCAGAACCCCAGAGGAAGGGGTGTCTACGGCCTGGTCAGGCCTGCTACCAGCACACAGGCCGAGCGGCCCGCGAAATCGGCCGTCTCACCCTTCTGGAGGTGGGCCGCGGGTCGAGCGGTTACCAGCCCCGCTGCCGTCGGTGGGAAGGTGCGACCCGCGGTAGACGCCGTGCCCCCGCCTCGTCAGCGGGCCGGTCCGCCGCGCCCGGGTGGGCGCGGTGCTCGATGCTGTCGGTCGGCGTCGTCGGTCGGGTCCGCGCGGCCGGTCGGCCCGGCCGGACCGACGCTGTGGTCCGGCTCTCGTCTCACCCGGCCGTAGGCGACCGCCAGGACGGCATAGCCGACGGCCAGCCCGACGAAGGTCGGCGCGGCCCAGCCGGTGTCCGGCAGCACCAGCGCCGACAGCGCCGCGGCGGCGACGAACGCGGCGTTGAAGGTGACGTCGTACAGCGCGAACGCCCGGCCGCGGAACACGTCGTGGGTATCGCGCTGCACGATCGTGTCCACGGCGATCTTCGTGCCCTGTATCGATACCCCGAGCAGCACCGCGCTGGCCACCACCACCGGCCAGGACGGACCAGTGGCCAGCGCCGCCTGGCTGAGGGCGCCCACCCCTAGGCACCCGGTGACCCAGCGGGCGGGGTCGATGTGCGCTACTGGCGTGACCAGGACCGCCAGCCCGTTGCCCACGAACGACACGGCCAGCAGCAGGCCGAAGGTGCGCAGCCCCGCGTCCGCGTCCGCTGGGTCGGACAGCAGGTTGCGGCTGAGCAGGATCAGCGCCAGAAAGTTCACGCCGTAGACGAACCGCTGCGCGCCCATGACGCCGATCGCCGCCCCCGGGGTGCGGCGCGCCACCAGGTAGCGGGCGGCGGCGGCCAGGTCAGCCCCGGTGGCGAGCACCGCGACGCGGAGGTCGGCCCCCAGCGCCCGCCACCGTGCGCCTGGTGCGGGGAGCCGCCCGGCGCGCTCCGGACCGAGCTGGTCGGCCCCCAGGCGCAGCGCCAGCGCCGCGGCGACGCCGAACACCACCGCGGCGGCGGCCAGCGTCCCCCCGTCGCGCGCCGCCCCCGCGGGCAGCAGCCGACCGGCGACGAACCCCACCGCCGCCCCGGTCACCGCCGCGACCGCCCCCAGGGTCGGGGTCAGCGAGTTCGCGGTCAGCAGCAGGGGACCGGGTACGACCAGCGGCTGCCCCGCCGACAGGGCCGACAGCAGGAACCGGTTGACCCCGAGGATCACCAGCGCCAGCCCGTACACCGCGAGGTTGACCCCGGCCGTGGCGATGACCGCCGCGAGCGCCCCGGTGAGCACCATCCGGACCAGGTTCGCCACCAGCAGCACCTGCCGTCGTCGCCACCGGTCCAGCAACGGCCCCGCGAACGGCCCCACCACGGTGAACGGCAGCAGCAGCACCGCGAAGGCCCCCGCCACCCCGCCCGCCGTCGTCATCCGCTCCGGCGAGAAGAAGAACAGCGTCGCCAGGCCCACCTGGAACACCCCGTCCCCGGCCTGCGACACCACCCGCACGGTGAACAGCCGACGGAACCCCGATGTCCGCAGCAGCGCCCCGAGGTCCCTGATCACCCGCACCGCACCAGGCTACGGCCCGCCCCCTCTGCGGCGAGGGACGAAGTTCCGGACGAGGGACGAACATATTGCTTCGTCCCTCGGCCGGAACTTCGTCCCTCAGCGGTCAGCCTTCTGGGCTGGGTTCAGGTTCGGTGGCTCCGGCCTTCTTCAGCAGGGTGGTGAGGTCGAGGCCGGTGAGGCTGTGCAGGACGCCGGGGAGCTCGCCGGCCACCTGGGAGACCGTCTTGGTGACGGCCGAGGCGCCGTCGGTGGAGACCACGGTGAGGTGGTCGATAGCGCCCAGGGGTTCGGCGATGGCCTTGGCGATCTCCGGCAGGCGGGCGATGATCTCGTTGGCCAGGGCGGCGTCGCCGTACTTCTTCAGAGCCTCGGCCTTGGCGTCGGTCGCCCTGGCCTCGGCCAGACCCTCGGCGGCGATGGCGGTGGCCCGGGCCTCGCCCTCGGCCTTGATGCCCTCGGCCTGGGCGACCTGCCGGTCGCGGTCGGCGATACCGGCCAGCCGGACGGCCTCGGCGGCGGCCTCGGCGTCCTGCACGGCGGCCACCTTGTTGGCCTCGGCGATCCGGGAGCGCTTGTAGGCGTCGGCCTCGGTAGCGGCGTTGGCGGCGTCACGGCGGGCCTGGGCCTCCTGGACGGTGGCGTAGGCCTCGGCCTCGGCGGGCTTGCGGACCTCGATGTCGAGGCGTTCCTGCTCGGCCTTGGCCTTCTCGACCAGGGCCTCGCGCTCCTCGGCGGCCACCAGGCGGTCCTGCTCGGCCGTGGCCAGCTGGCCGGCGGCCTGGGCCTCGGCATCGGCCCGGTCGGTCTCGGCCTTGATAGCGGCCTGCTTCAGCGACAGCGCCTTGCGGCGTTCGGCCACCTGCTCGGTGGCCTCGATCCGGGCGAACTCCGCCACCCGGGCCGTCTCGGCCTCTTTGACCTCGGCGTGCTGGCGGGCCAGCGCCGCCTCGGCCCGGCCCAGGTCGGCCAGGTAGGTGGTGCCCGGGGTGGAGATATCGGACAGGTTCAGCAGGTCGACCTGCAGGCCCTGCTCGGCCAGGTCGACCTTCGTGGCCGCGACCACGGCCTCGGACAGCTGGTGGCGGTCGGAGATGATCTCCTGCACCGTCATGTTGCCGATGATGGACCGCAGCGACCCCTCCAGGGACTGCTGGATGATCTGGTTGAGCAGGTTCTGCTGGTTCAGGAACCGCTGCGCGGCCCGGCGCACGCCCTCGGTGGTGCCGGAGACCTTGAAGTTCACCGAGGCGTGGATGGCCAGCTTGATGAAGTTCTTGTCCACGCCCTCGACGCTGATGGCGATCTGGCGCTGCTCCAGCGAGACCGTGTCGCAGCGCTGGATGACCGGCCAGACGAACGTCCGCCCGCCGATGACGACCTTCTGCCCGCCGTCCTCCGGCTCGCGCTTGCGGGCGCCCCGCCCGACGATGATCAGCGCCTCGTTGGGCGGCACCCGTTTGATCCGGCTGGCGACGAAACCGCAGACGGCAAACAGGGCGACGAGCCCGATGACGACGGCCGCCGCGACAACGGTGCTGTCGAAGTTGGAACCCACGCTTCTTTCTCTCTTTCTCCTGGAGTGGTGCTGACCGGTATCAGCGGGGTGGTTCGTCCGGGTCGCCGGGTACGTCGGCCGGGCCGGCCTGCTCGACCTTGACCCTGGTCCCCTGCACGTCCACGACGTGCACCCGGCTGCCGGAGGCGATCTGGTAGTCGGCGAACGCCATCCGGGTCTCGACCTCGTGCGGTCCGTCGAGGCTGACCTCGCCGGACGATGCGGTGATGGTCGACCGGGCGGTGCCGTACAGACCCAGCGGCGAGACCGGCGCCCCGTCCTCGGAGCGGTGCAGCGCCCGTTCGGCCAGCGGCACAGCGACCAGCACGGCCAGCCCGACGCCGCCGGACAGGGCATAGGTCAGCACCACCGGTCCGTCGTTGACGGCGACGATCGTGCCGACCGCGCCGAACATCGCCATACCGGCGCCCAGCCCGGCACCGGTGATCGCCCCGTCGAGCAGGTCGAGCACGTCGCCGAGAGCCAACGAGGCGAGCAGGACGACCAGACCGGCCGTGCCGACGACGACGAACGGGACCATATCGACGAGCCTAGCCCGTAGCACCGCCGTTCCGGACGGGTTCGGACGTATTCTTCAGATTTTTATCGCCTTGTGCCAGCGTCAGGCACCAGCCGACGGTTGGTCCTGCCCCGTCATCAGGTCTCGGTCTCGGCCCGGCGGGCCTCGCCCCAGCGGAGCAGGTCCCCGAGCCCGGGCCAGGCCGCGGGCGGCCGGGCCAGGTCGGTGCGGACCTGGGCAGTCTCGGACGCTGTGAGGCGCAGCTCCCGGTCCTCGGCCAGCACGGCCCGGGCCCGGTCCAGGGCGGCACCGAGGACGAACGCCGTGACGTTCTGGCCGTGGGCGCGGGCGGCCCGCTTCAGGGTGCGACGGGCCTCCGGGCTGATCCGCATGTTGAGCCGGGTCCCCGGGACGACCGGTCGGGTCATGGTTCCCCCCTCGGGCCGCGGCCGGTCGGCCGGGCCGGTGCGCCCAGCCGGGCGACCGTGCCGCGCAGTCGACGGTCGGTCAGGTACAGGGTCAGCCGGTGTTCGGGCAGGCGTCGAAAACCGTACCGACCGTAGAAACCGGCCGTGGCCTCGTCGAAGGCGTGCACGACGACGAGCCGGGCCTCGGCCCGCACCGTCCGGTCCAGGCGGCGCAGGGCGTCGAGCAGCAGCAGCCGCCCCACGCCCCGGGCGTGGTAGTCCTGGGCCACGGCGAACCGGACGAGCGTCGCCCCCACGCGGGGCCCGTCGGCCATGACCAAGCGGTAGCGACCGGCGGCGACGTACCCGACGACCCGGTCGGTGGCAGCCTCGACCGCGAGCCGGGTCCCGGGCGCCTCGGCCCGCGCGCGGAGCCAGCGGTCGAGCTCTGGGCGCCCGCAGGTGAACGACGACCGTCGGACCAGGTCCTGGTCGAACGCGCGGACGACGATTCTGGTCGGCACACGCCGACAGTAGCCAGACCGGGAGTCCCCGCGCTGGACCCCCTGTGGACAACTCGGCCGCAGCGCGGTGACCAGGACCACAACCCCGACCATCGATCCGCGGCAGAAGTCTCGAGCTGGTGCGACGGGTCGGTCCGGGCGGCCTGTCCCAGGGTGCGGCTCTGGTCCCGGCGTACCGCGGCACACCATAAACTACGGCCGTGGAAACCGCCCTGATCCTCATCGTCATCGGCGTGCTCGTGACCGTCGCGCTGACCGCGATCGCCCCGAAGATGGGGGTCGCGGGTCCGCTGGCGCTGGTCGTCGTCGGTATCGCCATATCCCTGACGCCCTGGTGGCACGACCTGTTCCCGCACGGTTTCGAGGTCGAGCCGGAGATCGTCCTGGAGCTGATCCTGCCGCCGCTGCTGTACGCCGCAGCGGTCTCGATGCCGGTGATGGACTTCCGGCGGAACCTGTGGATCATCTCCGGGCTGGCGGTGGTGCTGGTCATCGTGTCGGCCGTGGCCGTCGGGTTCCTGCTGCACTGGCTGCTGGACATCCGCCTGGCGCTGGGTATCGCGATGGGGGCGGTGGTCAGCCCGACCGACGCCGTGGCCACGTCGATCGTGAAGAAGGCCGGGCTGTCGCCCCGGGTGGTCACGGTGCTGGAGGGCGAGGCGCTGATCAACGACGCCACCGCCCTGGTGCTGCTGCGCACCGCCAAGGGGGTGCTGGCGGCGGGGGCCGTGGCGGTGACGGTGGCCACGCCGGAGCCGGTCGACATGCTGGGCGTGGGGCGCGACTTCGGCTGGGCGGTGCTGGTCGCGGTGGTGATCGGCGTGGTGGTCGGGCGGCTCAACCTGCTGGCCCGGTCGTACCTGAGCAACCCGGGGAAATCGGTCGCGGTGTCGTTGGTCACCCCCTTCGTGGCGGCGGTCCCGACCGAGCACCTGCACGGTTCTGGTCTGGTCGCGGCGGTCGTCGCCGGACTGGTCATCGGGTACGGGTCGCCGCGGTCGTTGTCCGCCGCCGAACGGCTGACCGAGAAGGCCGTGTGGGGCACGACCAACCTGGTGCTCGAGGGCGGTATCTTCCTGCTCATGGGGCTGCAGGCCGCGGCCCTGGTCGAGGACGTCGGCGAGGCGCACGAGTCGGCCTGGCTGGCCCTGGAGGTCGGGGCGCTGCTGGCGCTGGTGGTCATGGTGCTCCGGACGGCTTTCGTCGCCCCGGCGCTGTGGGCCCTGAGCCGTCGTCGTCGTCGCGGCGGCACCCGGGAGCGTCTGGCCGCGCTGCAGCGCCTGGTCGACGACGACCTGCTGCGTCAGGCCTCACGGGCGCTGCCTGGTCACGAGCGGCGGGCCCAGCGCCTGCGGCTCCGGACCGCCCGGCGCAGCGCCGACCTGGACTACCTGGCCGACCAGCACCTGGGCCCCAAGGAGGGCGTGATACTGGTCTGGGCCGGGATGCGCGGGGCGATCACCCTGGCCGCGGTGCAGACGCTGCCGACCAGCACCGACCACCGGGCGCTGCTGGTGCTCATCGCTTTCGTCGTCGCCGTCGGCACCCTGCTGGTCCAGGGCTCGACGCTGCCGTACCTGGTCCGCTGGCTGAAGCTGGACGCCCCGAGCGACCACGACGACGAACGTCGGGCCCTGCGCGCCGACCTCACCGCCGTGCGCGTGTCCCGCCTCGACGCTGCCGACCTGCGTCGTCCCGACGGCCAGCCGTTCGATCCCGAGACGCTCGACCAGGTCCGCGCCGAGCTGGAGCAGCTGCACGAGCACCTGCTGGAACCGACCGCCCAGTCGAAGGCCCAGCGCACCCAGTTCCGCGAGCTGCGCCAGATCCTGATCAAGACCCAGCGGGACGAGCTGGTCCGCCAGCGCAACCTGGGCACCTACTCCTCCGAGCTGCTGGACGAGGCCCTGGACCAGCTGGACGCCGACCAGCTCGGCCTGGACATGCGCTGAGCGGCGCGACGCCGGCTGGTCACACCGGTTCGAGGGCTTCCTCGCCAGCTCCGTGGGTTAACCATTGGCGCGGCGGGGGAAACCCCGAACCGCGGGCCGCCCGCCC
>WRMB01000053.1 GCA_009777345.1 Micrococcales bacterium | reverse complement strand
CGCATCAGTTCGAGACTTTTGTCGCGGATTCGAGAGTTAAACTCTCGAATCCGCGACAAAAGTCTCGAATCGACGGTTGGGGTGGCAGTGGAGGTCCAGAGCCGCTGGCGGCCCCGGCGGCTTCGAGAGACTGCTGCTGCGGGTCGCGTTGTTCCTGGACGGGCACGGCGGGCGGCACCCGGCGCCGGTCGGACACGCATCCGCCTACCACCTGCCCGGCTTGTGCTCGGTCCTGGCCGTGGTCTGGCCCGCCCCGATCACCGTCGTCTCCGAACGCGACCGCAACGGCCTGACCCGGGACGTCTACTGCAAGGTCATCGGCGCCCCACCGAACGTCGCGGAGCTGCTAGCCTAGACAGGTACGTACCGTATGAGAGGGGTGGCGCATGGCCCGGACGCTGCAGCGAGAGTTCACCGCCCGAGAGTTCAACCGGGACCCGTCCGCAGTGGCTCGGGCGGCCAAGGAGTACGGCCAGGTGGTCGTCACCAACCGTGGTGTTCCCGCGCTCGTCGTCACCGACGCTAACCGTGCCGGTCTGGTGCCGAGGGCCAAAGGTCCGTCGTTGCTGGAGGTCTTCTCCGGACCAGAGGGTATCGACGACGACATCGTCGGCGAACCCGAGAAGGCCGTCATCACACTTCAGATCCCTGGGTGACGCCGGACGCGGGTGCCCTACCCGCGCGAAGAAAGGTCAACCTTGTACCTGCTTGACACCAACGTCGTCAGCGAGATGCACAAGTCTCCCGCCCGCCGCAACGCCGGAGTAGCAGCATGGGCCGGGGGTCTGGCCCCCGCCGACGCGATGGTCTCGGCGATCACCGTGTCGGAACTTGCCACCTGGGTGGCCCGGACCGAACGCAAAGACGCTGCTCAGGGGGAACTCCTGCGTCGCTGGTTCAACGAAGCCATCCTCGGCGCGGCTCGCATCCTGCCGGTCGATGCGCCGGTCGGTGTTGTCGCCGGTGAGCTGCACGTCCCTGACCCCCGCAGCTATCGGGACGCATTCATCGCGTCGACTGCACTCGTCCACGGTCTTACGGTGGTGACGCGCAACACCTCCGACTTCGAACCTACGGGTGCTCAGCTGCTCAACCCTTTCAGTTCCTGAGGCTCAGCGTGACGCGACGCCGACGGGCTGGACCCGATGGTTCAATCGACGTATGAGCACGGAGCCTCAAGATCTCGGGACCCGCCCGGCTTGTGCTCGGTGCTGGTTGTCGTCACCGCTGGTCGGGGAGCACTAGGGTGGTCGTCTGTGAGAGTGATCCAGACGGACGTCGCCGGGCTCGTCGTGTTCGAGCCGACCCCCCACCGGGACGAGCGGGGGTACTTCTCCCGCACCCTGGACGTGCAGATCCTGGCCGACGCCGGGATCGACCCGGCGGGGTTCGTGCAGGAGAACCAGTCGCGGTCGTACCAGGGGGTGGTGCGGGGGCTGCACGGGCGGCTGAACGCAGGTGAGGCCAAGCTGGTGCGGTGCGCGCACGGGGCGGTGCTGGACGTGGCGATCGACACCCGCCCGGGTTCGCCGACCTTCGGCAAGGTCTCCCGGTTCCTGCTGGACGACCAGGTGTGCCGCCAGGTGTACATCCCGCGCGGGTTCCTGCACGGGTACCAGGCGCTGACCGCGGTGACCGACTTCGTCTACCGCATCGACGACTTCTACGGCCCTGACGAGGACGTCACCGTCGCCTACGACGACCCGACCCTGGCCGTGGTCTGGCCCGCCCCGATCACCGTCGTCTCCGAACGCGACCGCAACGGCCTGACCTGGGACGCCTACTGCAAGGTCATCGGCGTCTGAGGCCCGTCGGGTCGACAGCACTTCTGACCGAGCCTGTCCCCATCAGGCACAGCCACCCGGCCCTGGTACCGCAGATGTGTCAGAGCCGATGGTTCAATCGACGTATGAGTGCACGGAGCCTGAAGATCTCGGAAGCGGCGGCCCTGCTCGGTGTCAGCCCGGACACCGTACGACGGCGGGCGGCCGCGGTCGGCCTGACCCTGACCAAGGACCCAGTGCAGACCATCGCTGCCGCTGATGTCGCCCGCCTCGCCACCGAAGAGGCGCCCGATACCCCGTTCCCGGCGCCGACGGGTCAGATCTCGGCCCGTAACCGCTTCGGCGGCATCGTGACCCGGGTGGTGCGGGACGGCGTCATGGCCCAGGTCGATATCCAGGCCGGCCCTTTCCGTATGGTTTCGTTGATCTCGCGCGAAGCGGCGGACGAACTCGGCCTCGAACCGGGCAGCCTCGTCTGTGCCACCGTCAAGGCGACCAACCTCGGGATCGAAGGGTGGGCTGGCTGAATCAGCTGAGGCCCGGTCCAGGGCTTCTTTCAGACTCATGCCAGGTGAAAAACCTACATGTGCGTCGGCGCGTCGGGAGCTGAGGCTGGTTCATCCGGGCAGGGCGGCGAGCACCTGGGCCAGGCGGTCGGCGACCGGGCCGTGGACCTCCAGCCAGGGCAGGTCTCGCCGGGCCAGCTCGGCGCGGAAACGGTGCTGCATGGCGTGCCGGACGTGCTCGCCGTCGCGCAGGCCGTCCTGGACGAAACCGATCTCGTCGCCGGTGAGCACGACCAGGTCGGGCCGCCCGCCGCCGAACGTGGCCCGGCCGGACAGGCTGGCGTCGGCCAGGGCGTCCACCGGCCGGGCGCGGGTGCCCAGGTAGCGTTCGTGCCACAGCGCGGTGGCGACGGCGTCGGTGTCGCAGACCACCCAGCGGGTCGACGCAGCGCGGGCGGCGGCGTCCTCCAGCGCGGTCTGCCGGGTGGCGATGGTCACGAACTCGTCGGTCGTCCAGGGCGCGGCCAGACCGCCGGGCCGGTCCGCCGACCACTGGCGGCCGTACTCGGGCACCCAGACCGCCCCCAGGGCCTGCGCCAGCGCTGCGGCCAGCGTCGTCGTACCGGTCGACTCCGCCCCGGTCACGACGACGCGGCGTGCGTACCAGGCGCGCACCGGCGGGGCCAGGTGGTGCCAGTGCGCCTGCGGGTCGGCGCGCACCGCGGTGCCTGACACCGGGATCTCGACGCGGCCCGGGTCCACCTGGTGCCAGGCGGCGCCCAACCGCCGGGCCAGCTCGGCACCGTAGTCGTCGCTGGTCAGCACCACGTCGACGGGTGCGTCGAGCAGCGACTCGATGATCGCCATGTGCTGGTCCCAGACCCCTGGGTCGGCGAAGTCGGTGGGGATGTCGTCGGTCGCCGCGACCAGCCGGACCCCTGGAAAACGGTCAGGTGGGTAGAGCTCGGCGAGCCAGGACCGTCGCACCGCCATCGGGACGTCCTCGGCCGGGTGGACCAGCAGCTGCACGGTGACCTGGTCGGCCACCCGGACCGCCTCGTCGACCAGGTGCTGGTGCCCGGCGTGCAACGGCCAGAACTTGCCCAGCACCAGGGCGTGCTCGTACCGCTGGTCGTCACCCTCGGCCTGGCTCGTGCCTGGGCTGGGCCGGGACGTCATGCCGGTACTGCTTGCCGCTCGGGTGCCGTCTTCGGGACGACCGCTCGACGCCACTCGGACAGGCCTTTGATGCACAGGGCCAGGAACAACAGGTACAGCACCGACGTCAGCCACAGCCCCTTGACCGCGTACAGCGGGATGTAGACCAGATCGGCCGCTATCCACAGGTACCAGCTGGCGATCCACTTGCGGCTCAGCATGAACTGGGCCACCAGCGACAGCGCGGTCGTCAGGGCGTCCCACCCGGCGACGGTCGAGTCGGTCCAGGTGTGCAGGCCCCACTGGAGCGCCGCGGTGATCACGGCGACACCGACCAGGCACAGGCCCAGCTGGACGCCGGTGGCGTGGTGGACCCGCACGCCGGTGCGCTCACGGCCGCCGTGCAGCCAGGCCCACCAGCCGTACCCGGCCAGGGCGACGTAGACGATCTGCAGCCCGGCGTCGGCGTACAGCCCGACGCCGACGAACAGGAAGAAAAACAGTGCGTTATTAACAATACCGACGGCGAAGTTGGCGATGTGCTGGCGGACCACCAGCCACACGCACACCGCCCCGGTGGCGAACGCCGCCACCTCGGTCCAGCTCAGGGTCCAGCCTTTCACGGCACCTCCAGTTATTGTCGTCTCGACATCTAAGCAGTTCACCCGATTCGTGTCAATGCGATAACTAGAGGTCGGTCGGTCGTCTTCACCCCGGCCACCAGTAGGATCGACCTGTTCCTGGCCCGCACGAGAGAGCCACCGAGGCGATGACCTACCCTCCGACGTCACCAGAGCCTTCGCCCTACGGCTCGCCTGGTGAGAACACCTGGGCGTCGACCCCGCCGTCGCCACCTCCGGGGTACGACGGGTACCAGTACGACCAGCCGTACGGGGTTCCGCACGCCGGGCCTGGATACCCCGGTGTGCGAGGTGCCGCCGACCCGGACGACCTGACGCTGCCGCTCTACAGCGCGACCGCCCTCGTGTCGCTCAGGCGGCTGGTCAGAGGGTCCTTCCGGTTCAAGGGCCGGGCGTCGCAGAGCGAGTTCTGGTGGGGATATCTGTGGTGGCTCCTCGCCTACCTGGTGGTGATCGGGGTATTCATCGTGGTCGTCGTCGCGGCCGCGGTGAGTGCTACGGACAACGATGCGGCCGGTATCGGAGTGGCGGTCGTCTACCTGGTCCTGGGTTCGCTCTCGTACGTCTTGCTCGTGCCGCTGTTCGCCCTGGGCTGGCGGCGGCTCCAGGACGCGAACCTGCACGGTGCGCTGGTGCTCCTGTCCCTCGCCGCCTCAATCTGGCTGATCGTCATCGGCTTCCTGCCGACCAGCCCCGAGGGTCAGCGGTTCGACCAGACGTCTCCCGGCCCTCCTGCGCCGTTCCCAGGGCAGCCCCCGGGCCAGCCGAGACCGTACTAGCTGGGCGGCCGTCCTCGGTGCAAGGGTTTGCGGTACAGACCGGGTGTCGAGGTGCTGTCCTGGTCCGTGCTGCGCCTGGAGACAGACGCCCCAGCACCCAAGAGGTGCTGGTTCCGCCGCTGAGCGGGGACGGCCGCGCTGGTCTTTTCATAGTTCAACTATTAGACTTGTGGTATGACAGGCATCGGCACGCACGATGTGGGCACGACGAACATCTCCGTGTCCCTCCCGAAGGCGACAGCGGCCGACCTGCGGTCGCGCGCAGGGCGGCGCGGGATATCGGCCTATGTGACCGACGCGGTGGAGCACAAGCTGGCGATGGACCGGTTGGGCGAGATCGTCGCCCGCTACGAAGAGGAGCACGAGCCGCTGACCGAAGCAGAGGTTGCCGCTGCGGCAGACGAGCTGTTCGGCGACTCCGCGGTGCAGCGCAGTGCATGATCCGCGCACCAACGCGATCGTGCTCGACTGCCAGGCGCTCTCCCTGCTTGCCACCGACGACCGGGCGATGCTCGCCCGCGTCGAGGCCGCTCGTCGCTCCGGTGCGCGAGTGCTCGTGTCGGTTCTGACCATCATCGAGGCCACTGGTCCGAAAACAGACCTGGCGCGGATGCGGTGGGTGCGGTCACGTCTGGCCATCGTGCCGGTCGTCGAACAGGACGCCGACACCGCTGTCCAGCTGCTGCGGGGGGCGGGCGGGCTTCACGGTCATCGCTACGCCATCGACGCCGCCGTCGCGGCGATGGCACTGCGTCAGCCTGGCCGTCCCACCGTTGTTACCTCCGACCCTGGCGACTGGGCACGCTTGTGCGGCGACCGGGTACACATCGTGCCTGTATAGCCGACGGACCTGGCTCGGCCTGCCGAGCACAGGACACCCAGGGGTGAGCGGTCCAACGTCCGGTCGGTCAGGGTCGGGCAGGCCGCAGGGCTATGGTTCGCGAGGGCACGCATCGGTGGGCTGGCTGAATCAGTACGTGCGCTCCACGTACTCCTTGGCTTCTTTCAGACCCATACCGGTAGCCTCACGCACCACCTTGATGGCCCGGAGCTTCTGGCCCGTGCCCGCCAGCCGTCGGGCTTCCTGCTGCCACGGTTGCTGGTCCGTCACACTGTCCTGGAGTCCGCCTGTCTCCGGCGGCAGCATGGCCCGCACACGCTGGTGCTGGTCATCGGTGCCCGCGGCGAGAATCCACAGCAGGTGCGCCACGGTGGCTTCGAGCCTTCCGACCCGCGTCTCGAGCGCCGTGTAGTCGCTGTGTTCCACGTGACCCCACGGAGGACCCTCATCGTTGACTCCCATGGGTAGAAACCTACATGTGCGTAGGCTTGTCGGGAGCTGACGCTCGTTCATCCGGGCAGGGTGGCGGGCGGCGAGCACCTGGGTGAGGCGGTCGGCGACGGGGCCTTTGAGCCGCGGGTCGACGAAGGCGGGAACAAGACCATAGAAACCGTCTCCACGCTCCAGCCTCACCAGTAGGATCGATCCTTTCTCGACCTGAACCGCACGAGAGGCCACCGCGACGATGACCCACCCGCCGATGCCACCAGAGCCCTACCGTCTGCCCGACCAGAACGCCTGGCCTGCGGCCCCGCCGTCGCCGCCACCCCCGCAGTCGCAGCCGGGGTACGGGTATCCCGCCCAGCCTGGCTTCCAGGGCCAACCCCAGCAGTACGGCCAGCCGTACGGGTATGGCCAGCCCCAGCCTGGCTACCAGTACGGCCAGCCCCAGCCCGGCTACCAGTACGGCCAGCCCCAGCCTGGCTACCAGTACGGCCAGCCCCAGCCCGGCTACCAGTACGGCCAGCCGTACGGGGTTCCGCACACCGGGTACCCCGGTGTGCGCGGCGCCACCGACCCGGACGACCTGATGCTGCCGCTCTACAGCGCGACCGCTCTGGTATCGCTCAGACGGATGCTCAGAGGGGCCTTCCAGTTCAAGGGTCGGGCCTCGCAGAGCGAGTTCTGGTGGGGGTACCTGTGGTGGTTCCTCGCCTGCATGGCGCTGAGCCTGGTGTTCACCATCATTGTCGCGGTCGCGGCGAGCTCCACGGACGATGCTGCGGCTATCGGAGTGGGTGTGGCTTACCTGGTCTCGATCTTGGTCGTGTGCGCCTTGAGCGTGCCGGCGCTCTCTCTGGGCTGGCGGCGGCTCCAGGACGCGAACCTGCACGGCGCGCTGGTGTTCTTGGCCCTGATACCGATCGCCTCGGTGTGGTTGTTCGTCATCGGTTTCCTGCCGACCAGTCCCGCTGGTCAGCGGTTCGACCCGGCACCTTCGGGCCTTCCGGCCCCCTTCCCTCCCGGCCAGCAAGGCCCGTACCAGGTGTGATGCCCGCAACAGGCAAGGTCTGACGCGGACCGCGTCGCAGGCGGCCGTGCGGCCTCTCGCGGCCTACAGGTACAGGCCGGGCGCCGAGGTGTCGTCCCGGGTGGCGATGCGTGGAGTCGAGCTCAGTTTCTCGAACAGCTCGGCCAGGGTCGGGGTGGTGCTGGGCAGGGGGAGGGTCGGGTCGGGCAGCCAGGCGCGGGCCTGCTCGGCCGTGAAGGGGCGGAACTCGACCTTGGCCAGGCAGCGGCCCGGACGGGTCAGGGCCGGGTGCAGGGCAGTGATGTCCTCGTTGGTGGTGAGCAGGATGATCACCTTGGAACCCTGACCCATGATCCCGTCGGACAGGTTGAGCAGCCGGCCCAGGGCGTTGCCCGAGCGGTGCCGGGCGTCGGCGGTGATGAACTCGTCGCAGTCCTCGACGACCACCAGTCGGTGGGTCGGCTCGGAGTCGGAGTCGGAGTTGCTGAGCACGTTCGCCATGTACCGGACGGAGCTGAAGAACCGCTCCGGGTCAGGGACGTAGTGGTGGGTGCACCATGACGACCACTCGCGCATCAGGGTGCGGATGGCGGTGGTCTTCCCGGTCCCGGGCGGGCCGTACCAGACCACCAGCTTGCCCGAGGTGGCCGGGGGGCGGCCCCTCGTCATGAGCCGGTCCAGGTGGTGCCCGATGGTGCCAGGGTAGTTGTCCTTGACGTCGGTCCAGCGCGGCACGTCGATCACCTTGCTGTGAGAACAGCCGCCGCCGTGCCTGTCCTCGTGCCACATCTTGACCTCGGCCTTGCCAGGGTCGCCGTCGGTCGCAGGGAGTCGTTCGACGATCGTCTGGAGCAGATGCTGAGCCGCCTGCGGGGTGGTCGCGCTGACCGTGAGGGTGTTGTCGTTGATGTGGAGGTGACCGGTAGGGGTGCGCGCGAAGACGCAGGAGTTGGCCAGGTCGTCGCGGTCGACGTACGACCGCAGCACGACGGTGTCCGGGGGCAGCAGCGCGGCATAGTCGACCTTGTGCTTCCACTCTGTCGCCTCGGTGAACGGTTCTTGCCCGTCGACCACGGCCTGCGCGAAACCCGCTGCCACCCAGCTCTTGGCCGACACGTCCGCATAGCCGTCGTTGGCCGTGATCGCAGGCAGAGTCAGCGCAGGCGCCAGCCGTTCGGTGTCCGACACGGACCCGAGAACAGTATCGATCAGCGGCGCAGTCACGAGCCGCCACTCTGGCAGCCGACATGCAACCGGACAACCTGTTTTCTGCGGAGGCAGCCAGGTGCGGCCCGAACGAGTTCGAGAGTTCTGGCGACAGAACTCTCGAAACCATGACCGACGCCCGTGCGGCGGCCGATGCTCTGGTGGACCGACTCGGCCTATAGGTACAGGCCGGTCGCTGAGGTGTCGTCCTGGGTCGAGATGCGGGGGGTCGAGCTCACCGCCTCGAACAGCTCGGCCAGGGTCGGGGTGGTGCTGGGCAGGGGGAGGGTCGGGTCGGGCAGCCAGGCGCGGGCCTGCTCGGCCGTGAAGGGGTGGAACTCGACCTTGGCCAGGCAGCGGCCGGGACGGGTCAGGGCCGGGTGCAGGGCGGTGATGTTCTCGTTGGTGGTGAGCAGGATGATCACCTGCGAGCCCTGGCCCAGGATCCCGTCGGACAGGTTGAGCAGCCGGCCCAGGGCGTTGCCCGACCGCCGCCGGGCGTCGGCGGTGATGAACTCGTCGCAGTCCTCGACGATGACCAGCCGGTGGGTCGGCGCGTCGTCCTCGGTCTCGTCAGAGTCGGTGCTGAGCACGCTGGCCATGTACGGCACGGAGTTGAAGAACCGCTCGGGGTCGATGATGTAGTGGTGGGTGCACCAGGCCGACCACTCGCGCATCAGGGTGCGGATGGCGGTGGTCTTCCCGGTCCCGGGCAGGCCGTACCAGACCATGAGCTTGCCCGACGCGGCCGGCGGCGGGTCGAGCGTCACCAGCCGGGCCAGGTGGTCCACGGTGGCGCTGGGGTAGTTGCGCCGGACCTCGGCCCAGGACGGCACCTCGATCACCTTGGTGTTGGAGTAACCGCCGTTGTGCGAGGCCTGCCACATCTCGATCTCGGCCTTGCTGGGATCGTCGTCGTCGTTGACCGGCGGGATGCGGTCGACGACCGTCTGGAGCAGCCGGGCCGCGGCCTGCGGGGTGGTGGCGCTGACCGTCACCCTGTCGTCGCCGATGTGGACGTGACCCTCCGGGGTCCGGGCGAAGACCTCGGGCCGTTCAGCGTGCTCGTGGTAGGTGCACGAACGCAGCACCACGGCGTCGGGCGGCAGCAGCGTGGCCCGGTCGAACTGGTGCTTCAGCATCACTTCGGCTGTGAACGGCTCCTGCCCGCGGACCACAGCCTCGGCAAAACCGAGCGCCACCCAGCGCTCGGTGCTGGGGAACGTCCCGAGGTTGGCGTCGATCGCCGGCAGGGTCAGCGCAGGCGCCAACTGCTCGGTGCCCGGAACGGACCCGAGAACGGCGTCGATCAGCTGCGCAGTCACGAGCCAACACCCTGGCAGCCAGCCTCGTCACCAGGCAACCTGTTTTCGCCCCGCTCCAGCCCTTGTCCAGCGACGGCGAAGCCGAGGCGTGCGGTAGTTCAAGACCTCCAAGGTGAGACGGAAGCGCAAGGGGTCGGCGGGGGCGCCACCTCCGGAGTGGTGGGCGTCAAAGGCTCGCGCAGCGAGCCCGGGCAGAGTCCCCAGCGCTACTCCACCCAGCTTCGCCGCGCGGAGCCTCTCGCGCCGTGGGCCCACGCCCCCGCCGACCCCGACCCAAGCGAAGAGGGCTCAACCGCTCACACCTCACGCGGGTTGGGGTCCATGACGACCCAGCGTCCCCCGTTCTCCTCGATCTGGGGGTAGGTGGCGCGGACCTCGGGCAGCAGGTCGGGGACGAACAGCAGGACCCGGTCGGGACGGGCCTCGACCAGCTGGGCGGGCGACCAGATGGGGATGCGGTTACCGGGCATGGTGCGGCCGTGCTTGCCGGTGGCGGCGTCGGCGATGCCGACCAGGTCGTCGGTCGTGACCTGCGCGCTGACCAGCAGGGCGGAGGTGCGTGATGCCGCGCCGTACCCGGCGACGGTCAGCCCGGCGGCCCTGGCCCCGTCCAGGTAGGACCGGATGGCGCTGACCGACGTGGCCAGCGCCTGGGCCAGGGTGGCCACGCGTGTCGGGTCGCAGATGCCTTCGGCGGTCTGGGAGGTGACCAGGTCGGTGACCACCGGGGCCTGCTTGCCCCAGCGCGACCCGGCCCGGGCGAAGGCCAGCAGCGTCGTGCCGCGGTCGCCGTACAGGGAGTACTGCCAGGCGCCGATCCCGACCAGCCCGATCTGCTGGCCCATCGACACCAGCGCCGGGACCGAGTAGTAGGCGAAGTGCCCGCTCTTGAGCGCGTTCCACATGCCGAGGCGGACGATCGACGCCACGTCGTGGATCATCATGACCATCACCCCGTCGGGCCCCAGGTGGTCCCGACGCTCCACGAACGCGGCCTGCTGGTCGCGGTCGTGCATCATGCCGTGGACGTCGACGACGAGGTCCACCGGTCCCGCGTCGGCCATCACCGCGCCGCGCTCGACCAGCAGAGAACGCCACGACCCGCCGTGCGGGCTGGGGTACTCCAGCACCCGCACCCCGTCGCGCACGTACCCGGCGGTGGTGGCGTCGGCGACGCACCGCTCGGCCTGGCGCACCAGGGCGGCCGGTTCGACGCCCAGCGGCTCCTCGGGCTCGGTGGGGTCGTCCTCCAGCTGGAGCAGGCCGCTGACCTGGCTCAGCACCATGCGCAGCGGGTAGGCCGGGTCGGGCAGCGGGTCGTCGGGGGCGGGGAACAGGTCGGACGGAGGCTGGGTGCCCAGGTCCAGCACCACCGCGCCGCCGGGTTCGCCCGACCACCGGTCGGTCCAGGTCGGGATCGGTTCGGCGAGCGAGTGCGTCATGGAGTCCCCTCCGGTGGTCGGATCGTCGTCGCCACCTTAGCGCCGGATCCACCGATCCGGGTGTTTCGGGTGAAAGACCGCCAGAACGTGCCACCGCTCGCCCGTGCCGCCCCCAGAATGGCAGCCAGACGTACACACGGACGTGCCCGCCGTAGTGCACGTCAGGGTGGGGACGCGCGGAGAGACGAGGTCGGGGTGACGCTGCAGGTCGCGCTGTTCGGCGAGTTCGGCCACGGTAACCTCGGCAACGATATGTCGTGCCGGGCGGCCCAGGAACGCCTGGCCCAGCAGGTGCCCGAGGCCGAGTTCTCCGTCATGGTCCGCGACACCGGCCGCACCGAGCAGGCGCTGGGCCTGCCCGCGGTGCCTTTCGCCAGGCCGCACGGTGGTTCGCTGCCGGGCCGTCTCTGGGCCAAGCTGGTGGACCTGGTCGTCATGCTCCGTGTGGTGTCCCGGTTCGACCTGGTGGTGGTGCCCGGTACCGGTCTCCTGGAAGAGGCGACGGCCCTGCTGCCCGGCGGTCACCTGGTGTGGCTGGTGCTGCTGTCGTTCGCCTGCCGGGCCCGCCGGGTGCCGCTGGTCTGGATGGGGCTGGGCGGTTCGCCGTACGGGCACCGGCTGCCCGCCTGGGTCGCGGCCTGGGCGGCCCGGGGGGCGCGGCGCCGCTCGTTCCGCGACACCATGACCCGCGACGCGATGGGCCGGGCCGGGCTGGACGTGACCCACGACCGGCTGGTGCACGATCTCGTGCTGGCCACCGATCCGCGCCCGGTCGTCCCGGCGGCGTCCGGCGGGCAGGTGGTGGTGTCGGTCGTCAACCTGCCGGTCGACCGCGGCCGGGCCCGGTACGCCGCGGTCCTGGCCCAGGCCGTCGACCGGCTGGCCGCGGCGGGCGACGCGGTGACGATGGTCGTCATGGACGACTCGGACCTGGCCATGACCGACGAGGTGCTGGCCCGGCTGGACGGTCCGGCGCCGCTGACGGCCCGACCCGCCGACCTGGACAGCCTGCTGGCCGTCCTGGCAGACGCCGACGTCGTGGTCGCCAGCCGCTATCATGCCCTGGTCGGGACGCTGCTGGCCGGGCGCATCCCGGTCGCGGTCGCCCATGCCGCCAAGGACGCGGCGCTGCTCGCCCAGGCCGGTCTG
Organism: Micrococcales bacterium; assembly: GCA_009777345.1. Lineage (GTDB taxonomy): Bacteria > Actinomycetota > Actinomycetes > Actinomycetales > Cellulomonadaceae > Cellulomonas. The sequence goes on along the minus strand of WRMB01000053.1, from coordinate 9,792 downwards.
GACGACTACGTGCTAGACATCGCGACGGTGAGCGCCGACGAGGTGCTGGCGGCGGTGGCGGCGGCCCGCGCGGACGCGGGACGCGCCGGACCCGCCTGCGACCAGGTGTGCCAGGCGGCGCGGACATCGGTTGGAGCCGAGGTGGCAGCGGTGGCCACTCTGCTGGACAGAGTGCTGGAGAGGCGATGAGGTCGAACCCACGGGTGACCATGGCCGTACCGGTCTACAACGGCGAGCGGTACCTGGCCCAGGCCCTGGCCGCCCTGGTCGAGCAGGACTTCGAGGACATGGAGATCCTGGTCAGCGACAACGCCTCCACCGACGCCACGCCCCAGATCGCCGCCGACTTCGCCGCCCGCGACCCGCGGGTCACGGTGCTGCGCCAGGACGAGAACATCGGCGGCGGCCGCAACTCCAACGCCCTCCTGGACGCGGCCTCCGGCGAGCTGTTCAAATGGGCGTTCCACGACGACGTGTGCGCCCCAGGCATGGTGTCGGCCCTGGTCGCGGCGCTGGACGACGACGACGACGCGGTCGCGGCGGTGCCGGTGGTGCTGCGGCTGGACGAGAGCGGCACCGACCGGGGCCGCTACCCGGAGCACCTGTACGTCGACCTGGTCGGCCCGGCGCACGAACGGGTGGGGCGGCTGCTCGGAGGGCTGCTGTGGCCCGTCCAGTTCGGCCTGTTCCGCACCCCGGTGGTGCGGGCCGCGGGCGGTATCCGGGTGTCCACCTCGGGGGAGTTCGTGCTGCCCGCCGCCCTGGCGGTGCGCGGCCGGGTGCGGCTCGTGGACGAGGCGGTGCAGCACATCCGCGAGCACGCCGGACGGGCCGGGGGCGAACGACGCTCCGAGGCGGTCTGGGTCGACCCGAACCGTCCCCACGTGGTGTTCCCGTACACCCGCAAGATCCCGCTGGTGTACCGCGCGGTGCGCGACGGCGCCCGGGACGCCGGGCTGGACCCGGCCGAACGTCGGGCCTGCCTGCGGGCGGTGCACCGGACCTGGACGCTGCCGGGGCTGCGGACCGTCGTCGGCGACGTCCTGCGGCTGCCCGTCGACCTGGGCTGGGTGAGGTCCCGGTAAGGGGGTCCGGGCTCAGCTGAGGACCAGGACGATGCCCTCCCGGCCGGTCTGCACGTCGATCACGGAGCGCAGGCTGCCGTCGGGCAGCTCGACCACCAGGGTGTCGCGGGTCTCGGTGGGCAGGGTCGCCCGGGCCAGCTGCAGCCGGGTGGCGATCGCCGCGGCGGGCATGGCCGGCAGGCTCGGTTCCGGGCGGGCGGGCGTGCTGTAGCCCGGTACGGCCGAGACCGGTGACGGGTTGGCCCGTGGCTGGGTGGGGCGCGGCCGGGCCGGTGCGGGCGTGGCGACGGGCGGACGGGCCGGAGGGGGGGTGGGCCTGGACGGTTCGTCCCAGACGGGTTCGTCCCAGGCCGGATCGGTCCAGGTCGGCTCGGCGACCGGTGGCCGGATCATCGTGGTCTGCTGGGCCTCGACGGCCGGACGGGGTGGGGTCGGGCCGCTGGTGAAGGTGGTCGTCGTCGTGGCGGGCCGCGGTACCGGCTCGGGTTCGTGCCGGGGTGGTTCGTGCCTGACCGGTTCGTGCCTGACCGGTGGTTCGTGCCGGGCCGGTTCGTGCCGGGCCGACGGGACCTTCGGCGCCTGTCCGCGCTCGACCTCTTCCAGGGTCTCGATGACCTTGTCCAGGAAGTCGTCGACCTCGTCCGGGTCGTAGCCCTCCCGGAACCGGGTGGAGGAGAAGGTCGTGGTGTAGACCTCGTCCGCCGTGACGGCACGCCGACTGGTGTCGTGGCGCAACGTCGCCACGATCCGGTCCAGCATGTCGTCGACCTCGTCCTGGTCGTAGCCCTCCCGGAACTTGGTGGCCCCAAACCTGACCCGCTCGACATCCTCCGCGCTCAGCACAGTCCTATTGTCGCTGCTCGGTACCCCGTCTGGGGGAGATCTGGGGGACGAATTGGGGCGATTCGCACGTTCGGGCGAGTGGTCGGTCCCGATCGGCGTCAGCCGACACGGCCGAACGGGTCATGCCGCCGCCGCGCCAGGCAGCGGGAAGCCTGGTGTCGTCATGGTCGGCAGGGCGGTGTGACGTGCGCGGACGTGCGGTCCCCCTGGGATCGGCGTCGCCCGGGTCGGCGTCTGGCCCGGACGGTGTCGCACTGCACGTCGCCATTGGTCAGCCAGCTACATGACGTCTCAAGATCCGTCCAGACCCGGCCTGAACCGGACCTCCCGGGGCGCGACGGGAGCGCGGAGCAGCCTCCCGCCGACCCGACCCGGGCCAGGACGGCTCGACCGCTACCGCCCCCGACGGCGCTCGCGCTGGGTGTAGGAGCGCACGGCGCGCAGGAAGTCGACGCGACGGAAGTCGGGCCAGTACGCCTCGCAGAAGTAGAACTCGGAGTGAGCCGACTGCCAGAGCATGAAGCCCGACAGGCGCTGCTCCCCGGAGGTGCGGATCACCAGGTCGGGGTCCGGCTGGCCCCGGGTGTACAGGTGCTCGGCGATGTGGTCGACGTCGAAGTCCTCGGCCAGCTCGGCCAGGGTGGCCCCGGCGGCGGCCTGCTGGCGCAGCACGGTGCGCACAGCGTCGGTGATCTCCTGCCGCCCGCCGTAGCCGACCGCGATGTTGACGTGCAGCCCCCGGACGTCCGCGGTCGCGGCCTGCGCCGCCTCCAGCGCCTGGACGGTGCGGTCGGGCAGCAGGTCCAGCGAGCCCATCGGCTGCAGCCGCCAGCGCCGGGTGGCGGCCAGGTCGCGCACCGCGTCCTCGATGATGGTCAGCAGCGGGCCCAGCTCGTCAGGGCTGCGGGCCAGGTTGTCGGTGGACAGCATCCACAGCGTGACCACCTCGACGCCGACGTCCTCGCTCCAGCCCAGTACCTCGACGATCTTCTGCGCCCCCGCGCGGTGCCCCCTGGCCGACGACACCCCCGAGACGCGGGCCCAGCGCCGGTTGCCGTCGAGGATCACCCCGACGTGGCGCGGCGTCCGGTCCAGGGGTAGCCCGGCAGCCAGGCGACGTTCGTACAGCCCGTACAACGGATGCGGCAGACGCACGCGACGCTCCCTCACGCGGCACCCACGAACGGACGCGGGCGGCCGTACCGAAGACTGTACCGAGCTCCAGGCCCCGACCGGTCGGGGCGGCGGGCAGGCGCGATGAGGAGGCATGGTGAAGAACGCCACGTGGTGAAGAACGTACCGGGTGGTTCGACTGACAACCTACGGTGACGTAACCTACGGAGAAGTAAGTTCCCTCGAGGTACCAGGCAGGAGCGCGATGGCGGCAGCCGATGCACGATCGTCCCAGCGGCACGACGGTCTGTCCCGTGCGGTCGAGGCCGTCGGCGACCGCGTCGGGCACGTCGCCGCCACACTGAAACCCAAGCTGCGGGGCTGGATCCACGCCGGGGTCTCGCCGTTCGTGCTGGCGGCCGGGATCGTGCTCGTCGCGCTGTCGCCGACGTCCGCCTCACGCTGGGCCAACGTCGTGTTCGCGATCAGCGCGGTGCTGCTGTTCGGCACCAGCGCGGTCTACCACCGGGGCACCTGGTCGCCCCAGGTGGCCGGGGTGCTGCGCCGGATGGACCACACCAACATCTTCCTCATCATCGCCGGGACGTACACGCCGCTGTCGGTGATCCTGCTCGACGCCGGCACCGCCCGGACGCTGCTGATCATCGTGTGGTCCGGGGCGCTGGTCGGCCTGCTCATGCGGATCTTCTGGCTGCACGCGCCGCGCTGGCTGTACGTGCCGATCTACGTGGCGCTGGGCTGGGTCGCCGTCGCCTTCCTGCCGCAGTTCGCCCGCGCCGGGGGGGCGGGGGTGCTGTGGCTGGTGATCGCCGGCGGCCTGGCCTACACCCTGGGCGCAGTGGTCTACGGCCTGAAGCGACCGGATCCGTCGCCGCGCTGGTTCGGCTTCCACGAGATCTTCCACTCGCTCACCGTCGCCGGGTACACCTGCCACTACGTCGCGGTCTCCATCGCCACCTACAACCTGCGCTGAATCTGAGGGACGAAGTTCCGGACGAGGGACGAACCTATTGCTTCGTCCCTCGTCCGGAACTTCGTCCCTCGGCGACAGTGACATGATGGGGCGATGCGCTACCGACACCTTGGTCGTTCTGGTCTGAAGATCTCTGAGATCGCCTACGGCAACTGGCTGACCCACGGGGCGCAGGTGGACGACGCCGCGGCCGGCGCCTGCGTCCGTGCGGCGCTCGACGCGGGGATCACCACCTTCGACACCGCCGACGTCTACGCCGACGGGGCGGCCGAGACCGTGCTGGGCACCGCCCTGGCCGGGCAGCGCCGGGAGTCCCTGGAGCTGTGCACCAAGGTCTTCTACCCGACCGGTCCCAAGGGCCCGAACGACACCGGGCTGTCCCGCAAGCACATCCGCGAGTCGATCGATGCCTCGCTGCGGCGGCTGCGCACCGACTACGTCGACCTGTACCAGGCGCACCGCTACGACCACACCACGCCCCTGGAAGAGACCATGGGGGCCTTCGCCGACGTGGTGCGCGCGGGCAAGGCCCTGTACGTCGGGGTCAGCGAGTGGACCGCCGACCAGCTGCAGGCCGGGCAGGCCCTGGCCCGCCAGATGGGTGTCCCGCTGGTGTCGAACCAGCCGGAGTACTCGATGCTGTTCCGGGTGATCGAGGCCGAGGTGGTCCCGGCCTCCCGCGACCTGGGACTGTCGCAGATCGTGTTCTCGCCCCTGGCCCAGGGGGTGCTGTCCGGCAAGTACGCCCCGGGCGCGCCCCGACCGGCCGGGTCCCGCGCCACCGACCCCACCGGCGGCGGGTTCATGTCTCGCGTCCTGGACGACAAGGTCCTGACCGCGGTGGCCCGGCTGCGCCCGGTGGCCGACGAGCTGGGCCTGACCATGGCCCAGCTGGCCGTCGCCTGGGTGCTGGCCAACGACAACGTCGCCGCGGCCATCGTCGGTGCCTCCCGCCCCGAGCAGGTGGCCGAGAACGTCGCCGCCTCAGGTGTCGAGATCCCGCCTGAGCTGATGACCCGCATCGACGCGGCCCTGTCCGAGGTGGTCGTGACCGACCCCGCGGTCACCGCACGACGGTCCCCGGCCCAGCGTCTGGCCTGAGCCGAGACGTCTGTGCCTTCTTCTTGCCGACCGTCACCCGGCTCGCAGGTACTGGCTCACGGCGTCGCGCACCAGCGCGCTCATAGGTCGCCCCTCGGCGGTGGCGCGGGCGGTCAGCTCGGCGTCGAGACTGGCGGGCAGGCGGACCATGCGGGCCGGTGACGGCCCTTCGCCCGACAGGCTCGGGCGCCCCCGGCCGCGTGCGATCTCGGTCAGTTCGGGCAGCCACGGGGCCAGGAACTCGTCCGGGTCGGTCTGGTCGTCGTCGGCGCCGGGCGGCGGCACCGGCTCGTAGTCGTCGGCCGCGACCCGCGCGGCCTCCGCCTCGAACGCGGCGACCTCTTCGGGGGTCAGGCTGCTGCTCATGGGCGTTGCTCCTTCCTGCGGCCCCGGCGACGGGCCAGGTCCACGATCCTCGGCCGCGCCTGCATGACGTGGTACACGACCAGGGCGTCCACAGCGTCCTTCGGCACGACCATCACCTCCAACAACGTCACCCCGTCACGGGCGTACCCGACGAACAGCGACGGGTCCGGGTACCCGGCGATGCGCGAGGTCTCGAACTTCGCCACGAACCACCGGCGACCCTCGCTCATCGCGTGGGTCGCGTCCTCGTGCGCGATGTCGTGGTTGTCCGCGCTCGGCGCCCACTCCAACCTCACCATACTAATATCGTAAACGGAAAATCGCCAGACCATGAGACGTTCCCGCAGGTCAAATGCGGTTTTCTGCCTACTACCCCTCTCGTCGTCGGTGTCTTCGGTTCTCGAAGCCGGTGCCACGCAGTCCGGCCACGAACAGTTCGTGACCTCGACCTCGGCGCGAACCCAGCGCCACGCCCGACGCGGCGCAGCCAGAAGGCGACAGGCATGTCGGTTCAGCCTCCGAGGAAGGTGCCGGCCAGGGACAGCACCACCGGGACCAGGCCGAGCAGGACGAACGACGGCAGCAGGCACAGGCCCAGGGGCAGGACCAGCCGTACCCCGAGGCGGGCCGCGGCCACCCGGGCCAGGTCGCGACGTTCCCGGACCAGGCGTTCGGCGGCCTGGCGCAGCAGCGGGCCGGGGGCGGCCCCAGTGGACCAGGCCGCACCCAGCGGGTCGAGCGGGTGGCGCAGGCCGTCGGGGGCGGCGGCGACCGCTTCGGACCAGGCCGCGCCCAGCGTCAGGCGTCCGCCGACGGTGGCCAGCGCGTCGCCGACCGGGCCGCCCACCGCCGTGCCGACGGCCTGCAGCGCGCGGGGGACCGGTGCGCCCGCGCCGACCGCGGCGTCGAGCAGGGCCAGCAGGAGCACCGGGTCGGGTGGGTCGGCCGGGCCGTCGGGCGCGGGCGACGGGACGGGGGCAGCGCGGCGTGCCGTCCACGGCAGCAGGGCAGTCCCGAGCAGGAGAGCGCTGAGCAGGGTCGTCATCGCTGCCACCGCCGAGCCCGGTCCACCAGTGCCCGGGACCACGTCCGGCCGACCACGAACAGTGTCACCCCGACGATCCCGGCTGCTGTGCCGGGTCCGCCGTCGGTGAGCACTGCCACCGGGTCGGCCCCGACGACCACACCCAGGACCAGGCCGAGCAGCGGCAGCCAGCCGACCAGCCGGGCACTGGCCTGGGGACCGGCCAGCGCTGTGCTCAGCTCGGCCGCCGCCTCGGCGTCGGCCGCCAGGGCCTGAGCGACCGTGTCCAGCACCGGCGCCAGGGGAGCGCCCAGCTCGGCCGCCATCCGGTTGGCGCAGACCACAGCCTGGGCCCGGCCGGCCGCACCTGGCACCTGGGGGACGGGACGCCACCGTCCGCTCCGCTGACCGGCGGGGCCGGGCCGGGGCGGGCTGACGGCTCGCAGCTGTCGGACGTCCGGGCCGTCGTCACCCACCGGTACGCCCAGGACCTGCGACCAGGCGTCACCCACCCGGACCCCGGTGCGCAGCCGGGAGGCCACCCCGGCGACGACAGCCGCCAGGTCCGCCGGTGGTGCGGCGGTTCCGGCCGACCGGTCGGGCTGGCTCACCCGACGCCACGGGCCGACCAGCACCAACGTCGCGGCGGCCAGCAGCAGCGCTACGACACCTCCCGTCATGACGCACCGTCCACCAGTCGCAACCGCCCGGTGGCGGGCCGGACGGCCAGCCGGTCCCACCCGGGGCCGGGCACCGCTGTCCCGGTGGGGTCGACCGCGACCGCCACCTCGACCGTGAGGGCGCCATCACCGGCCCGTCCCACGACTCCGACCTCGGCCACGTACCGGCGTCCCGCCGCCCGGCGCAGGTGCACCACGACGTCCAGGGCGCTGGCGGCCTGTGCGGCGACGGTCTGGCGGTCCATCCCGGCCAGCGCCCCCAGGGCCTCCAGCCGGGCGGGCACGTCGGTGGCGGCGTTGGCGTGCAGGGTGGCGCAGCCGCCCTCGTGACCGGTGTTCAGCGCCGCCAGCACCTCGCGCACCTCGGCGCCGCGGCACTCGCCCAGGACGATCCGGTCCGGGCGCATCCGCAGCGCGTGACGTACCAGCGCCGTCAGCCCCACCGTCCCGGCGCCCTCGACGTTGGCGGTCCGGGTCGCCAGGTGCACCACGTGCGGGTGGGTGACGCTCAGCTCGCGGGCTTCCTCGACCACGACGATCCGCTGGTCCGGTGGCACCTCACCGAGCAGGGCGGCCAGCAGGGTCGTCTTGCCCACTCCGGTGGGGCCGGTGACCAGCAGGTTCGCCTGCTGTGCCACCAGGGTGCCGAGCACCGGGGCCAGCGCCGGGGCGACCGTGCCGACCTCGACCAGCTCGGTCAGGGTGAACGGTCGTGCCCGGGGTACCCGCAGGGACAGCACGGTGCAGTCCCCGGCCAGCGGCGGCAGCAGCGCGTGCAGCCGGGTGCCGTCGGGCAGGCGCCCGTCCACCGCCGGGCAGGCGTCGTCCAGCCGCTGCCCGGCCACGGCGGCCAGCCGCATCGCCAGGGCCCGCACCCCGGCCGCGTCGCCCAGGTCGACCGGGACCCGGACCAGCGACCCGGCGCGTTCGACCCACACCTCGTGCGGGCCGTTCACCAGCACGTCGCAGACCTGCGGGTCGTCCAGCAGGGGCTGCAGCGGGCCGGCGCCGACCACCTCGTCGCGCACGGCCGCGACGGTGCTGGCCAGGGCGCGGGGGCCGAGCAGCCGGGCCGACCCGGCCAGCGCGGCGACGACCTCGGCCGCGACCTGTGCCGGGTCGGTGCGTCCGCCCAGCCGGGCCCGTACCTGGGTGACCAGCCCCGGATCTGGTACGGGCCGCGGCTGGGAGGTCTGGGTAGGTGCGGCAGGCATGGCGTCCTCTCGTCTCGTCCTGCTGACCACTCTGATGCTTCACGGCACCACCCCGCAGGCGCCCTGGTACGAACCCGTCACCACCGTGGGCTGGGGACGGTTCGTCGCGACCTCAGCGATTCATGTCGCGACAGGCAGACGTCGCTGGCCCACCAGACTCGCGACATGGCCGGTAACGACACGAGCACGCGCATCTCGGTCTCGCTCCCTTCCCTACCTCGGTGGTGACCGAGCTACGGGCACGAGCCGGACGGCGCGGAGTCTCGGCGTACATCGTCGACGCGGTAGAGCACAAGATGGCGGTGGAGCGGCTCGGCGAGACCTGGTTGAGCCAGGAGAAGTCAGGGTGACGCGTGGGTGGGGTCCCCAGCCATGCCCGGACTGTAGGGGGTCTTGCGGGTGCCGTAGTTCAGTACCGAAGCACCTTGCTAGAACCCCCGCCGCCGACCACTGCGGGGTCTCCGACCTCCCAGTACACTTTGTTATTGGAACTGTCGCTGGAGATCTCGATACTGTTCGATATCCCGTGAGCCCGGAGCTCGGAATAGTAGCCGTTGATAGTGACGGCGCCGACGTCCTGCGCGAGGATCTCCGCATGGCGCGCATCCACTACGATGCTCTCGCAGTTGTCGACGACGAGGACGCGGTCGTGCGAATAGGTGTCGTCGATGGTCAGCGAACCGCCCTGGCACGTCAGCATGGTCTCGGGGTCGAACTTGGCCCGGTATGCCTCTGCCTCGGTGGGGATACCGCGGTAGGTGCCGCGCGTCAGTGAGCCGAGCAGGACCGGATCGTCGGAATCGTCGTCCGTGTAGGAGTAGTTGTCCGGGAGCAGAACGCAGTACCCCGTGTTCTTGCCTGCGGCGATCTGGGCGGGGGTCGGGTACCAGACATCGGCCTGAGAATCAGACAACAACTTCTCGTCTGGGGGCGTACCGGCCGGTGCGGCGGCGTTGATCTCGGGCTTGATCACATCGTCCCAGCAGCTGCTGATCTGGGCGGCTACTATCGGGTCGTCCCGGTCGGTGGGGGCTTTGTCCCAGGTGAAGGTGCTGATGACCTCCAGCATGTGCGGGACGTCGCAGTCCACCTTGTTCATGTCGCGGAAGAAATTGTTCCTGTTGTGGGCGATGGATTCGGTGGACTTGTAGCACGTGCCGGGTCGGACGTCCTGCGGTATCGGTGGTTCGCTGGAGGCGGGGCTGCTACCCTTCGAGCCTCTGGGCGAGGCGTCATGTTTGTCGCCGCGGTTGATGAACAGCACGGTGCCGATGGCGAGCGCGACGACCAGGATCCCGCCGAGGATCCCGACGAGGGCCTTCTTGTTCGTGGGTCTCTTCGGCGTGCTGGGGTCGTCGGGCTCCGCGGACAG
>WRMB01000052.1 GCA_009777345.1 Micrococcales bacterium | reverse complement strand
CGCCCCCCTCCGTCCCGTCGGGCCACGACCACGCAGCCCGAACCCTGTGCCGCGGGTCCTGCCCCGTCGGCCCTGCTGGAGGCGAGGCTAGCACCGCGACCGACCGTTATGGGTGAGTTCGCCCCCGTTCGCCCGCTGGTGCCAACAATCACCAGACCGAGCCCCAGGCCGGGTTGTGCCAGGCTGGGCGACCGTCGGGGTGATGGTGTCCGGGTCGTGCTGTCAAAGACTGCGATGACGCTGCTCAGCCGGGCAGTCTTCCCTCCTGTCGGACCGCCGTGCTACGTTGGGGCCGCCGGTCCGGCTTACCGGCGTCCGGTTCCGTCGCAGGGAGGCAGTCGTATGGTGCTCCCAGAACGAGATGTGCGTCGGCTGCGGTGCTGGACGGGTGCGGGGCAAGGCGGAGGAGGTCGCACTGGAGGTGCGGCCGAACGACGACAACGCGGTTCCGCGCCCGCCCGGTGCTGCAGATGGCGTGCATCGCTCCGGAACAGCTTAACCGGCGCCCCTCACGTCGGCCGTTTCTGATGGGCCGTCTCAGCAGAAGGCCGAAACTGGACCCCGGTGCTCCGCCGTGCCGCAAGGAGGTCCCGGTGCCGGACCGTCCGCCGCGACCGGGCGCGAAGCGTGGGCGCCACGGCGGTCGCTGGTTGCTGCTCGGCCTGGTCGCGGCCCTGGCTTGGGTGCCGGGCTGCACCGACCAGACGGGCAGCGACCCTGCGACCACCAGCCCCAGCACCCTCGGCGTCCCGTTCGACCCCCCGACGGGGTTCGACCTGACCCGCGCGGTAACGCTTACCCAGGACCAGGCCCTGCACGGCACCCTGCACGGCACCACCCTGCTCTCCTTCGCCGACGGCGCCCTGGTGTCCATCGACCTGCTCACCGGGCGGCCGTCGTGGTCAGTCGACCTGTCGGCCGATACCGCGCGGGACTACCTCTACCCGCCGTACGTGCTGGACCGAACCGTCGTCCTCGCCACCGGCCAGCCGCTCGAGGACCCCACCCCGGAAGAGAACTACGCGGTCGACCTCGTCGCCGTGAGCCTCGACACCGGCACCATCACATGGCAGAGGAGTTTTGAGCTACAGGCATTCGGTCGCTACCTGGCCCGGCCGCAAGACATGTTCGACGTGAAGATGATCGAGCGTGACGACGGGCTGGTCGTCAGCGTCGGGCTCTCGGTCGAACCGTTCACGACGGCGCTCCTCGACTCTGCTACCGGTGAGGTGCGCTGGCAGGCTGACCTGATGGTCGTGGGCGCGTCTACCGGCCGGTACGCCGTGGCCGTCTCTGGTGACGGGATGTTTCCGGTCAGGCCCGTCGCCCTGGACCTCGAGACGGGGCAGGTGCTCAAAGCGCTGTCCGACCTGCCGGACCAGGTGTCATATTCCCCGCTTCCCGACCCGGGCGGTGACCTTTCCGCCGTCGCCGTCGCGATCGTCCCGGAAGACTCGGCGACGGTCTACCTGCGCATGTCGTCGGTGGACGCGACCACCGAGCAGTTCACCCCAGGACCTGACGACGTCCGCTACGCCCACGGCCTCCAGTGCTTCCCCGAGGAAGACCAGGCGGTGATGCTGTGCCGAGGCTACGGGAAAGGCTTCAGGTCCGTCTACGGGGTCGAGGTCTCCACGGGACGGCTGGTCTGGTCGTGGGCCGGGGAGGGCTACCGGATCGACTACGCCACGCAGCACCACGGTCACGTGTACGGCATGCAGGACGGAAGGTCCGTCGTACTTGCCATGGACACCGACGAGATCGTCAACCGGGACGTTGGCGTCGAACCGCTGCGACAGCTCGACCTGGACCACACCGACGAGCCCGTCAAGGTGAACGAGTACGGCATGGTGGGCATGGTCAAGAGCCACGACTCCCAGCAGCGGACCGACACCTACGTCTGGGTTCCCGCCAACCGTTGACGACCGAGGCCGACAGCCCATCAGGGGTCTCTCAGGTGCGGGCGGCTACGGTCCGTCCGTGGGTCGTGTCTGCGCTGGTCATAGGTACAGCGCAGACGATCTCAGCGTTCGTGCGTAGGCAATCTCAGGACCTGAGCGTAGACAACTTCCAGACCGGGACGCGACCCTGGGCAGGCGCACTCCAGTCTGTCCTGTATACAGAACAGCTGCGACCGTGCGTTTGTCTTGCATGCAGGACAACAAGTGGATCAGCCCAGTGGGGCGCGCAGGCCCGAGGCGCGGCGGGAACGGGTTGCGACGGCGGTGCGGATCGCGTCGGCGGTGCCGACGACGCGGACGTGGGTGCTGGCTCGGGTGACGGCGGTGTAGAGCAGCTCGCGGGTCAGCAGGGGGGAACCGGCGGGGGGGAGGAGCACTGTGACGCGGGCGAACTGGCTGCCCTGGGCGCGGTGGACGGTCATGGCGTGGACCGGCTGGACCTCGGGCAGGCGGTAGGGCGGGATGAGGCGGGGGGCGTCGGGGGAACCGAAGGCGACGACGGTGCCGCCGGCCTGGCCTGCTGCCACCACGACTCCGGCGTCGCCGTTGTACAGGCCGGAGGCGCGGTCGTTCTTGGTGACCAGGAGCGGTTCGCCGACCGGCCACGCACCGCCTACCGGGCGGTGCCGACCGGTGGCCTCGCCGACCCAGGTGGCGGCCTGCGGCGCCCAGTGGGCCACCCCGAACAAACCCGTGCGGTGGGCGAGCAGCAAGCGGTGAGCGTCCAGGGCGGCCAGGGCCTCTGGGGCGTCTCCGGCCCGGGCGGCGGTGACCAGACGGCGGCCCGCGGTGACGATATCGGTGCGCAGACCGGTCAGGTCGGCGTTGGTGAGTCGTTGCCAGGATCCACCGGTCGTGCCGGTCCCGTCGTCTGACAGCTCCACCAGCTCGTAGGCGGCGTCACCGGTGCGCAGCAGGTCGACGACGGCGGCGCCGTCTCCGGTGCGGATGGCCTCGGCCAGCCCGGCCAGCGCCGTGCCGTAGCGGAACACGTGGGCCAGTCGGACCACCGCTTCGGGGTGGGCCTCGACCAGGTCGCCCAGTACCGCTCCGGCCTCCACGCTGACCAGCTGGTCCGCGTCGCCGACCAGCACCAGCCGGGCGCTGGGGCGCAGCGCCTCCATGATCCGGGCCATCAGCGACAACGACACCATCGACGACTCGTCCACCACGACCAGGTCGTGCGGCAGCGGGTGGCTGCGGTCGTGGCGGAACCGAGTGGTGCTGCCGGGGCGCCAGCCCAGCATCCGGTGCACCGTCGTGGCGACGAGCGGGCCCACCGCGCGACGGTCGGCCTCGGGCAGTGTCGCGACCTCGGCGTTGACCGCTTCCTGCAGCCGGGCGGCGGCCTTGCCGGTGGGTGCGGCCAGACCGACCCGCAAGCCCGGGCCGCGCACCCCGGCCGCCAGGGCCGCGACCAGCCGGGCCACGGTCGTGGTCTTGCCGGTGCCGGGGCCGCCGGTCAGGACCGTGACCCGGGACGTCGCCGCGGCCCGCACCGCGTCGCGCTGCCGGGCGGCGGCGGGGCCGTCCAGCAGCCGGGCGGCGGCCTCGGTCAGTGCGGTGTCGTCGACGTCGTCGTCGGTCAGATGCTCAGCGACGACGCCCCGGACCACCAGCTCGTCGCGCCAGTAGCGGTCCAGGTAGACCCGGCCGTCCACCCAGCGCACCGGGCGGTCGTCACCGCTGTGCGGCCCGTCGGCCACCAGCGGTGAGGTGCGCAACGCGGTGCTCCAGGCCGGCAGGTCGGGCCAGGGCAGGTCGGCGCTGGCCGATATCAGGTCCACCGCGGACGGGTCGTCGGGGTCGGCCTCGGCCACCAGGTCAGAGGCCTCGGCCAGCACCAGGCACACCGAACCACCCCGCAGCGCCCGCACGGTGAGCGCAACCGCGAGAGCGACCTGGTCGTCGTCCTCCCCGGTCAGCGCGCACAGCCGACGAGCGACGTGCACGTCCGCGGCGGCCAGCACCCCTGCGGCGACGAACGGTGCGAGCCGCCCTTCGACCCGCCACGGCACATCGCCTCTACCCACCTCAGGCAGACCGGCCCTGATCATCGACCGGCCTCCGAGACAAGGATCGGTTTGAGGGCTACGGGGTTTTGGTCGCTGGTCCGGGTTTCCAGACCCCGTACCGGCGACCAGAACCCCGTACCGCTGACGGGGTGGGTCGTCACCGGTGGGCATGGCGTCATCGGGACACCTCCGTGCGACCGGCCAGCAGATCGGACAGGTCGGTGACCAGCGCCGACGGGGGGCGCCAGCCCATCACACCGCAGGGGGTGCCGTCCACCACCGGGGTGGCTGGCCCGGCCATACCGCGCACGAACAGGTACAGGCCGCCGCCCAGGTGGGTGTCCGGGTCGTACCTGGGCAGCCGCCAGCGCAGGTAGCGGTGCGCCGCCACGGAGTACAGCAGCAGCTGCAGCGGGTAGTGGGCATCGAGCATCGCCGCGACCAGGGCGGCGGGCCGGTAGTGCCAGCAGGTCAGCGGTTCGTCGAGCGGGCCCAGCCGGTTCGTCTTGTAGTCCACGACGACGAACCGTGCCTCAGGAGCCGACCTCGCACCTCGCGGTGCGTCGTCCGCACTGAGGGGTGAGGTCAACCGCAGCAGGGCGTCGATGCTGCCGGTGAGGTACCCGGCGAGCGGGCGGTCGGCGGCCACCGAGCCGTCGGTGAGGCGGTCGGCGTAGGGGGTGAACGGGTCGTCGGGGGCCAGGTGGGTGCGCAGCAGGTCAGCCACGTCGCGCAGGGTCGCTCGGCTGGTGCGGCTGTCGGCGGCTTCACCTCCGGCCAGCGGGAGCTCGAAGTCCAGCTCGGCCAGCCGGTCGGAGGGGGGGACCTGCGCCAGGGCCCGGTTGTCGGCCAGCGGGCCGAGCGGGGTCGAGTACAGCGGGGCCAGGGCGGCGGCGACCTGGTCCGGCTCCAGGTCGGCCAGCGTGCCCAGCCCCGCGGTGCCGACCTGGGCCACCCGGGTCGCGATCTCGCCGTCCAGGTCGACCGCGGCGGTGTCCACGACCTCCAGCACCGCGTGCACGAACGTGCCGAACGCAGTGCCGGCGGGCAGGTCGGCCAGCGGGGAGGCCACCTGGCGCAGGGCATCAGAGGAGGTTCCGCAGACAGCACTGTCGGGGTCGTCAGCTGGCGCTGCGGGTTGTGGGTCGTCGGGTTCGTCGGCGATCTGTGGGGTCTCGGGGACCGTACGGCCCTCGTGGGCGTCGGCAGTCAGCGCCGAGTACGAGGTGCGCCGCCAGTCCGGGTCGACCGTGCGGTCGAACGTCGCCACCGTCAACGGCTGGTCTGGTGCGGGCGCAGACCACCGGCCCCCAGACGGGTTCAGCCGGGGCCGGGTCTCCACCGTCTCGACGACGAGGGCGTCCGGGACGGCCAGCGCGGCCAGGTGTTGGCCGACCTGGCGGTCCGACGGGGTCGGCACGGCCGTCGGCAGCGAACCGTCGGGCTCCCGCTCGCCGAACAGCAACCGGGTCAGCGGGGCCCGGGCCGACGTGGTCGCGGGGGACCACCAGACCAGCACGGCGCTCGCCGCCCGGGTCAGCGCCACATAGGTGAGGCGCAGGTCCTCACCGGCCGCTTCGGCGTCGGCGCGCTCCTGGGCGTCGGCCCGGTCGGGGCCGTCAGTCCCGCCGACGTCCAGCACCCGCACCCCGTCGCGGTGCAGCGACAGCGTCGGGTCGTCGGTGCCGAAGTGGCGGTTGGCCTGGAACGGGACCAGCACCACGGGGAACTCCAGGCCCTTGGCGGCGTGCACCGTCAGCACCTGGACCGCCTCGGCGTCGGTCTCCAGACGACGGGACCGGGTCTCGTCGTAGTCCGCGGCGGCTTCCGCGCGGCGGGCGGCCAGCCACTCCAGCAGTGCGGACGCACCCAGCCGACCTGGGGTCAGCCCGCCCGCGCTGGCCGCGGTGTGCAGCGCCTCGCCGATATGCCGCACATCAGCCAGCCGCCGGGGACCGTCGCTCAGCGCGACCAGACGCAGCGCCAGCCCGGTCTGCTCGACGGCCTCCACCAGGGCGGCCACCCCGGCGTCGGCCAGCACCCGCGACCAGTGCCGCAGCCGGGCGGCCAGCCGGTCGCGGTCCGTGCTGGTGGCCGTGCCCAGCCGGTGGGCGTCCCAGCCGACGAACGGGGTCAGGGCCGCCGCCGCCTCGTAACCCGGGTAGCCCGGGGTGGCCAGGGCCGTGAGCAGCACCTGCCAGTCGTGCGCCGCCGGGGAGCGGAACACCGACGGCAGCACCGAGCTGACCGCGGGCACCCCCACGGCGCGCAGCGCGGCGTGCACCTGCTCGACGTCGTCGCGGGTGCGGGCCAGCACCGCGATCTCGTCGGGCCGCACCGGGCGGGTGCCGCTGTCGTCGTGCACGACGGCGTCGCGCAGCACCCGTTGCACCTGGGTGACGACATCGGCGTACAGCAGCGCCCGCACATCGGCGACGGCCGGTTCGCGGGTCGTGGCCGGGAAGGCCGCACGGGTCACCCGGCGCAGCAGCACCGGCGGTATCCCGGTGATCCGCCGGGTGGTGTGCACCGCCTCGACCGGTCGCACCCGGATCGCCGGGTCACCCAGGGCGGCGTCGCCGAGCACCGGCCACAACCCGTCCAGCACCGCGGCGTCGGTGCGCCAGGTGCGGTCCAGGGTGCGGGTGGCACCGATCTCGCGCACCGCGTCGAGATAGGTCACGACGTCCGCGCCACGGAAGGCGTAGATCGCCTGCTTCGGGTCGCCGACCAGCACCAGCGCCCTGGTCCCGTCACCCACTGTCCCGTCAGGTTCGTGGAACGCGGTGCGCAGGATCTGCCACTGCACCGGGTCGGTGTCCTGGAACTCGTCGACGATGACCACCCGGTACCGCTCACGCACCCGGGCCCGGGCCGTCGCTCCGGTCACCGGGTCGTCCAGGGCGTCGCGCAGGCCGGTGAGCAGGTCGTCGTAGTCGACCAGCCCGGCGGCGCGCTTGCGCGCGGTCAGCTCGGCCCGGACGGCGCGGGCCAGTCCGGTGGCGTCCTTGGCCCAGCCGGGCGGCGGGTCCTGGGGCACGATCTGGGCGACGTGGTCGCCGACCGCCACCCGGGCGATGGTGCGGGCCTGCGCCACGTCCAGCCGCGGGTGCGGGTCGGCGGCGTACTTGCGCAGGTACAGGTCGTCGACGACCTCCTCGCGCAGGGTCGCGACATCGGCCAGGAACGTCGCGTCCGGGTCGCGGTCGGCCTGCATCCCCAGGGCCAGCAGCATCTGCTCGCAGAAACCGTGGGTCGTGGTGATCGTCGCGGCGTCGAAGTCGGCCAGGGCGTCGACCAGGCGACGGTGCCGGGTCGTCACGTCGGCCGTGGTGTCGGCAGTGGCGAGATAGGCCACCACCTCGTCGTCGCTGGTCCGGGCCTGGGCCGGGTCGCGCAGCGCCCGTTCGGCGGCGACCAGCCGGGCCCGCACCCGGTCCCGCAGCTCGGAGGTGGCCGACCGGCCGAACGTGACCAGCAGCATCTGCGGCAGCCGCACCACCCCCTCGGCCAGGTAGTGCAGCGTCAGCGACGCGATGGTGTGGGTCTTGCCGGTACCGGCAGACGCCTCCAGCACCACCGACCCGGTGGGCAGCGGAGCGCACGGGTCGAACGACGTTCCCCGACGGGCGGTCGGCCGGGCTGTCTCCTGCGTCATCCGCCCAGCTCCTCGTGCGCGTCCAGGTCCCGCCACCAGGCGACGGCCAACGCGCCGAAGCGGGTGTCCTCGTCGGGGGCCCGTCGGGTGTCAGCGGGGGTCGGTGGGGCGGCCAGCAGGGTCTCCCGGTCCAGCCGACCACCCCAGACCAGGTCGTCGTAGCGGTTGTCGAACTCGCGCTGCAGCTGGGTCTCGGCCAGCTGCAGGGCCAGGTCCCGGCCGCGGCCGCGCAGCCGGGGCCGGGCGTAGGCCCAGGACGTGGTCAGCGGCAGCGGCAGCGGTTCGGTCATCGCCTCGTCGTACAGCTCGACCGCGGAGGCCAGGCAGGCACGTGCGGCGTCCCGCTCCGGGGCGCGCAGCCGGGTGGTGGCGCGGCGTCGACCGACGACCACCGCGCCGCGCACCGGGACCGAACCGTCGGCGACGACGGCCAGCAGCTCCAGCCAGGCCTGGAGCCGACGCTTGGCCGAGAGCCCGGCATAGGTCGCGGCGGCCACCAGGTGACCGCGCACCTCGACCGCACCGGTGAGCCGCCGACCGCCGGGCAGGTCCACGGTGACCGCGACGTTGCGCGGCGGTTCGGTCAGGTACCCGGCGGCGGCCCGCTGCACGGCCGCCGCTTCGGCGTAGACCTCAGAGGCGACCTGCTGGCCCAGCGCGGCGGGCGGCAGGTGGCCGCGCCGCCGCTCGGCCGCGCTGGCGACCGCCAGGTCGGCCCCGGCCAGCGCGGCCCGCAGGATCCGGTCGCCGGCGGCCCAGCGGGTCAGACCGTCGACCTCCAGCGGCAGACGGTCGTCGGCCAGCTCGGTGGCGTCCCGCAGGGTGACACCCAGCCGGTCGCGGACGAACGCCCCGACCGGGTGCTGCAGGGCCGCGACCAGGGAGGCTAGTTCGATATCGCGCGCGGCGCCGGTCGGCTCGTCCGGGGGCCAGACCAGCGGGGGAGCCAGGAAGGGCCGGGGCTGCGGCGGTTCGGCCCGGGCCGCGACCAGGGCGCGGGCCGCGGCCAGCGCGGTGCGGTCGTAGCTGGTCGGGCCGGCCGACGCACCTGCCTGGTCTGCGGGATCGCCGCCGAAGGCCCGGGGGTCCACCGGGTGCAGCGGGTGGCGCACCACGAGGTCACGGGCGGTCGCAGGCCGACCGTCGGGGTGGTGCAGCGTCACGGCGTCGTCGACGGCGTCGAGCAGCTCGGCGACCGGTACGCACGGCACCCGCCGGGCGCCGGTGCGTTCGTCGGCGCCGCAGTACACCACGACCAGCGTCTGCGTGGCCGCGGCGACGGCGTCGCAGAACAGCCGCCGGTCGTCGGCCCGCGGGTCCGGTTCGCCGACCAGCTGGTCGCGGGCCGTGACGTCGTCACCGTCGGGGGCGCCGCGCCGGGGGAACGCGCCGTCGTCCATGCCGAGCAGCACCACCACCCGGTGCGGCACGGCCCGCAGCGGGGCGAACCCGCACACGGTCAGTGCGCCGGTGCGGTACCCGGACCGGCGGTTCCGCCCGGCCAGCGCCGGTCCCAGCAGCGCGACCACGTCGGCCAGGCGCAGCGGCACCGCGTCGTCGGCCACCCGTCCCCGCACCTGGGCCAGGGCCTGGGCGGCTTCGACCTGCTGCCAACGGTCGGTCGTGGTGGTGTCGGTGAGCAGGGTCAGCGCCAGCTCGCAGGTGTCCAGCCAGTGCGCGACCGGGTGGGTGCCGGACAGCTGCGCCAGCAGACCGGTCAGCCGGTCCAACAGCTCGGTCCAACGTCCGACCAGGTCCACGTCGGACGACGACACGTCGTCCACCGGCAGCACCGCACCCAGGAACCGCTGGTCTTCCTCGGCCATCGCCACCCCGAGCAGCAGCCGGTCCAGACCAGCCGCCCAGGTGCCCTGCGGGTGGTGCAGGTGGTACCGGGCGCGGCGGGCCGCGTCCTCGCCCCAGCGCACCCCGGACTCCGCGGTCCACTCCCGCAGCCGGGCCAGGGCGTCGTCGTCGAAGCCGAACCGGCGGCGCACCGGGTCGGTGCGGGCCAGGTCCAGCACCGCGGACGCGGTGACCCGGGACGAGGCCAGCGCCAGAACCCGCCCCAGCACCGCCAGCAGGGGGTTGGTCGGTCCGGTCGATGTGCGGTCCGCCACCCGCACCCGCAGGCTCCGGCCGGGATGGCTGGCCGGGGCGTCGATGTGTGCGACGGAAGGCGTTGGATCGTCGGCTGCGTCCACCGGGTCGAACACCGCCTCGACCAGCGGCGCGAACCGGGCGACGTCGGGGCACAGCACGACGACGTCCCGCGGTTCCAAGGTGGGGTCGTCGGCGAACAGCCCGGTCAGCACGTCACGCAGCACCTCGACCTGCCGCATCCGGCCGTGGCAGGCGTGGACCTGCACCGAACGGTCCGCGGTGCTCAGCCTGGGACGGTCGGGCTGGCTCTGGTCCGTCCCGGTCGGGTCGGTCGAACCGCCCCGGTCGTCGGCCAGGGCCTGCTGCACCGCACCGAGCACGGTCGGGGGCCGTGGTGGGGCCGCGGTGACGGTGATCGGCCCGGCCAGCGGCGCCACCCGCAGCTGCAGCTCGGTGGCGGGTCCGGCCATGGACGCCAGCAGCCGGTGCCGGGCCAGGACCGGCAGGTCACGACGACGCACCGGACCGGCCTGCCGGTCCGTCCGCCCGGCGACGCGTCGCCACAGCGCGGCCGAGGGGTGCACCAGCCACAGGTGCACCTCGCGGTGCGCGGCCAGCGCGTCGAGCACCCGCAGGTGCGCGTCCGGCAGTGCGGCGGGCGCGAACAGGGAGAACCGGGGTGGCAGGTGGGCCAGGTCCGGGTCGTCGTGCAGCCGTTCGGCCGCCTCGGCCAGGCGCTGGGACGGGGCGGGGACGTCCAGCCGCTCGGCGACCGCCCGCCACAGCCGGGCCTGCCACACCAGGTCGTCGGCCAGCGGCGCCCCGCAGCCAGCCAGACCCGTTCCGTCGGTATCGCGTCCCGCCGCCCAGTCGGCCAGCAGGGCCGGCCGCCGAGCGTCGTAGGCCGTGAACAGCCCGGCGACGTGCCGCGCCACCGCCAGACGACGACCGCGTCGCACCTCGTCGGCCGGGTCGTCACCGAGGTGGTGACGGACCACGGTCAGCCACGGCTCGTCCAGGTGGTCGTCGACGGCGGCGAGTACCGGCCAGACCAGCCGGTCGGGGTGCCACGGGTCGTCCCGCCGGTCCAGGCCGACGACCCCCGCGAGCACCTGCGCCACCACCCGCCACCACGGGTCGAACCGGATCTGCGCGGCGATCCCGTCATCGGCACCGGCGGCCCCCAGCCGGTGCGACAGCCGTTGCGCCACCCACCGTCCGACCCCCGACGTCTCGACGGCCACCAGCTCGGGCGCGAACGGGTCGTCCGGCGGCCCGGACAGCAGGTCGGCCAGCCCGTCAACGAGCCCGTCGGCCCGTTCGGCGACATGCACGCCGAGCCGCGCCGCTGCTGAGTCCTGACCCACGCCCTGCACCGTACAGACCTCCACCGACACACGACCAGCCGCATCAACGGTCGAGAGTCTGGTCGGTCTGGGTGATGATCTCGCGCAGCTCGTCGGCGGAGGGTAGTGCGGCCTGCACGTCGGCGGGCAGTCCTTCGTAGTCGGCGACGCCGACGGGGGCGTTGGTGCTGGCCAGGGAGAAGCGGACGGTGGCTTCGTTCTTGCCGGTGCACAGCAGGATGCCGATGGTGGGTGCGTGGCGGTCCGGGTCGCGCATCTGGTGGTCGACGATGGCGACGTAGGTGCCGAGCTGGCCGAGGTGGGCGGGTTGGAACTTGCCGGTCTTGAGCTCGACCACGATGTAGCGGGCCTGGGGGATGTGGAACAGCAGCAGGTCGACGACGAACTCGTCGGTGTCGCCCTTGGAGTCGGTCACCTCCAGGCGGACCTGCCGCCCGACGAAGGCCATGCCTCGGCCGAGCTCCATCAGCGTGTCCTGCAGGTGGTCCATCAGGGCTTGCTCGACGTTCCGCTCGGCGGCCCGTTCCACGACTGCGAGGTGCTCGAAGACGTAGGGGTCCTTGACGATCTGCTGGGCCAGCTCGGAGTCGGCCGGGTCGAGCGCGGCGGGGAAGTTCGTCGGGGCTGCGCCCAGGTGCCCGCGCAGGTCGACCTTGATGAAGTGCTCCAGGACGTTCCGGCTCCAGCCCTCGGCGACCGCTCTGGCGGCGTACCAGTCGCGCGCCTCACGGGAGTCCAGGCGGTCCATGAGGACTGTGATGTGCCGCCAGGGCAGTTGTGCACCAACGTGGTGCACAAACTCTGCCAGGGTCGGCCACGCCTCGGCGGCCTTGCGCATCCACTGCAAGTTCCGTTTCGACCACCCGCTCTGACCGGGAAACTCGGTGGCCAGGTCCTGGGCCAGACGCTGGACGACCTTCGCGCCCCAGCCCTGGTCGCGCTGCCGGACCAGGATGTCGTGCCCGATGGACCAGTACAGCCGCAGCACCTCGGTGTTGGCCGCCCGGGCCGCCCGGAACTGGGTGGTGCGCACCCGGGCCTTCAGGTCGGCGAGCCACTCGGCATAGCCCGGCGGCAGCGCCCCCTCACGTCGGTCGGTCGTCACGGCACGGGTGTCCGTCCTCCGGGCGGGATCCATCAGAGCCTCCTGCGGGTAGGGCCGAGGACCGCCCCTTGTGACGGCCCTCGCTGTCCTTGCATCCTGGCAGGCACCGCCCACACGGCAGGCATGCCCTGTGATGACGTGACGCGGCTGGCCACCGGACTCCGAAGAGGTCCAGACCTCCCCCCATGCGAAACCTGCGGCCTGCTGAGCCGCCAGACCTGGTCGGTGGTCACGCCGGGCCGGACGCTGTGGTGAGATGGCTGGGTGGACTGGCTGAACCGGATGTGGCAGACCGCTACCAGCGCCCAACCTGTGCCGGAGGCGACGCTGGTGTGGGGGAGCGGGCTGCTGGTGCTGGTGGTGCTGTCGGTGCCGGTGGTGTGGCACCTGGTGCGGCACCTGGTGACGATCGTGCACGAGGCGGGGCACGCAGGCGTCGCGGTGCTGGCCGGGCGCAGGCTGGCGGGGATCAGGGTGCACACGGACACGTCGGGCCTGACCACGTCGTGGGGTCGGCAGGGCGGTCCGGGCCTGGTGTTCACGCTGATGGCCGGGTACCCGGCCCCGGCGGTCGTCGGGCTGGGCGTGGCCTGGTTGCTGTCGCGCGGGTACGCGGTCGGGGCGTTGTGGGCGCTGCTGGTGCTGCTGGTGCTGGTGCTGGTGCAGGTCCGTAACCTGTACGGGCTGTGGGTGGTGCTGGTCTCGACCGGGGTGCTGGTCGCGGTCACCGGCTGGGCGCCTACGAACCTGCAGGTCGGTGCCGCCTACCTGGTGGCGTGGTTGCTGCTGCTCGGGGCGCCGCGGGCGGTGCTGGAGATGACCGTGACCCGGCGGCGCGGCGCCGACACGTCCGACGCCGGTCAGCTGGCCCGTCTCACCAGGGTGCCCGCGTCGGTCTGGGTCGGGCTGTTCTTCGTGCTCACCGTCGGGGTGCTGGCCCTGGGCGTCTGGCTGGTCGCACCGACGGACGGCCCAGAGGCTGTGTCCGGGGGTAGCTTCCGGTCGCCGGTCGCTCTCTGGGAAGAGCAACCGGCGGCTGCCGGTTCACAGCTCGACTTTGTGCACGATCTCGGCGAGGCCGTCGCGTAGGGCGGCGAAGTCGGTGACTTCCTCCTGCTCCCAGAACGCTTCGAGCTGCTCGGACGACGGTGGCTGCTTCTGCTGCGGCACGAACGGCTGTTCCGGTGTCGTCTTGTCGGACATCAGGTCCTCCTGTGGTGGGTTCTTCGACTGCTTAATCGGACGCCGGAGCCTCCCGGAGAAGGAGTCGATAGCCCTTTCGGGGAAGTTGTGCCCCGGTGTGCCCCGGACGTACCAGGGCAGGTTCCCTCGTGGTGCCCCCGGACGGGTGGCCGACCGGCCTCAGCCTGGATCCGGGCTGAGTTCGGCGGGAGGTCGTCGTCCCGCACCCCGGACGGACCAGACGCTCGTATCGCGAGATCGTAAACCAACATGCGAGACGAAGGGGGTCGGGCGTGACAGGACGACCACGGGCGCGCTACGCTCGCGGGCATGGCTGATCTGTCTCTCGTATGCACGAGGCGCGCACGGTGAGCTGAAAGGTCCGCCCGCGCGCCTGCCCCTCGTCCGCCCGGGTCCGGGCCGAGGGGCATTGTCGTGCCTGGGCCCGGCGCCACGGCGCGGTGCCTCTTCGTGGGGCGCGGTGCCTCTTCGCGGCGCGGTGCCTCTCGGCCCAGTACGTTGGACCCGCGCCCCTCGTCGACCTCAACCCTGAAGTCAGGAGTCACCGATGGCCTCCGGCCCCACCCCGGCCCCACCCCGTCCTGCGCCCCGCGCAGGCGCGGCGGCCCCCACCCCGCCCGCCTCCACCGCCACCGTGCACCAGACGATGACGGGCGCCCAGTCGATCGTCCGGTCGTTGGAAGAGCTGGGCGTCCAGCACGTCTTCGGTATCCCCGGCGGCACCATCCTGCCGACCTACGACCCGCTGATGGACTCGAAGATCCGGCACTACCTGGTGCGTCACGAACAGGGCGCCGGGCACGCCGCCGAAGGCTACGCCCATGTCACCGGCCGGGTCGGCGTGTGCATCGCGACCTCCGGCCCGGGCGCGACCAACCTGGTCACGGCCCTGGCCGATGCCAACCTCGACTCGGTCCCGGTGGTCGCGATCACCGGTCAGGTCGGTTCGTCGCTGATCGGCACGGACGCTTTCCAGGAGGCCGATATCGTCGGCGTGACCATGCCGATCACCAAGCACTCGATCCTGGTCAAGGACGCCGCGGAGATCCCCAACGCCATCGCCTCGGCCTTCCACATCGCCGCGACCGGGCGGCCCGGTCCGGTGCTGGTGGACATCGCCAAGTCGGCCCAGGTGGCCGAGACGGTCTTCGAGTGGCCGCAGCAGCTGGTCCTGCCCGGCTACCACCCGGTGACCAAACCGCACGCCAAGCAGGTGCGGGAGGCCGCGCGGCTGCTGGCCACGGCCCGCCGCCCGGTGCTGCTCATCGGCGGCGGGGCCCAACGGTCGGCGGCCAGCACGCAGGTGCGCCAGCTGGTCGAGCTGTCCGGCGCGCCCGCGACGACGACGCTGCCCGCCCGGGGCGCGCTGCCCGATACCCACCCGCAGAACCTGGGCATGCCGGGGATGCACGGGACGGTGGCCGCGGTGGCCGCGCTGCAGAAGGCCGACCTCATCGTCGCCCTGGGCGCGAGGTTCGACGACCGGGTGACCGGCCAGCTGTCCAGCTTCGCGCCCAACGCGCAGGTGGTCCACGCCGATATCGACCCGGCCGAGATCGGCAAGAACAAGGCCGTGGACGTGCCGATCGTCGGCGACCTGCGCGAGGTGCTGACCGATCTGGTGCCCGAGCTGGAACGGGCTCACGCCCAGTACGGCAAGCCGGACCTGGAAGGCTGGTGGCGGCAGGTCGACTCGTGGCGCGACACCTTCCCCCTGGGCTGGGACGAACCGTCCGACGGGCTGCTCGCCCCGCAGCACATCGTCCGGCGGATCGGTGAGATCACCGGCCCCGAGGCGGTGTACGTCGCAGGCGTCGGCCAGCACCAGATGTGGGCCGCGCAGTTCATCGACCACGAGCGCCCACGGGCCTGGATGAGCTCCGCCGGGCTGGGCACCATGGGCTTCGCGGTGCCCGCCGCGATGGGCGCGCAGGTCGGCGCTCCGGACCGCACGGTCTGGGCCATCGACGGTGACGGCTGCTTCCAGATGACCAACCAAGAGCTGGCCACGTGCGTCATCAACGAGATCCCGATCAAGGTCGCGATCATCAACAACTCGTCGTTGGGCATGGTGCGCCAGTGGCAGACCCTGTTCTACGACGAGCGCTATTCCAACACCGACCTGCACACCGGGCACGACACCATCCGGGTGCCGGACTTCGTGAAGCTGGCCGAGGCCTACGGCGCGGTGGGCCTGAGGTGCGACAGCAAGGCCGACGTGGACGCCACGATCAAGCGGGCCAACGAGATCGACGACCGCCCGGTCGTGGTCGACTTCACCGTGTCGCGCGACGCTATGGTGTGGCCGATGGTCGCCGCCGGGGTCAGCAACGACGACATCATGTACGCCCGGGGCCTGACCCCGGCGTGGGACCGAGAGGACGAGCTATGAGCCGCCACACGCTGTCCGTGCTGGTCGAGAACAAGCCGGGTGTCCTGACCCGGGTGGCCGGGCTGTTCGCCCGCCGTGCCTTCAACATCCACTCGTTGGCCGTCGGGCCGACGGAGCACACCGAGATCTCCCGGATCACCGTCGTCGTGGACGTCGAAGACCGCCCCCTGGAACAGGTGACCAAACAGCTGAACAAGCTCGTCAACGTCATCAAGATCGTCGAGCTGGAGGCCGATTCGTCGGTCCAGCGCGAGCTGCTGCTGGTCAAGGTCCGGGCCGACGGGGCCCAGCGCACCGGGGTGCTGGAGATCGTCGACCTGTTCCGGGCCCATGTGGTCGACGTGGTGCCCGACGCGGTGGTCATCGAGGCCACCGGTTCGCCGGGCAAGCTGGACGCGCTGCTCACCGCGCTGGCGCCGTTCGGCATCCGGGAGATCGTCCAGTCCGGGACCGTGGCCATCGGCCGCGGCGCCCGGTCCATCACCGACCGGGCGCTGGAACGCGTCGGTCGGACCGCCTGAACCAACTATCGCTACCTGAGGAGCTGTCACTGTGGCTGAGCTGTTCTACGACGACGACGCCGACCTGTCCATCATCTCGTCCAAGAAGGTCGCCGTCATCGGCTACGGCAGTCAGGGGCACGCCCACGCCCTGAACCTGCGCGACTCCGGGGTGGACGTCCGCGTCGGGCTGCGCGAGGGCTCGTCGTCCCGGGCCAAGGCCGAGGAGCAGGGCCTGCGGGTGCTCGACGTGGCCGCGGCCGTGGCCGAGGCGGACGTCGTGGTGATCCTGGCGCCCGACCAGGTGCAGCGGCACCTGTACCGCGACGCTATCGCGCCGAACCTGCAGCCCGGTGCCGCGCTGGTCTTCGGGCACGGTTTCAACATCCGGTTCGGGTACATCAAGCCGGCCGCCGACCACGACGTCATCATGGTCGCCCCCAAGGGCCCCGGGCACCTGGTACGCCGGGAGTACGTCGCCGGGCGCGGGGTGCCGGTCATCGTCGCCGTGGAGGCCGACGCGTCGGGCCAGGCCTGGCCTCTGGTGCTGTCCTACGCCAAGGCGGTCGGCGGCCTGCGCGCCGCGGGCATCAAGACGACGTTCACCGAGGAGTGCGAGACCGACCTGTTCGGCGAGCAGTCCGTGCTGTGCGGCGGGGTCTCCCAGCTGATCCAGTACGGGTTCGAGGTGCTGACCGAGGCCGGTTACCAGCCGGAGGTGGCGTACTTCGAGGTGCTGCACGAGCTCAAGCTCATCGTCGACCTCATCCACGAGGGCGGGATTACCAAGCAGCGCTGGTCGGTCTCGGACACCGCCGAGTACGGCGACTACGTCTCCGGCCCGCGCGTCATCGACCCGCGCGTCAAGGAGAACATGCGGGGCGTGCTGTCGGACATCCAGTCCGGCGCCTTCGCCCAGCGGTTCATCGCCGACCAGGACGCTGGTGCCCCGGAGTTCCAGGCCCTGCGCGCCAAGGGCCAGAACCACCCGATCGAGCCGGTCGGACGCGAGCTGCGTCGGCTGTTCGCCTGGGTGAAGCCCGACGACGCGGACTACGTGGACGGCAGCGCCGCGCGCTGACACGCCCTAGCTGCGACCCCGGTGCCGGCTCGGCACCGGGGTCGTCGTGTGCCGGGGGACGGCCAGAAGGCCCAAGGGCGGCCCGGAGAAGGGGCTGAACTGTGAATTAGCCTGATCGCGCCGCGCATATCGGGACATCTCGGGCGTCGGAGGGGCTAGAGTGTGGCACATCGTCCGGTTTGCGCAGTGTAGGAGCCTCCACGCATGTCTCACCGTAGCCGCGGTCCGATCCGGTTGTTCGCGGTATCGTTCCTGTTCACAGCGTCGATAGCGGTCGGCGCTGGCGGCGCCCTCGCCGTGGCGGCCAATCCGGACGGCCAGAGCGGCACTGCCACCACGGTATCGCCCACACCGTTGCCGACGGAGCGGCCGACCTGCCCGCCGACGCAGACCGCGTCCACTACCCCGCCGGAGCGCGGCGGCTCGGCACCGACCGAGACGGCGTCGACCGGGCTCCAGGCGACCCGGACGCCGTCCGGCACGGTCACGCCGACCGCGACCGCCGTCGCGAAGAACACGTCGCCGCTGGCCCGCACCGGGTCGAACGTCGCCCCGATCGTCGGGGTGCTGGCCCTGGCGCTGGTCGTCGGCGGGGTGCTCGTCATCATCGCCCGGCGTCGCGCGACGCGCTGATACGTTCGTGCCCTGTGCCGGACCTGTGGTGCTCGTTGCTCTCGGCATCTTCGTAGGCGATGGTCGACGACACGCCGCTGTCCATCCTCTGGGATATCCGTCCCGATAGATGGGATCACGGGTAGGCTGGTGCCATGAGCACTGCGCCGTTGGACCTGGCCGTCATACCCGGCGACGGTATCGGCTCTGAGGTCGTCGACCAGGCCCTGCTCGTGCTGGAGGCGGCGCTGGGTGACCGGCCGCTGCGTACCACCGAGTATGACCTGGGTGCGCGTCGTTGGCACGCCACGGGCCAGACCCTGACCGACGAGGACCTGGCCGCGCTGCGCCAGCACGACGTGATCCTGCTCGGCGCCGTCGGCGACCCGTCGGTCCCGTCGGGCGTCCTGGAGCGGGGCCTGCTGCTGCGGCTGCGGTTCGAGCTGGACCACTACGTCAACCTGCGGCCGTCGCGGCTGTACCCGGGCGTCACCTCGCCGCTGTCGGACCCGGGCGAGGTGGACTTCGTCGTGGTCCGCGAGGGCACCGAGGGTCCGTACGTCGGCAACGGCGGGTCGATCCGCGGCGGGACCCCGCACGAGGTCGCCAACGAGGTCAGCGTCAACACCGCGTTCGGCGTCGAACGGGTGGTCCGGGACGCCTTCGCCCGGGCTGCGGCCCGGCCGCGCCGCCAGCTCACCCTGGTGCACAAGCACAACGTGCTGGTGCACGCCGGGCACCTGTGGCGCCGCACGGTGGAAACGGTCAACGCCGAGTTCCCCGACGTGACGACCGACTATCTGCACGTGGACGCGGCGACGATCTTCATGGTCACCGACCCGTCCCGGTTCGACGTCATCGTCACCGACAACCTGTTCGGCGATATCCTCACCGACCTGGCCGGGGCCGTCACCGGCGGTATCGGCCTGGCCGCGTCGGGCAACGTCAACCCGGACCGCACCGCCCCGTCGATGTTCGAGCCGGTGCACGGTTCAGCCCCAGACATCGCCGGGCAGGGCAAGGCCGACCCGACGGCGACAGTGCTGTCCGTCGCGCTGCTGCTGGACCACGTCGGCCTGCCCGACGCCGCCGCGAAGGTCGACGCCGCGGTGACTGCAGACCTGGCTGAACGGGGGAGCCGAGTACGGTCGACGGCCGAGGTGGGCCGCGACCTGGTGGCACGCGTCACACGCTGACACCCAAGGGCATCCGTCCCACACCTGGCCGTCGCAACCCGGTACCGTCATCATCGGATACTCGCGAAAGGCCTATGGTGCTCCCAGAACAAGATGCACGTCGTCTGCGGCACCGGGCGGGCGCGGTGCGGCGTTGTCGTCGTTCGGCCGCACCTCCAGTGCGACCTCCTCCTCCGCCTTGCCCCACATCCCGCCCAGCACCACAGCCGACGCACATCTTGTTCTGGGAGCACCATATGAGCACCAAGACCTCGTCCCTGTCCACCTTCGAGGTGCGCCGCACCGACCACCCCGTGCCCGACACCGAGCGTGCCGCGCTGCTCGCCGCCCCGAAGTTCGGCACGGTCTTCACCGACCACATGGCCCGGGTCACCTGGACCACCGCCGACGGCTGGCACGACCGGCGCGTCGAACCGTACGGGCCGCTCAGCCTGGACCCGGCCTGCGCGGTGCTGCACTACGCGCAGGAGATCTTCGAGGGCCTCAAGGCCTACGCCCACGCTGACGGGTCGGTCTGGACGTTCCGGCCCACGGCCAACGCCGCCCGGTTCGCCCGGTCCGCCCAGCGCCTGGCGCTGCCTGAGCTGTCCGAGGCCGACTTCGTCGAGTCGCTGCGTGCCCTGGTCGAGGTGGACCAGGCCTGGGTGCCGCGGGGCGAGGAGATGAGCTTGTACCTGCGGCCGTTCATGTACGCCTCGGAGAGCTTCATCGGGGTGCGGGCCGCGCACGAAGTCGAGTACCTGGTCATCGCCTCGCCCGTGGGCGCCTACTTCACCGGCGGGGTGCGGCCGGTGTCGATCTGGGTGGAGCGGGAGTACCACCGGGCCGGGCCGGGCGGCACCGGCGCGGCCAAGTGCGGCGGCAACTACGCCGCGAGCCTGCTGCCGCAGACCGTGGCGTACGACCACGGCTGCGACCAGGTGTGCTTCCTCGACGCCCGGAGCGCGACATACCTCGAAGAGCTCGGCGGGATGAACGTCATGGTCGTCGACGCCGACGGCACGGTCCGCACCCCTGAGGTCACCGGGGCGATCCTGGAGGGCGTCACCCGCTCCGCGGTGATCAGGCTGCTCGCCGACGCCGGTCACACGGTGCGCGAAGCACCCGTCGCCCTGGCCGACCTGCTGGACGGTATCCGGTCCGGCGCCGTGGCCGAGGTGTTCGCCTGCGGCACCGCCGCGGTGATGACCCCGATCGGCCGCCTGGTCGGCGACGACTTCGACGTCACGGTCAACGGCGGCCAGGCCGGCCCGGTGACCATGGCGATCCGTACCGAGCTGACCGATATCCAGTACGGGCGTCGCCCCGACCGCCACGGCTGGATGCACCGCCTGGTCTGACGCCCGCGGCCGTCGTACCGACCGATCGGTACGACGGCCAGCGCCGGGTCAGCACGCGATCGGTTCGAACCTCAGGGTTGGTTGTGCGGCGGTGAGGGCATCCCACATGCCGTAGACGGCCGGGTCGCCGCAGCCGCGCTCGAACTCGTCGATCTGCAACGACAGCCGGTCCGTCCCCAGCGGCGAGACGGCTGCGTCGAAGCGGACCGTGACGGTGTCGGCACCGTCGTACTCCCAGGTACCAGCGCCTTCCGCCGCCGTGCCGAAGTCCCTCCAGATCAGGGTGCCGTCGGAGAAGAAGCCGATATCCACGTTGTCCAGCCAGTAGCCGTCCCCATTGTCTCCCAGGTAGGCCGCCCACGAGACATACTCGTCGGTGCACAGGCCCCATCCGTGGGGAAGGATGGGGCACCCGGCGGCGTCGAGCTCGAGCCCCGCGGACTCCACGAGCCGTGGTTGGTCGGTCTCGCTTGTGGGGCTCGTGGTGGGTGTACGGGCCGTGGTGGGCGTGTCGGAGTCCGACGGTCCGTCGTTGCACCCGGCGAGGGCGGCGGCAAGGACGGCAGCGGTGATGAGCGGGACGAGTGTTCGCATCGTACGTTGCACGGCAGCTTCCTTGTGGTCTGCTGGTGTGATGGGTCGAACAGCAGGACCAGCCTGGCTGATCAGACGATATCTGGCGTCGTCCTCGAGGCTGGTCGCACCGTTCTACAAGATGCTGGGGCACTCCGTGGCTGGATGCCAGTCAGCCCGAACCGCCGACATCCTGCCCGCCGGACGCTGTCAGTCGCGGCCTGTGGGGGTCAGGTTGTACACGATGGGGTTGTTCGGGTCTGCGTCGAGACGCAAGGTGAGGTCGGGCTGGTCGCCGCTGGCGAAGGTCACGTGGGCCAGGCGTCCGTCGGAGTACGTCAGCAGGACGGTCTCACCGCTGGTCTCCCACCGGCCGGTGAGATCTCTTCCGTCGGAGATCAGGGGATCGATCTGAGAGAAGGTGCCGTCTCGGGAGAAGTCGAGGGAGCCCTCGTGCGGGTAGCCGCGGGTCCAGGTGATGGCAACGTCGCCTTCTCCGTCGATACAGATCTGGCCGACACGTACGAGCTCGCAGTCGACCGACTCGGCGGGGCCCTTTCCGTCGTCGTCAAGACCTTCTTCGTCAGTAGGGACGAGCCTGACGGCAGGCGCTGATGGAGTACCGGTGGCAGACGGCTCTACGGTGTCGCCGCTGCACCCGCTGAGGGTGGCGAGAGCGGCTGCGATGGTGAGCGAGAGAAGCACTCGGGCGGTCGTGCGCATGGGGACGTTTCCTTGGTGGGTGCTCTGGGTTGATGGTGTCAGCTGGTGCGGATGTCCATCATCCATCCAGGCAGACCGTGAGGTCGAAGGCATGGTGTACGGATACCTGAACATCGGTAACAGTATCCGTACATCCTACGAATCTGGTCAAGTCCCTGGGAGCGGCAGTCCGCGGCCGTCGTACCGACCGAGGATCGGTACGACGGGCCAGCGTCGGGTCAGCACATCACTGGTACGAACCTCAGGGCTGGTTGTGTGGCGGTGAGGGCATTCGACATGTAGTAGACGGGCGGGGCACCGCAGCTGTCCTCGAACTCGTCGATCTTCAACGACAGCTGGTCCGTTCCTGACAGCGACGGGGGTACAGACCCTGCGTCGAAGTGGACCACAATGGTGTCGGCACCGTCGTACTCCCAGGTGCCGACGCCTTCCCAGGTGCCGACGCCTTCGAACTCGAGCCAGGTCAGGGTGCCATCGGCGTGGAAGCCAACAGACAGATGGCTGCCTTCCTCTTCCCCGTAGTCCGAAAGGGTCTCCCAAGAGCTCCAGTTGCCGGACTCGGTGCACAGGTAGCCCATTTCGTGGGGCAGGATGGGACACCCGTCGGCGTCGAGCTCGAGCCCCGCAGGCTCCACGAGTCGGGGCTGGTCGGCAGATGGGCTCGCGCTGGGTGGGCCGGCCGTGGTGGACACGTCGGAGGAGTCCGCGTCATCGCTGCACCCGGCGAGGGTAGTGGCAAGAACGGCGGCAGTGACGAGCGGGAGAAGTGTACGTTGCACGGCGGCTCCTTCGGGGTTGGTGGGTCGAGCAGGACCCAGCTTGGTTGATCGAACGGGTACCTCGCGTCGTCCTCGAGTCTGATCGCGCTGTTCGGCCAGATGCTGGCGCGCCGGAGGAGCCACCGAGGGGTGTTGCGCGTACGCCGCCAAGGAGGCTGTTCAGCCCATCACCCGCAGGAACTCCAGTCCCAGCGTCGAGTTGACGAGGGCATCTGCCTCCAGCTGCTGGTTGGCGGCGGCGTTCTCCCATTCCTGCAGGTCGTCGGAGGGCTCGCCCCAGAGATCCCTCATCTCCTCAGCGCTGAGAGGTATTTTCTCGATCTCTTCGACCGTCAAGACCAGCGGCGATGGTACTGGTGGCCTGGTAGATCCCGTGAATGTGATGCTGATGCTGTCAGCGTTGCTGGAGCTCCAGGTTCCTTCGCCCTCGGTCCCGCCGGCGAACCATTCCAGGGAGCCGTCGGGGAGGAAAGCGAGGGTCAGATCGGTGTCTTCGCCGTCTTCTTGCCCGTAGGACGCCCAGAACCCGCCGCAGACGACACAGTCAGCGGTGTCGTCCTGCGTCTCGTGCGACGTGGTGCCGGTCGTCGGCGCACTGGGCGTAGTGGCGGTGGTGTCGCCGTCGGCAGGGCTGCACCCGGCGAGGGCGGTGGCGAGAGCGGCTGCGACGACGAGCGGGAGAAGCGTTCGGGTGGTCATGCGCATGGGACGATTCCTCGGTGGGTGCGGGAGACGCTGGGTCGATGGCGTCGGCTAGCTGTGCAGCACAGGCTACCGGACGCGAGAACTGGACCTGGGAGCCCGTCGCCCCGACCGCCACGGCTGGATGCACCGCCTGGTCCGAGACGTGCGCGGCCGTCGTACCGACGAGATTGGTGGCTCATCGCAATCCAGGGTGTAGCAGCGGTCTGAAACCTCCGGCTTCCAGCAGCGAGCGGGCGATGTAGTTGGTGAGGTTGCGGAAGCCGAGGGCGGTGCCTCGTAGGTGTTCGAGCCGGCCGTT
>WRMB01000051.1 GCA_009777345.1 Micrococcales bacterium | reverse complement strand
CGAGGTCCTCAAGGTTGGTTGCTTGGTCGCTACCGATCCTCGGGGACCTCGACCCCTACCCCCAGCACCTCACCCCACGCGTGTCGTCACTCCCCACCGGATGTCCGAAGACCCGTTTTACTCTCGAATCCGCGACAGAAGTCTCGAATCGACGGGGCTCTTGGTCTGCAGGGTCACGAGCCGAGCAGGTCGAGCAGGAGCGCCTCGGCCAGCACCGCTTTTTCTAGCTCGCCCAGGTGGACCGACTCGTTCGGGCCGTGGGCGGCGCTGCGCGGGTCTTCCACCCCGGTGACGAGGATGGCCGCGTCCGGGTACGCCTCGGCCAGGTCGGCGACGAAGGGGATGGACGCGCCGATCCCCACATCCACCGGCGGGTGTCCCCAGGCCGCGGTGAAGGCCGCCCGGGCGGCGCGCATCGCCGGTGAGTCCGTCGACGCGACGAACGGGCGGCCGACCTCGCCGTCGGTCACCCGCACCCGGGCGCCGAACGGGGCGTGGTCGTGCAGGTGCGCCACCAGCGCGTCACGGGCCGCGGCGGGGTCCTGACCTGGAGGGACCCGGAGCGACAGCTTGGCCGCCGCGGCCGGGACGACGACGTTCGACGACGTCGCCACCACGGGGGCGTCCAGCCCGATCACCGCGAGGGCCGGACGGGTCCACAGGTGCGCGGCCAGCGGCCCGCTGCCCACGGTCGGCACCCCGTCCAGCAGCTGAGCGTCGGCGCGGAACCGGGCTGGGTCCACGTCCACCGTCGGGTCGGGGGCGCTGCGCAGACCGGCCACGGCGACGTCGCCCCGCTCGTCGTGCAGGGTGGCGAGCAGCCGGGCCAGCAGGGTCACCGCGTCCAGCACCGGGCCGCCGAACATCCCCGAGTGCACCGGCTGGGCCGCCACCGCCACCTCGACCACCAGGTCGACCAGCCCGCGCAGGGACGTGGTCAGCGCGGGCACGCCCACCTGCCAGTTCACCGAGTCGGCGACGACGATGACATCGGCGGCCAGCCGATCACGGTGCGCCGCCAGGAAAGCGCCGAAGGTCGGCGAACCGATCTCCTCCTCGCCCTCGACGAACACCGTGACCCCGACACCGGGCTGACCGGCGAGGCCCAGCGCCCGCAGCGCGCCGAGGTGTACGACGATGCCGGCCTTGTCGTCGGCCGTGCCCCGGCCGTACAGGCGCCCGTCGACCTCCACCGGGTCGAACGGGTCGGTGCGCCAGCCCCCGGCGGCGGGCTGCACGTCGTGGTGGGCGTACAGCAGCACCGTCGGCGCACCAGGCGCCGCTGGCCGACGTCCCACGACCGCGGGCCGACCACCGGCGACCTGGAGCGTCTGGACGTCCAGACCGGCACCTGCCAGCAGCCGGGCCACCGCGGCGGCGCTGGCCGCCACCTGGGCCTGGTCGAACTCGGGGTTGGACACGCTGGGGATACGGACCAGGGCTTCCAGGTCGGCCCGCAGGGCGGCCCAACCGTCGTGCACCCGTCCGCGCAGCTCGGCGACCCGACGGGGGTCCGGCACAGACACCATGGTCGGCACCGTACCTCCCCCACGCTCGTCGCTCCTCTGGGCACGCTGGGCGGAACCTTCGCGCCGTGGGCCCTCCGTCGGCTCGGCCGAGAGAACCAGCTCTCGTCTATCGCCTCGGTCGGGTGGACTTCGACTACCCTGGCCGGGTGCTGTTCGGACGCGACAAGACCTCGCCCACCTCGCCCACCCCGCTGCCGTCCGTGATAAAGGAGAAGAGCGGCGGCAAGGGCCACGCCACCCCGACCCGGAAACAGGCCGAGTCCGCCAACCGACGACCCCTGGTGCCGGAGACTCGCACCAAGGGCGACAAGGACAGCCAGAAGGAGACCCGGGCGGCGGCGCGGGCCCAGGCCCGGGCGGCCCGTGACGCCGAGTACCGGGCCATGCAGACCGGTGACGAGGCTCATATGCCGATCCAGCACCGGGGGCCGGTGCGCCGCTACGTGCGTGACATCGTCGACTCGCACCGCACGCTGGCCGAGTACTTCCTGCCGCTGGCGCTGGTGATGCTCCTCGCGGCGATGGTCCTGTCCGGTCCGCTGGCGGCCCAGGGCGCGACCGGAGCGCGGATCGCGATGACGCTGATGGCGCTGCCGTACGTGTACCTGTTCGTCAGCGTGCTCGACACGGTCCGGCGGTGGCGCAGGCTCAAGCCGGTGCTCACCCGCAAGTTCGGGGCGGCGGGCACGGCCCGCGGCACGGTGGGCTACTTCGTCACCCGGGCGTACCAGCTGCGTCGGCTGCGGATGCCCCGGCCCCAGGTCAAGCCGGGGGACCTGCCGCGCTGAACGACCCTGGGCTAAGACGACCCCGGTTCGACCAGAGCCAGCGGGCTGCCGACGGGTGCACCCTCGTGCAGCAGCCGGACGCTGGCGACCTGCTGGGCGGCCAGGGACCGCCAGTGCTCGCCGAGCCACTGCTCGGCGTCGAACCGGGCGGTGAACACCGGACCGGCTGGCCGGTCCGCCGGTTCGCCGTCAGCCCCCAGCAGCACCCACTCCCAGCGGGGTCGCACGCTCACCGGCCGTCACCGCCGCTCTGGTCCGGGCGAGGGCGGGCCGCCAGCGCCCGTCCGATCCGGGCCGCGTAGGCCGGGCCGACGTAGACGAACCCCGTGTAGCCCTGGACCAGGGTGGCCCCGGCGGCCAGGTACTCGGCGGCGTCCGCGGCCGTGGTGATCCCGCCGACGCCGATGATCACCGGCTCTGGTCCGAGGCGTCCGCGCAGCTGGGCGACGACCGCCAGACCACGCCGCCGCACCGGCAGCCCGGACAGCCCGCCGGGGCCCAGGTCGTGGTCGATCGTGGTGTTCACCGCGACGACGCCGTCCAGCCCCAGCTCGGTCACCAGGTCGGCGATCTCGTCCACCTGCTCGTCGGCCAGGTCGGGGGCGATCTTCACCAGCAGCGGCACCCGGTCGCGGCCACGCTCCGTCGTGGTACCGCCGCCGTCGCCGCAGGTGGCCTGGTCGGCTGCCTGCCGCACCGCCTGGAGCACCGGCCGCAGCGACTCGACCGCCTGGAGGTCGCGCAACCCCGGGGTGTTCGGCGACGAGACGTTGACGACGAGGTAGTCCGCGTAGGGGGCCAGACGTTCGGCGCTGGTCGCGTAGTCGGCCGCGGCACCGGCCAGCGGCGCGGCCTTGGTCTTGCCGATGTTCACCCCGACGAACGCTGCCCGTCCGGCCCGGGTGGCGCGCAGCCGCCGCAGCCGGGCCGCGGCCCGCGCCGACCCGTCGTTGTTGAAACCCATCTGGTTGCGCAGCCCGTGCACCGCGGGCACCCGCCACAGCCGCGGTGGCGGGTTGCCGGGCTGCGGCATCGCGGTGACGGTGCCGATCTCGACGAACCCGAAACCGAGCATGGTCAGGCCGAGCACCCCACGGGCGTCCTTGTCGAACCCGGCGGCGACACCCAGCGGGGACGGCAGGGTGCGGCCCCAGACGGTAGTCCGCGCCCCGGGCGGCACCCCGAACGCACCGGCCACCGCCCAGCGCAGCGGCGGGACCGCCGCGACGGCCCGGATCAGGGCGAACGCCCACCGGTGCGCCCGTTCTGGATCGACACGGAGGGCCACCAGGCGGAACAAGAACCGGTACACGCAGACCAACCTACTGGGTCAGCGGCGCGGGGCAAGGACGACCGGTGCGGCGAACCCCCACGGCGGGGCCCTAAAATCGCCGGGTGATCTCGTTGACCCAGGCCCAGCCCGCCACCGTGGCGACCGACGCGCTCGTCGTCGTCCTCGCTCGTCGACCCACCGACGTGCCGGACGGCCGGACCGGACCTGTCCCGCTCGGTGACGTCCCGGACGACGTCGTCCGCCTCGTGGAGTCGTCCGCCGACGTGCTCGGCCTGACCGGCGATCCCGACGTGGTGCACCGGCTGCCGGCCACCAGGCTACGCGCCCGCTCCCTGGTGCTCGTCGGCGCGGGCGCGGCCGATACGCCGGAGTCGGTGCGCCGGGCTGTCGGTGCGGCGACCCGCACGCTGACGGGCCTGGCCAGCGCCGCGGTGGTGCTGCCCGACGACGAACCGGCCACCCTGGCCGCCGCCGCCGAAGGGGCGCTGCTCGGGGCCTACACCTACACCCGGTACCGCCAGGGGCCTGAGAAGGACACTGCCCAGCGCTCCGGCAGACCGCCGCTGGCCGAGGTGCAGCTGCTGCTCGGCCACCGGCCGACCAAGACCGAGACCCGGTCGGTCCAGCGCGCCCAGGTGCTGGCCGAGGCCGTGCACGCGGTGCGCGACCTGGTCAACACCGCGCCCAACGACCTGTACCCGGCGGCGTTCGCCGAGGCTGCCCGCGCCGCGACCAAGGGCGTGAAGGGCCTCAAGGTGACAGTGATGGACCCCAAGGCCCTGGCCGCGGGCGGGTTCGGGGGGCTGCTCGGCGTCGGCCAGGGGTCAGCCCGGCCGCCGCACCTGGTCAAGGTGACCTACTCCCCCGCCCGGGCCAAGCGGTCGGTGGCCCTGGTCGGCAAGGGCATCACGTTCGACTCCGGCGGGATCTCGCTGAAGCCTCCCGCCGACATGGACGAGATGAAGTCCGATATGGCCGGGGCCGCGACGGTGCTGGCCACGGTCGTCGCGGCAGCCCGGCTGGGCCTGCCGGTGGCGGTCACCGCCTGGCTGGCCCTGGCCGAGAACATGCCCTCGGGCACCGCCCAGCGGCCCTCGGACGTGCTGACCGTCCACGGCGGTACGACGGTCGAGGTGCTCAACACCGATGCCGAGGGTCGGCTGGTGCTGGCCGACGCCCTGGTCGCCGCCGTCGCGGAAGAACCGGACCTGGTGGTGGACGTGGCGACCCTGACCGGCGCCCAGATCGTCGCCCTGGGCCGACGGGTGGCCGCGGTGATGGGCACCGACGACGCCCGCGACGACGTCGTGGCCGCCGCCGCCGCGGCAGGCGAGTCGGTCTGGCCGATGCCGCTGCCCGAGGACCTGAAGCCGGGCCTGAAGTCCACCGTGGCCGATCTGGCGAACGTCGGCGAGCGCTGGGGCGGGATGCT
Source organism: Micrococcales bacterium (assembly GCA_009777345.1). Classification (GTDB taxonomy): domain Bacteria; phylum Actinomycetota; class Actinomycetes; order Actinomycetales; family Cellulomonadaceae; genus Cellulomonas. The sequence goes on along the minus strand of WRMB01000051.1, from coordinate 19,087 downwards.
GCTGGCCGGGCTGTTCCTCGCCGAGTTCGTCGGCACCACGCCGTGGGCGCACCTGGACATAGCCGGTCCGGCCTACAACGCCAAGGACCCCTACGGGTACACCCCGGTCGGCGGCACCGGGATGGGCGTACGCACCCTGGTCACGCTGCTGGAGTCGCACGGCTGACACCACACAGGACGAAGCGCCGAAAAACAACGGTGACAGCTCCTCACCCACTGTCCGGTCCCCCCGCTGTCCGGTCGAGTCCGCCCACCAGTTTCCGGCCGCAGGCCGGGAGAGACCCGAGTAGGTACGCTGACGACGAAAGACCGGCGGTCCTTCGCACCGTCGCAGCGGCGCAGCGGGACCTCGCTGGTGCGAGGATGGGGCTCAAGGACCTTTCACCGTCGAACAGGAGTGAGACTCGTGGCCGAAGAGAACGTCTTCGACATCGTCGTCCTCGGTGGCGGCAGCGGCGGGTACGCCACCGCCCTGCGGGCCGCCGAGCTGGGGCTGTCGGTCGCGCTGGTCGAGGCCGACAAGGTCGGCGGCACCTGCCTGCACCGCGGCTGTATCCCGACCAAGGCGCTGCTGCACGCGGCCGAGCTGGCCGACGACGCCCGCGACGGCGCGGCCGTCGGTGTGCACACCACCCTGGAGCGGATCGATATCGGCCAGGTCAACCAGTACAAGGCCGGGGTGGTCGGCCGTCTGTACAAGGGCCTGCAGGGACTGGTCGCGTCGCGCCAGGTCGAGCTGGTCACCGGCTGGGGCCGTCTGGTCGCGACGAACGCGGTCGAGGTGGACAGCGACGGACAGCGACGACGGCTGGTCGGGCGCAATATCGTGCTCGGGTCGGGGTCGTACTCGCGCACCCTGCCGGGCCTGGAGATCGGCGGGCGGGTCATCACCTCCGACGCGGCGCTGGAGCTGGACTGGGTGCCGCAGTCCGTCGTGGTGCTCGGCGGCGGGGTGATCGGCTGCGAGTTCGCCAGCGTGTGGCGTTCTTTCGGGGCGGAGGTCACCATCGTCGAGGCCCTGCCCCACCTGGTGCCCAACGAGGACGAGGCGATCTGCAAGGCTTTCGAGCGGGCCTTCCGCAAGCGTGGCATCAAGTTCTCCACCGGGGTGTGGTTCGCCGGGGTGGAGCAGCACGACTCCGGGGTCCACGTGCGGCTGGAGGACGGCAAGGCGTTCGACGCGGACCTGCTGCTCGTCGCCGTGGGCCGCGGCCCGGCCACGGCGGACCTGGGCTACGAGGAGCAGGGCATCGCGATGGACCGCGGGTTCGTGCTGACCGACGAGCGGCTGCGCACCAACGTCCCGGGTGTCTACGCCGTGGGCGATATCGTGCCGGGCCTGCAGCTGGCGCACCGCGGGTTCGCCCAGGGCATCTTCGTGGCCGAGCAGATCGCCGGGCTGGAACCGGCGCCGATCGTCGAGGCGACGATCCCCAGGGTCACCTACTCCACGCCCGAGGTGGCGTCGGTCGGGCTGACCGAGGCCGCCGCGAGGGCCGAGTACGGCGACGACCAGGTCACTACCCTGGAGTACAACCTGGGCGGCAACGGCAAGTCGCAGATCCTGGGCACCCAGGGCTTCGTCAAGCTGGTCCGCCGCGTCGACGGCCCGGTGGTCGGGGTGCACATGATCGGCGCCCGGGTCGGCGAGCTGGTCGGTGAGGCGCAGCTCATCGTGGCCTGGGAGGCCTACCCTGACGACGTGGCTTCTCTGGTCCACGCCCACCCCACGCAGAACGAGGCCGTCGGCGAGGCGTTCCTCGCGCTGGCGGGCAAACCGCTGCACGCCCACGCCTGACACAAGGAGAATCGGACGCATGTCGCACAACGTGGAGCTGCCTGCCCTCGGCGAGTCGGTGACCGAAGGCACCGTCACCCAGTGGCTCAAGGCGGTCGGGGACCGCGTCGAGGTGGACGAACCGTTGGTGGAGATCTCCACCGACAAGGTCGACACGGAGATCCCGTCGCCGGTCGCGGGCATCGTCGAGCAGATCCTCGTGCCCGAGGACGAGACCGCCGAGGTCGGCGCCGTGCTCGCGGTGATCGGGGACGGTACCGGCGCGGCGCCCGAAGAGCCCGCGGTCCCGCAGGACGAGGCTCCACCGGCCGAGCCCGCGTCCGAGCCGACCCCGGTCGAACCTGAGCCTGCCCCCGCCGCCTCAGGCGATGCAGTGGACATCGTCCTGCCCGCCCTGGGCGAGTCGGTGACCGAGGGCACCGTCACCCAGTGGCTCAAGGCCGTCGGCGACCAGGTAGCCGTCGACGAGCCGTTGCTGGAGATCTCCACCGACAAGGTGGACACCGAGATCCCGTCGCCAGTCGGCGGCCGGCTGCTGGAGATCCTCGTGCCCGAGGACGAGACCGTCGAGGTCGGCGCCGTGCTGGCCCGGGTCGGGTCCGGGGCACCGGCGGTCGCTCCGGCAGCGACGCCCGAACCCGAACCAGCACCCGAACCTGAGCCGACGCCCGAACCCGAACCAGCACCCGAGCCGACCCCGGAACCTGCCGTACCGGCTGCAGAACCTGCCGCACCGGTTGCGACGCCCGCACCGGTACCAGCGCCGGTACCAGCACCGCAACCCGCACCCGTGGCACCGGCGCCGACGGCACCGCGGGCCGTGGCCAGCACCGGGTACGTGACCCCGCTGGTCCGCAAGCTCGCGACCGCTCAGGGCGTGGACCTGACCCGTGTCGTCGGCACCGGGATCGGTGGACGGATCCGCAAGGAGGACGTGCTGGCGGCCGCCCAGGCCGCGGTACCGGCCGCCGGGCCGACGTCAGGCCCGGTCCGCACCGGTGGCGCACCGACCACGATCGGCCCGGTCTCCCCGCTGCGCGGCACCACCCAGAAAGCCGGTCGGCTGCGCCAGATCATCGCCCAGCGGATGGTCGAGGCCCTGCAGACCCAGGCCCAGCTGACCACCGTCGTGGAGGTGGACGTCACCGCGGTGGCGACGCTGCGGGCCCAGGCCAAGGCCGCCTTCGTCGCCCGGCACGGCGCACCGCTGACCTTCCTGCCGTTCTTCGTGCAGGCCGCTGTCGAGGCGCTGCGCACCTACCCGAAGGTCAACGGCCTGCTCGACGGGACGCAGATCCTCTACCCGGCGACGGAGAACGTCGGGATCGCGGTGGACACCCCGCGGGGTCTGGTCGTGCCGGTGCTGCACGACGCCGGGGCGCTGGGGCTGGCCGGTATCGCCCGTGGCATCGTCGACCTGGCGGCCCGCACCCGGGACAACAAGATCACCCCGGACGAGCTGTCCGGCGCCACGTTCACCGTGACCAACACCGGGTCGACCGGTGCGCTCATCGACACGCCGATCGTGCCGTCGGGCACCTCGGCGATCCTGGCGACCGGCGCGGTGGTGCGCCGTCCGGCGGTCGTCACCACGGCCGACGGGTCGGAGTCGATCGCGATCCGCTCGGTGTGCTACCTGTCGCTGTCCTACGACCACCGTCTGGTCGACGGGGCCGACGCCGCCCGCTACCTGGCCGCCGTCAAGGCGCGGGTCGAAGAGGGTGCCTTCGACTCCGACCTCGGCCTGTAGCCGCCATGCGCATCGTCGTCGCGGGTTCGCACGGGCTGGTCGGGCAGGCCCTGCTGCCGGTGCTGCGCGACGGCGGGCACGATATCGTCCGGCTGGTCCGCGCACCGACCCAGGAACTGGACGAGGCGACCTGGGACCCTGGTCTGGGCCGCCTCGACCCGGCGGTCCTGGACGGGGCGGACGCGGTGGTGGACCTGGCCGGAGCACCCCTCGGGCTGGGCCGGGAACGCCGTCGGGAGATCGTCGCGTCCCGGGTGCGCACGGCCGGGCTGCTGGCCCGCACGATCAACGGCCTGGACGATCCCCCGTCGGTGTTCGTCCAGGCCTCGGCGGTGGGTGCCTACGGCGACCGCGGCGACGACCGGCTCACCGAGGACGAGCCGTACGGCGACACCTTCCTCGCCGACGTGGTGCGCCGCTGGGAGGCGGCGGCGCAGCCCGCCACGGAGTCCGGCTGCCGGCTGGTGCTGCTGCGCACCGGGATCGTGCTGTCGCCCGACGGTGGTGCGCTGGCCCGGCTGCTGCCGACGATCCGGGCCGGGCTCGCCCGGATCGGCTCCGGTCGGCAGTACTGGTCGTGGATCACCCTGGCCGACGAGGTCCGGGCGATCGAGCACCTGCTGAGCGCCGACGTGCACGGGCCGGTCAACCTCGTGGCCACCGCCACCCCCAACGCCGAGTTGATCGGCACGCTGGCCGCGCACCTGCGCCGCCGGGCGGTGCTGCGGGTGCCCGGGCTGCCGTTGCGGCTCGTCCTGCGCGACCTCGCCAGCGAGGTGCTCGGGTCCACCCGGGCCGACCCCGCGGTGCTCCGGTCCTCCGGTTTCCGGTTCTCCCACCCGGACGTCACGGCGGCGGCCCGCTGGGTCAGGGCGTGCCTGCGCGCGCCTGGCTGACCCGCCGAGAGGCGGCAGCCCGCCGATCGAGGTCGGCGGCGCTCAGCGACCGGCGGGCGACCCCGACCCGGACCAGCTGTTGCCCATCTCCTCGGCCACGCGACGGCCCCAGGCGTAGGCGGCGTCCAGGTCGCGGTGGTCGCCGGGTTCTACCGGGACCCGCGCGAGCAGCGACTTCTCCGTCACCGTCAGCGTCTCGCGGACGACCTTCCCGCCGAAGACGTGGACCTGCCGGGCACCGGCGTTCTGGGCGACGTCCACGACGTCCTCCGGCACCGGGATCCGCTCGGGCTGGTCGTTGACCGGCCCGGACCAGAACATCCACACCGGACGTCCGCGCAGGGCCGCGCCCTGGCGTTCTACCAGGTCCTTGATGTCCAGCCCGACCCGCCCGACGTACACCGAGGTGCCGAGGACGACCCCGGCGTACTGGTCCACCCGGGTCACGTCGTCCGGCAGGACCACCTCGACGTCGTAGCCGCTGTCGCGAAGACCTTGCGCCACCCGCGCACCGATCTCGGACGTACCACCGTGCCGCGACGAGACGCTCATCAGGATCTTCACTACGACCTTCCCTTCCGGAACGACGGTCGGACCTCATCCGCCACGACTCTATGACAACTCTGGCAGGACTCTACGCGAAACGCCGCGTCCGACCATCCTGCGATGCGCACGGCCGGTGCGCACCCGCAGCCCCAGACCGGCGGCTAGACTGACGCACCATGGCCCGCAAGTCTGCTAGCGCCGAGACGTCGGCCGAACCCGCGAAGACCAAGAAGCCCAAGAAGACCCGCTGGTACCACCACCTGTGGCAGGCCTACAAGATCACCCAGCGGTACGACCGGCACACCGTGTGGATCCTCGCCGCGATCGTCGTGGTCGTCACCACGGTGTTCGTCGTCGTCGGTGGCCTGGTAAACGGCATGTACTGGTACTGGGGCCTGCTCGGGTTCACGTTCGGCCTGGTCGCCGCGATGGTCTTCCTGTCCCGCCGGGTCGAGGTGGCGGCCTACTCGCAGATCGAGGGCCAGCCCGGCGCCACGTACGCCGCGCTGTCCACCCTGCGGCGCGGGTGGCTGTTCGCGCAGGAGCCGACGGCCGTCACCCCCCAGCAGGACGCGGTCTTCCGTTGTGTCGGCCGGGCCGGGGTGGTCCTGGTCAGCGAAGGACCGCCGCACCGGGTGGGGCGGCTGCTGGAGAAGGAGCGCCAGCGCTGCGCCCGGGTGGTCGCCGGGGCTCCCGTCACCCTGGTGCAGATGGGCAACGGCGAGGGCCAGGTCCCGTTGCGCAAGCTCACCCGGCACCTGTCCAAGCTCAAGCCGGCGATCACCAAGCAAGAGGTGGCCGCGGTGAACAAGCGCCTCGTCGCGATGGGCGGGGCCAAGCTCCCGGTGCCCAAGGGCGTCGACCCGATGCGGGCGCGGCCCGACCGCAAGGGTCTGCGGGGCCGCTGAGGCGCCGGTAGCGTAACGACACCGAAACATCGCGGGTACCGGCGGGTAACGACCCGCCCGTAGCCTCACGACTGCCTGTCCGCACCCCGGCGGGCGCGACCGACCGAGGAGCAGCGGATGTTCAGCAAGCCCGAAGAAGTACTGGCGTTCATCTCGAGCGAAGACGTGAAGTTCGTCGACGTCCGGTTCTGCGACCTGCCTGGCGTCATGCAGCACTTCAACGTCCCGGCGGCGATGGTCGACGAAGACTTCTTCGTCGACGGCCAGATGTTCGACGGTTCGTCGATCCGTGGCTTCCAGGCGATCAACGAGTCGGACATGAAGCTGATCCCTGACGTCACCACGGCCTGTCTGGACCCGTTCCGGACCGAGAAAACCCTCAACGTCAACTGCGCCATCGTCGACCCCTACACCGACGAGCCGTACAGCCGCGACCCCCGCCAGGTCGCCACCAAGGCCGAGGCGTACCTGCGGTCCACCGGGATCGCCGACACGGCGTTCTTCGCCCCGGAGGCGGAGTTCTACATCTTCGACGACGTCCGTTTCCAGACCCGTCAGGACGCCTCGTTCTACTACATCGACTCGATCGAGGCGGCCTGGAACACCGGTCGCGACGAGCAGCCGAACCTCGGCCACAAGACGCCGTACAAGGGCGGCTACTTCCCGGTCCCGCCGGTGGACCACTTCGCCGACCTGCGCGACCAGATCTGCCTGCAGCTCGACGCCCTGGGCCTGGGCGTCGAGCGTTCCCACCACGAGGTCGGCACGGCGGGCCAGGCCGAGATCAACTACCGTTTCGACACGCTGACCGCCTCGGCCGACAAGGTGCAGCTGTTCAAGTACGTGGTGAAGAACGTCGCCGCCGCCGACGGCCGCACCGCGACCTTCATGCCCAAGCCGCTGTTCGGCGACAACGGTTCGGGCATGCACGTGCACCAGTCGTTGTGGAAGGGCGGCAAGCCGCTGTTCTTCGACGAGAAGGGCTACGCCGGTCTGTCCGACCTGGCCCGCTGGTACATCGGCGGCCTGCTCCGGCACGCCCCGTCGCTGCTGGCCTTCACCAACCCGACGGTGAACTCCTACCACCGCCTGGTGCCGGGCTTCGAGGCCCCGGTCAACCTGGTCTACTCGGCCGGCAACCGTTCGGCCTGCATCCGCATCCCGGTGACCGGCTCCAACCCGAAAGCCAAGCGCATCGAGTTCCGCGTCCCCGACCCCTCGTCGAACCCCTACCTGGCCTTCGCGGCCATGCTCATGGCCGGCCTGGACGGTATCGCGAACCGCATCGAACCCCCCGAGCCGGTCGACAAGGACCTGTACGAGCTACCCCCCGAGGAGCACGCCCAGATCGCCCAGGTCCCCGGTTCGCTGGCCGAGGTGCTGGACAACCTCGAGGCCGACCACGACTGGCTCACCGTCGGCAACGTCTTCACCGGCGACCTGATCTCCACCTGGATCGACTACAAGCGCTCCGCCGAGGTCGACGCCCTGCGCCTACGCCCCCACCCCCACGAGTTCGAGCTCTACTACGACGTGTGAAACGTGAAGCCTAACTGGCGACCGATCGCAGCCAGGGGCAGCCCGCTGGCTCGCAGGTCGACTGCCTGCCAGGGGAACGTGGTGGCGACAGTCGCCTACAGCTGAGGACCGTAGGAACCCACTCGTCCCCCACCGGTCGCCCGGTGTGCAGGAGTCAGCTCTTCAGATCCGCTCGATCGGTGTGCCACCCCTTGCACGGGCCTGCGAAGGGCCTTCGTCACCGGTCGGTGACGGGTAGTGGCGAGGCGCCCTCCGGACTGCTGCGCCCCTGACCTGCACGGGTGCGTGCCAAGTGGACTTGTGCCTCGGCTGTGGAGACACTGCGGTAGACGGTCGTCATGACCAGGACGGAAGGACAAGATGGGACTGGGCATCAACAAGGACCTCGAACCTCTCGTCCGGCAGTTCCGCAAGGCTGGCGGCACGGTCGAGGTCCGCAGGTCCACCCATGTGCGGTGGACCAAGCCGGACGGCACCTGGTTCCAGACTGGTCTGACCATGAACTCCGCGTCCGAGCTGATCGCCCGGCGCAAGGTCGCGTCCGCCCTGGCCGATATGACCACCACCGACGACGACGCCCCGCTGTGGGAACCCAGCCCGGACGGCAAGGGCAAGTTCTGGCTGGTCGACGCTGACGGCAACCCCCAGCTCAACGCCAGCGGCTTCCCCCGCACCTTCTCCACCGAGACCGCCGCTCGCAAGGCCGCCAAGCACCCCTGACCGCAACCGTCGTGGCCCGCAGGAGAACCGCCGGGCTCAGCTTCCCTGGCGGATCGAGTCTGGCAGTCCCACGACATCGGCCAGCAGCTCAGGATCGACCGGCTGGCCCGGGCGGATCACGGTCAGCGTCCCGTCGGTCTCCACGATCGCCACACGGACGTCGGTGCGCCGCAAGACCCCAGCCCGGCGCAGGCGGACCCACAGGTCAGACTCGGTGATACCCACCTGGCGCACCGCATCAGGGTCAGCACGACCGTCGACGACGACCGCACGCGCCGGGCGGGGCGGCTGCCGCCGCCAGCGTCGCCAGGCACGGAAGACCGCCTCCCAGCCGAGCATCACACCCAGGCAGACGACCCCGGCAGCCAGTGTCGGACGGTCCCCCAGCATCGACCGCGCCGTGACGGCGCCGACCAGCGTCATCAGCGCCAGGCTGGAGACCGAGACCCGCAGCTGCAACCGAGACCTGAAGACCCTCATCAAGAAGCTGAAGAACCAGAACAGCACCGACGTGCTGACGACGAGAGCCAGCACCTGCCAGCCCGTCAGGCTGATGTAGTCCCAGAATGCATCTTCCATGCCGCCATTGTCGCCCGCAGCTCCGCCGCACCGTGGTCGGCACGCTCGTCACTGTCTCAGTACCCCGCATCTTCTTCACCAGTCCCCGAGGTCGAGACATCGGACCGACACGCCGAGGTTCCGTTCAGGGCAGAAGGGTCGACAGTGAGGTTGCGACCGTCGAAATATTCTTCCGCAACGATCGACCGGCGGCAGACCTGTCGCGCGGGCGACCAACGGACACTCGTGCGAAACCTGTTGCGCACCGCCGTCGAACCCGTCGCACAACCCGTTCGCTGCTCCGTTTGGGTTAACCGAAGACCATGCGAAACCACTGGTGAGAGCCCTGCGTTCACCCGTTGAGCCGGACCAGGACGACTTGCCTCTAGTTGACGAATCGGGCATAGTTCTCTTGTCAGCGAGAAGGGCAAACCCGCCGTAAGGTGGGGACGCAAAGCAACCGGGACCCACAGGGTCGGCCGAGCTACCGAACGACTGGAGGACATACCATGCGCACCACTGTCGCCAACGATCTGTCTCAGGGAAACCTCCTCACCCCCGGCGAGGTCGCAGTCTTGTTCCGTGTGGACCCCAAGACGGTCACCCGGTGGGCCCAGGCCGGTAAGCTCTCCGCCGTGCGAACCCTGGGCGGCCACCGCCGGTTCCGCGAGGACGAGGTCCGCAACCTGCTGCTCGGCGTGCCGACGCAGCGTCCCGAGGGCGACTGAGCCCTCCCCACAGACCGACGCCCGGAGTGTTCCGACCGCTCCGGGCGTCGCTGTGCCAGCCCCCCGGGCCCGCGCGGCACGCCCGTCGTGCACCGGACCCGGCCGGGACGTGGCAGGATCGGAGCATGGCCATGCGAGAGATCCGTGTCGTCGGCGACCCCGTCCTGCGTACCCCGTGCGAACCGATCACCACGGTCGACGACCGGGTACGCGGCCTGGTCCAGGACCTGCTCGACACGGTCGACGCCGAGGGGCGGGCCGGGCTGGCCGCCAACCAGATCGGGGTTGGCCTGCGCGCGTTCTCCTGGAACATCGACGACGAGGTCGGCTACGTGCTCAACCCGGTGCTGGCCGAGGTCTCCACCGACGAGTACCAGGACAGCGACGAGGGCTGCCTGTCCGTGCCCGGCCTGTGGTACCCGACGAAACGCGCCTGGTACGCCCGGGTCGTCGGCACCGACCTGGACGGGAACGAGGTCGTGGTGCAGGGCACCGAGCTCATGGCCCGGGCGCTGCAGCACGAGATGGACCACCTCGACGGGCACCTGTACCTGGACCGGCTGGAACGGTCGGTGCGGAAGAAAGCCATGCGGGCCCTGCGCGAACAGCTCTAGCGGCCGACGGCTCGGGCCGACCTGGGCCGACGACGTGCACCGCCGCCCAGCCTCAGAAACTCACCCGGTCACCGGGGACGAGCCGCACCGTCTCGCACCGCGGGGCGGTCTGGGCGCACGCGGCGGACGTCGGCCCCGTCCGTCCAGGCGGCAGGCCCCAGGACGCGGGGCACCGGGCCCGTACCGAGCGGGTCACGTCCGAGGCCGCCGCGGGGCGTTGTGGTGCGGTCCGCCCCACCGGTGCGCGTCGTCGATACCGAGCTCGTCAGCCAGGGCGTGCCAGACCGCCGCCGGTTCCACCCCGTCGGCCAGCGCCTGCGCAGCCGTGCGGTCGGCCAGCGCACCCAGGTGCAACGTGCGTACCTGCACCGGTCCCTGGACCGCGCCCAGCACCTCGGTGACCAGATCGTCGAACTCCCGGTAGCGCACCCACCCAGCCTGCCACAGAGCCCAGGCGGGCGAGGGCGACGGTTCCACGGCCCCGCCCTCCCCCCGCAGGACGGTCGCACCGTGCGATGATCGTCCTTCCGGCCGATGCGCAGGCGGCGCGACGCCTGGCAGGGTCGGGGCGGCATCAGTCCGGCCGTTCCGGGTCGGCTCAGCCCCGACCTTGATGTGGACCCGTGCGCTGGGGAAGGATCGCGACCGTGAAGGACGCGCTGACCGAGACAGGACCTGTCGTGCAGGACGCTCCGGCCGGTCCCCCAGGACGGCCCCCACGTCGGGACGGCTGGGGTCGGCTCGGCGCGCTGGTGTGGCACCACCCCTGGGCTGTCGTCGTCACCTGGCTGGTCCTGGCCGCCGTGGGGTTCTCCGTCGGTTCGCTGGGGGTGCTCGGATCCACGCTGCAGGCCAAGACCGAGTCGGTCGGCGGCCTGGCGCCCAGCTCGGAGTCGATGCAGGCGTGGGAGCTGCTGACCGACGACTCCAGCGGCTACACCACGCTGGCCACCCTCAGCGGTGTGGACCTCACCGACCGGCACGTGCAGCAGGTGCTGGCCACCGAGCTGGCGGCCACCCGTCAGCAGATCGCCGCGCTGCCGCACGTCGCGGCGGTGACCGACCCGTTCACCACGCCCGAGGGCCCTGCCGACCCGGCGGTCGCGTCGCTGCTGGCCTCCGACGGCCGCGGCGTCATCGTCATGGTCGAGCCGCAGCCGGACCTCACCGAGAACCAGGGCCGGGCGCTGGACACCGCCGCCCGCGCGGCCCTGGACGACCTGGTGGACCGCGTCACGACCGCGCTGCCCGGTGCCGACGGCGCCGTCGGTTCGCGGTGGGCCCTGTGGGACGAGCACGACGCGATGATGACCAGCGAGCTCACCCGGGGCGAGATGATCTCCCTGCCGCTGGCGCTCGGAGTCATGATCCTGGTGTTCTCCGGGGTGCTGGCGGCGGGGATGCCGCTGGTGGGCGCGCTGACGACCATCGCCTGCGCCTTCGGGGTGATGTACGGCCTGGCCCCGCTGACGTTCTTCCACAGCTCAGCGGTCAACGTGGTGACGGTGCTGGCGCTGGGCGTGTCCATCGACTACGGGCTGCTCGTCGTGTCGCGCTACCGCGAGGAGATGACCCGCCACGAAGCCCTGGCCGACGCGATGGTGGCCGCGCTGCGCACGGCAGGCCGCACGGTGGTGTTCTCGGCCCTCACGGTCGCGGTGGCCGTCTCCGGGCTGCTGCTGTTCCCCACGCCCATCCTCCAGGGCTACGGGCTCGCGGCACTGGTCGGGATCGTCATCGCGATGAGCACGGCCGTCACGCTGGTGCCGGCCCTGCTGCGGCTGGCCGGGGAGCGGATCCGTCGCACGTCCCCGGTGCTCAGGATCCCGGGCGTCCGCTGGGCGCACCGGCTGCTGGGCGACACGCCCCCCGAGCACGGGGTGTTCTCGCGGCTGGCCCGTCACGTGCAGCGCCGCCCGTGGTGGGTGATGGGCGGGGTGTTCGTGGCGCTGCTCGTCGTGGCCTCGCCCGTGCTGGGCCTGCGCACCCAGGCCGAGGGCATCGAGACCCTGCCCGACGGTTCGCCGTCCAAGCACTTCTTCGTCGACACCGCCGAGCAGTTCCCTGCGCTGCAGAGCTCGGACCTGCTGGTCGTCTCGACGCAGGCCACGCTGGACCAGGCCCAGCAGTGGGCGGCCGCCGTCGTGACCGACCAGCCTGCGGTCGTCGCCGCCTATGCGTCCGCCGGTGACGGGTACGTGCGGGTGAGCGTCCACCTGGGGAGCGCCTACCAGCGCCAGCAGGACCAGGAGAGCACGCTGGCCGCCCTGCGGGCCGACGACACCCTGCCTGGTGCGCTGGTCACCGGTGACGCGGCAGCCGTCGTGGACTTCGAGCAGGAGGTGCTCCAGCGCGTGTGGTGGGTGGTCCTTTTCATCGCCATCACCACCTTCGGGCTGCTGCTGTTCATGACCCGCTCCGTGCTCATCCCGCTCAAGGCCCTGGTCACCAACGGTCTGACCCTGCTGGCCACCCTGGGTGTGCTGGTCTGGGTGTTCCAGGACCGCCACCTGGCGGGCGTGCTCGGCATCATCCCCGCTGACGGCCTGGAAGCGTACATGCTGCCTATGCTGCTGCTGTTCGGCTTCGGCCTGGCGATGGACTACGAGGTCTTCCTCGTCTCCCGCATCAAGGAGGCCTACGACGCTGGTGCCGACAACGACGACGCCGTCGCCGTCGGAATGCAGCGCTCGGGCCGCATCATCACCTCCGCGGCCCTGGTCATGGCCCTGGTCTTCACCGGTTTCGCCCTGGGCCGGATACTCACCATCAAGGAGCTGGGCGCAGGTATGGCCATCGCCGTCCTCGTCGACGCCATCGTCGTACGGATGCTCCTGGTCCCCGCCACCATGACCGTCCTCGGCCGGTGGAACTGGTGGCTGCCAGGACCGCTGCGTCGCCTCCTCCCGGCCCGCGCACCAGAGTGACCGCGCGTCTCGCCCGCAGCATCGATGCCCTGCCCCAGACGGTGACGGGCACCTACTACACGATGTAGTATCTTGGTGTGGACATCGAACAGGCGATCGACCGCGTCATCGAGCTGCTCGAGGAACCGACATCGGACTCGTCGGTCACCTCGGTGCGGATCCATTCCAACATCAAGCAGGCCCAGGACCTCGCCCGGGAGCATCTGGGCCTCACCGAGCCGATGGGCGACCTCGTCGAGCAGGGCATCGCAGAAGCGCTCCGCGGACTGGTGTTCCGCTCCGGGTTGGAGGCGTACCTGGCTCGACACCCACAGTCCCGACCAACACTGGCGGACGTGGCGTTCGCCCTGGCCGAGCAGGACCGCGATCCGCTGACCGAACTCGGGCGGGCGGTGTTCCAGCGGGCCGCCGAGCAGATCGTCGCCGACCGCCCAGACGCCAGCCCCGACGACGTCATCATCTGGGTGCACGCCCAGGAAGCCCTCCGCAGGGAGACCCGGGCGGCATGAGGCTCGTGCTCGACAACGAGGCCGTCCAGGCCCTGATGGACCAGCAGCATCCCAAGCACGTCCGAGTGATCGCCCACCTCAGCGCCGCGGTCGCTCGCAAGCAGGGCCACCAGACGCCCCATATCAAGGTCCCCGCGACGGTGATGGTGGAAGCCGGATGGAACCGCAGCGACCGGAGGCTGGCCGAGCTCAACCGCCTGCACCCGCAGGTCGACCCGCTCGACGAACCGCGGTCACGCCAGTGCGTCCAGCTCCTGCAGCTGCGACGCGTCGGCGTGGTCGACGCCCACGTCGCCGCCCTGGCGAACTCCCAGACCGACCGTGTCACCGTCCTGACGAGCGACCGCGACGACCTGGAAGTACTCACAGACCGCCACGTGACGGTCGTCCGGATCTAGCGAACAGGTGTCCGTCCGGACCCCGCCGCGCAGCGTCGGGCGTTCGCCACCCGGACCTCGATACGCGCTCACATGACGTCAAGGTCGCTGTTCCTCGTGTGGGTGGTCGCGGGCACAATGACCTGGTGCCGACGAGCGATGCTCTGGCGCGGTTCTCCGCGCCGACCCGGGACTGGTTCTCCGGGGCCTTCGACGCGCCGACGGCTGCGCAGGTCGGGGCCTGGGAGGCGGTCGCGGCGGGGCATCATGCGCTGGTCGTGGCGCCGACCGGGTCGGGCAAGACCCTGGCGGCGTTCTTGTGGGCCATCGACCAGCTGGTCAGCGCGCCGGCGCCGGACGACCCGGCGGCCCGGTGCCGGGTGCTGTACGTCTCGCCGCTGAAGGCGCTGGCGACTGATGTGGAGCGCAACCTGCGCTCGCCGCTGGTGGGGGTGCGCCAGGCCGCGACCCGGTCCGGGACGTCCCTGACCGACGTCACCGTGTCGATCCGCACCGGGGACACCCCGCCCGCGCAGCGCCGGGCCTTCGCCACCCGGCCGTCGGACGTGCTGATCACGACCCCGGAGTCGTTGTTCCTGGTGCTGACCTCGGCGGCGCGGGCCGGGCTGTCGGGAGTGCGGACCGTCATCGTCGACGAGATCCACGCCCTGGCCGGGACCAAGCGTGGCGCCCACCTGGCCGTGTCGCTGGAACGTCTCGACGCGCTGCTGGACGGCGAGGGGGGGCCTGGGCCGGCCCAGCGGGTGGGGCTGTCGGCCACGGTGCGGCCGGTCGACACCGTGGCGCGGTTCTTGTCAGGATCACGGACACCCCCAGACGGCGGACGGTCGGTCACCGTCGTCGCCCCACCGGCGACCAAACAGATCGAAGTTCGGGTCGCCGTCGCGGTACCGGACCTGTCCGACCTGACCACCGCACCTGGTACCGACCTGGTCGCGGGGTCCGACCCTGGTCCGGCTCCCGTCTCGGCCCGTCTGCTCCCGGTGTCGTTGCGGACCCCGGAGAACTCATCGACACCGTCGTCGATGCTGCAGCCAGCGGCGGAGAACAGCGCGGTCCGGTCGTCGTCGGTCTGGCCGCACGTGCACGAGCGGGTGGTGGACCTGGTTGCGGCTCACCGTTCGACCTTGGTATTCACCAACTCCAGACGGGCTGCTGAGCGTCTGACCAGCCGGATCAACGAGATCTGGGCGGTGCGACAAGGAGCCGCGGTCCCTGACCCGGGGGTGGCCCAGCCAGCGGCCGAGCCCAGTGCGTCAGGCACCAGCGCCGGGGTCGACACCCGCGATGCCAGGACCGTACTGGCCCGCGCCCACCACGGGTCGATGTCACGCGCGGAACGGACCCGCACCGAGTCCGAGCTCAAGGCGGGGCTCCTGCCCGCGGTGGTCGCGACCAGCTCGTTAGAGCTGGGTATCGACATGGGGGCGGTGGACCTGGTGGTCCAGGTCGGGGCTCCCCCGTCGGTGGCCGGGGGGCTGCAACGTCTGGGCCGGGCCGGTCACCAGGTCGGCGCCGTCTCACGTGGGGTGGTCTTCCCGACCTTCCGGGGCGAGCTGGTGGCCGCGGCGGTGATCGCCGAACGGATGGTGGCCGGGCAGATCGAAGCGCTGCACGTCCCCGCCAACCCGTTGGACGTGCTGGCCCAGCAGATCGTCGCCATGGTCGCCACCGACGACTGGGCTGTGGCCGACCTGGCCGTGGTGCTGCGGCGGGCCGCCCCGTTCGCCACCCTGGGCGACGCGACGCTGCGTGCGGTGCTCGACATGCTGAGCGGCCGCTACCCGAGCGAGGACTTCGCCGAGCTGCGTCCGCGCCTGGTCTGGGACCGGGTGCACGACCGCCTGACGGCCCGGCCCGGCGCCCTGCGGCTGGCCGCGACCAGCGGCGGGACCATCCCCGACCGGGGCCTGTTCGGTGTGTTCCTGGCCGGAGCAGGGTCGGCTGAAGGAGTCCAGGCCGACGAGGAACGTTCCGGAGGGCGGGCCCGCGGCGGTAAACGGGTCGGCGAGCTCGACGAGGAGATGGTCTTCGAGTCGCGGGTGGGCGACACCTTCACCCTCGGTTCGTCGACCTGGCGCATCGAGGAGATCACCCCCGACCGGGTGCTTGTCACCCCCGCCCCCGGGCTGCCCGGGCGGCTGCCCTTCTGGCACGGCGACCGGCCGGCCCGACCGGCCGAGCTGGGTGCCGCCATGGGCGCCTGGGTGCGCGAGGTGGTCGCGCTGCCCCGCGAGCAGGCCGCTGCCCGGGTCCGCGCCGCCGGACTCGACCCGTGGGCCAGCGACAACCTGCTGGCCTACCTCGACGAGCAGCGCCAGGCCACCGGTGAGGTCCCCAGCGACCGGGTGGTGGTGCTCGAACGGTTCCGCGACGAGCTAGGCGACTGGCGGGTCGTCGTGCACTCCCCCTACGGCGCCAAGGTGCACGCCCCCTGGGCGCTGGTCGTGGCCGGGCGCCTGCAGGAACGCTTCGGCGTCGACGTCGCCGCCATGCACTCCGACGACGGGATCGTGCTGCGCCTGCCCGATGTGTCACAACCCGCCGTCGACCAGTGGGCCGACCCGCGTACTCCCCCGCCCGCCTCGTCCGACGAGGGCCCTGTGATCGGCCTGGACGATCTGCTGCTGGACCCCGACGCGATCGACGACGCGGTCCAGGCCCAGCTGTCCTCGTCGACCATGTTCGCCGCCCGCTTCCGGGAGGCCGCGGCCCGGGCGCTGCTGCTGCCCCGCCGTCGGCCCGACCGTCGCCAACCGCTGTGGCAGCAGCGCCACCGGGCCGCCCATCTGCTGGGGGTAGCCTCGGCCTACCCAGAGTTCCCCATCGTGCTGGAGGCCGTCCGGGAATGCCTGCGCGACGACTTCGACACCCAGGCCCTGAGGTGTCTCATGGCCGATGTGCGGGCCCGCCGGGTCCGGGTGCACGAGGTCACCACGGCCCGCCCCTCACCGTTCGCCCAGTCGCTGCTGTTCGGCTACAGCGCGATGTTCCTCTACGACCTGGACGCCCCGCTGGCCGAACGCCGGGCCGCGGCCCTGACCCTCGACCCGGCCCTGCTCACCGAGCTGCTGGGCGGCGGTGACGGAGGCAACCTGGCCGACCTGCTCGACCCGGACGCCGTGGAGCAGGTGGAGGCCGAGCTGGCCCGCACCGTCCCCGGACGTCAGGCCGGCTCGGTCGAACAGCTGGCGGACCTGCTGCGCCGTCAGGGCCCGCTCCCCCTGGACGACCTGGTGGCCCGGGTGCGCCCCGCACTGGCCGATCAGGTCACCACCTGGCTTGCTGCCCTGGTGACCGACCGCAGAGCCATCAGCCTGCGCCTGGCCGGTGTCGACCCGGACCGCGGGCAGCAGTGGGCCGCCGTCGAGGACGCGGGACGGCTGCGCGACGGGCTCGGCGTGGCCCTGCCCGTCGGCGTGCCGGAGGTCTTCACCGAACCGGTACCCGACCCGCTGGGCGACCTGGTCCGGCGCCACGCCCGCACCCACGGACCGTTCACCGTGGCCAGCCTGGCCCGACGGTTCGGGCTGGGTGTCGCCGTCGTCGGCGAAGTAGCGGCCCGGCTGGAACGCACCGGTGCCCTGGTCCGCGGGGCGTTGCGACCCGAGATACTGGGCGGTACCGGCGACGAGCTGTGCGACGCCGACGTGCTGCGTCTGCTGCGACGGCGTTCCCTGGCGGTCTTACGCGGGCAGGTCGAGCCGGTGAACCAGCAGGCCCTGGGCGTGTTCCTGCCCCGCTGGCAGGGAGTGCGCCCTGTGGGCCGCGATGTCGTGTCGGCCACCGGCGACCTGCGGGGCGTCGACGGCGTGGCCCGGGTGGTCGAACAGCTGGCCGGGGTGGTGATGCCCGCCTCGGCGGTCGAGACGCACGTTCTGCCCGCCCGGGTACCGGACTACACCCCGACCATGCTCGACGAGCTCATGACGGCCGGGCAGGTGCTGTGGGCCGGGCACGGCTCGCTCGGCGCCCACGACGGAATGGTGTCCCTGCACCCCACCGACGTGGCCGACCTCACCCTGCCCCCGGTTGGCATCCCACCGGACGGCCAGCCAGACAGCCCGGTGCACGCCGCGGTCCTGGAAGCGTTGGCCGGTGGCGGCGGGTGGATGCTCGGGCCGCTCACGGCCAAGGTCGCGGGCTCGTCCGACGAACCGGTCACCGAACAGCTCGTCACCACCGTCCTGTGGGACCTGGTGTGGGCCGGGCTGGTCACCAACGACGGGTGGGTTCCGCTGAGGGCCTGGCTGGCGGCCCGCACCACCGCCCACCGCACACCGCGGGCGACACCACGCGGACGCACGCTGTCCGGGTGTCTCGCACTACGCCCGGCGGGCATCGCGCGCCCCACGGCACCATCCGGCCGGGCCCGGCTCGGCCAGGGCCGCTGGTCGCTGCTCCCACCACGAGTCGAAGACCCCACACAGCGCGCCCACGCCGCAGCCGCCCAGCTGCTCGACCGGCACGGTGTGTGGTCGCGAGCCACGGCGGGCGCCGAGGGCCTGTCCGGAGTCGAGCTGGGCAACGTCTACCGGGTCCTGGCCGCCCTGGAGGAATCCGGCCAGGTCCGCCGGGGCTACTTCGTGGAGCACCTCGGCGGTTCCCAGTTCGCCCTGCCCGGTGCCGTCGACCGTCTGAGGGTCGACGCCCAGACAGCCGAACGCACCGACCCCCTCACGACCGGCGCGGACTCGACTCCCCAGGTCGTCGTGCTGGCCGCTGCCGACCCGGCCAACCCCTACGGCGCCGCCCTGGCCTGGCCCGCCCGGGACGGCCACCGCCCCGGCCGCAAGGCCGGTGCACTGGTCGTGCTGGCCGACGGCGCCCTGGCCGCCTACGTCGAACGCGGCGCCCGCAGCCTGCTCACCTGGTCCACCGACCCGCTGGTGCTGGCGTCCGCCGCCCAAGGCCTGGCCGCGGTCGTCCCCCGCACCGGCCGCCTGACCATCGCCCGCATCGACAGCGCCGATATCCCCGGCCCGGGCCTGGACACCCCCGCCGCGACAGCCCTGCGCGATGCAGGCTTCCGCCTCACTCCCCGCGGCCTGCGCCTGGCCCCGTAGCACACCGCACCGATTCGAGACTTCTGTCGCGGATTCGAGAGTTTAACTCTCGAATCCGCGACAGAAGACTCGAATTCTTGCTCAGTCGAGATCGGCCGGGCGCGCCAGCTCGGCCAGGGCACGGTCCTTC